>CAYLLY010000029.1:0-24294 GCA_964384595.1 uncultured Nitrospirales bacterium
CGAAGGCGGCAAGACCGTTGGCTCCGGCATCGTCACCGAAATCCTGGCGTGAGGGGGAGGGACCATACGTGATGGCGATCAAGCTCGATCAGCGGATTCGCATTCGGCTCAAGAGCTTTGACTATCGCGTGCTCGACCAGTCCGTTTCGGAGATCGTCGAAACCGTCAAACGTACGGGCGCCAAAGTAGTCGGGCCGATTCCTTTGCCGACCCGCGTCAACAAGTGGACTGTTCAGCGATCGACCCATGCGGACAAGAAATCCCGCGAGCAGTTTGAGCTCCGAACCTACAAGCGGCTGATGGATATTATGGAACCCACGCCTGAAACCATGGATGCGTTGATGAAGCTCAACCTGGCGGCCGGAGTGGACGTGGAGATCAAGCTGTGACCAACGGGTTGCTGGGACAGAAACTGGGGATGACCCAGCTCTTTCTCGATGGCGGACGCGCGGTGCCGGTTACGGTGATCGAGGCCGGTCCCTGTCGAGTCTCGCAGGTGAAGACGCAGGAGCAAGACGGGTATACCGCCGTCCAATTGGCGTTCCTGGAATTGCCGGACCGGAAGGCATCGAAGCCGTCCAAGGGGCATTTTGCCAAAGCCAATCTTCCGGTATTCAGGCACGTGCGTGAATTTCACGCTTCCGGCGACGCCCCGGTCGGCTCGACAATTACGGCGAGCCTGTTCGCCAAGGGCGAACTCGTGGACGTCACGGGCGTGTCAAAGGGCAAAGGGTTCCAGGGTGTGATGAAGCGGCATCACTTTCGTGGCGGTCCCGAGTCGCACGGCTCGATGTTTCACCGGGCTCCCGGCTCGATCGGCAGCAGTTCCTCACCTTCGCGTGTCTGGAAAAACATGCGGATGGCCGGGCATATGGGAAGCGTGAGGGTGACCACCCAGGCGCTTCAGGTTGTCGACGTGCGGCCGGAGGAACATCTCATTTTTGTTCGGGGCTCGATTCCTGGCGCGCGAGGCAGTCTCGTCGTCATCAAGAAGTCCACGAAAGCCTCCTAGGAGCCGGTGTTCATGCCCACGATCGATGTCATTGACTTGAATCGCCGCAAGGTGGGTGCTGTCGAACTGCGTCCCGAGGTTTTCGGGACTGAAGTGAACGGGCCGGTCCTGCATGAGGCTGTCCTTATGCAGCACGCAGGCATGCGTCAGGGCACGGCGTCCACCAAAACACGTGGTCTGGTCAGCGGGACCGGAAAGAAACCCTATAAGCAGAAGCACACCGGCCGGGCTCGGGCGGGGTCGATCCGATCACCGCTGTGGCGGCACGGCGGGATCGTGTTTGGACCGCATCCGCGCGACTACGGGTATACGATGCCGAAGAAAAAAGCGCAAGGGGCTGTGCGATCCGCGCTGTCGGCGAAAGTTCTTGAAGGGGGTCTGCTGGTCTTGGAAGATTTGCCTCAATCCGACGGGAAGACCAAGTCGCTCGCGACGATACTGACGGTTCTCGGTCTTGGCGGCAAGACATTGATCGTAGCCGGCGGCGATCAGGATCGACTCCGCCGCGCTGCGGAAAATATGCCTGACGTGACGGTTATTGCTCCAGAAGGCATCAACGTTCGCGATCTGCTCCTGCACGACGCCGTTCTGGTCGCGCGTCGCGACTTGTCGAGACTGGAAGAGGCCTTTGCATGACCCGCAATGCGCTGGATATCATTGTTCGTCCCCTGTTAACCGAAAAATTGACGGAAATGCGGGAAAACCAGCGCAAGATCGGCTTTCTGGTCAGGGCCGACGCCAACAAGGTTGAGATCAAAAAGGCGACTGAGCGGGCGTTGAATGTGAAGGTCGAGAAGGTCAGTGTCATGAACGTCGGTGGGAAGGCCCGCCGCATCGGACGAATGGTGGGTAAGAAGCCGGACTGGAAAAAAGCAATCGTGACGTTGAAGCCTGGTGAAAAGTTGGAGATCTTCGAGGGCGTCTGATGGGTGTCAAGAATTTTCGCCCAACGTCCCCCGGCCGTCGTCAAATGACGGTGCTGACCAACGAGAGTTTGTCTGCAGGGAAGCCTGAAAAGGCACTGCTGGAATTCATTAAAAGCTCCGGCGGCCGAAACAGCCAGGGGCGGATTTCCGTTCGGTTTCGCGGAGGCGGACACAAGCGGTTATATCGGCGCGTGGATTTCAAGCGTGACAAGCCGGGCGTTCCAGCACGTGTACGCTCCCTCGAATACGACCCGTACCGTTCGGCACGAATTGCGCTGCTGCATTATGCCGATGGGGAGAAACGGTACATTCTGGCTCCGGATGGTTTGAAGGTCGGAGACGTCTTGCAATCAGGCGCAGAGGCCGAAGTGCAGACGGGCAATGCGCTGCCTCTTCTGAACATGCCGACGGGGACCATTGTCCATAATATCGAACTGAAGCCCGGTCGGGGCGGGCAATTGATCCGTGGAGCGGGAGCCTCGGCTCAAGTCATGGGCCGGGACGGACTCTATGTCCAGGTCCGTCTGAAGTCGGGCGAGATGCGGAAGATTCTTGCAACTTGTCAGGCAACGGTGGGACAGGTCGGCAACGCCGATCATGAGAACGTCACGATTGGAAAAGCCGGGCGTCAACGATGGAAAGGGCGCCGGCCGCATGTGCGAGGAGTGGTCATGAATCCGGTCGACCATCCGCATGGGGGCGGAGAAGGGAAGTCAGGTGCCGGTAATCCGCATCCGGTGACTCCCTGGGGGCAGAAAACCAAAGGGTATAAAACCCGCCGGACCAAACGGACCGGGAAATTCATCATCTCGCGACGGAAAAAGTAGCACGGTTCAGGCTCAACGGAAGGAAATCCATGCCGCGGTCAGTATCGAAAGGTCCTTTCATTGATACCCGGTTGCTCGGCCGGATCGAGCAGATGAACGTCAGTGGGGAGAAGAAGATTCTCAAGACGTGGTCGCGCCGGTCCATGATTGTCCCCGAAATGATCGGGCACACCCTGGCCATTCATAATGGAAAAAAGTTCATTCCCATTTATATCACCGAAAATATGGTGGGGCACAAATTGGGCGAATTTGCCCCTACCCGATTTTTTAAAGGTCATGGCGCCGCCAAGAGCGAAAAAGCCGTGGCGCTGAAATAGGAACCCGGATCGTGATGGCTGAAGCGAGTGCAACGCTGCGGTACGTGCGGATGTCGCCCAGGAAGGCCCGTCCCGTTGTTGATTTGATCCGAGGGTGCCCCGTGAATGATGCCCTGGCCTTGCTGAAATTCACTCCTCGCGCTGCCGCTCGGGTGGTGCAGAAAGTGCTGCTTTCGGCGGTGGCCAACGGTCAGCAGGCCGGCAAGGAGATCGGCGACGTCGACGATTTGCGCGTGAGCCAGGCCTACGTGGACGTCGGGCCGACGCTCAAGCGGTTCCAGCCGCGCGCACAAGGGCGCGCGTTCTCGATTCACAAGCGAATGAGCCATATCACGATTGCCGTGGCGCCGGTCGAAGCCAAGGCCAAGAAGAAGCCAAAGGACTAACACATGGGCCAGAAATCACATCCGATCGGGTTGCGACTCGGCTACGTTAAGCCGTGGAGTTCCCGTTGGTATGCCGATCGTGATTACGCCAAAATTCTGCACGAAGATATCCGTGTCCGCAAGATGGTCAAGAGCAAGCTCTACCATGCAGGCGTCTCGAAAGTCGAGATCGAGCGGTCCGGCGACCAGGTCACGATCATCATTCATACCGCCCGGCCCGGCATCATCATCGGTCGCAAAGGAGCCGAGGTGGATAAGCTCAAGGTGGATCTCGAAAAGACCTTGAGCCGGCAAGTGTACATCACGATCAAAGAGATCAAGAAGCCTGAACTGGATGCTCAACTGGTCACGGAAAACATCGCCGTGCAACTCGAAAAACGCGTGGCATTTCGCCGGGCCATGAAACGCAGCGTGGCGTCGGCCCTCCGGCTAGGCGCCCAAGGAATAAAAATCCGGTGCTCCGGCAGGCTGGCGGGGGCCGAAATCGCACGGACCGAGTGGTATCTGCAAGGCCGCGTCCCGCTACATACGCTTCGCGCCGATATCGACTATGGCTTTGCCGAAGCACACACGACCATGGGGCAGATCGGCATCAAGGCCTGGATCTACAAGGGCGAAATTCTTCCCGCCGTCCAGCAAGGAAAAAGAGCGGGGGAGACGGAATGGCGGTAGGAGGATCTCGTGCTCGCTCCTAAAAAAGTCAAGCACCGCAAGATGCATAAGGGGCGCATGAGCGGCAAGGCCTACCGTGGCTCGCAAGTCACGTTAGGAGAGTATGGGCTCAAGACGCTCGAACCCGGCTGGATCACGAACCGACAGATCGAGGCAGCCCGCATCGCCATGACCCGTCACGTCAAGCGGGGAGGGCGTGTCTGGGTGCGTATATTTCCTGATAAACCGATCACCAAGAAGCCTGCCGAAACGCGCATGGGCAAGGGTAAGGGGAATCCTGAGTACTGGGTCGCCGTGGTGAAGCCCGGGCGGATTCTGTATGAGATGGACGGTGTGACGCTGGAAGTGGCCAAGGAGGCCCTCCGGCTGGCTGCGCATAAACTTCCGGTGGCCACGTCCTTCGTCGCACGCGGAGGGATCTAAATGGAAACGCGCGCGCTTCATGTCAAGAACCTTCGCAGTTTGACGGAGGTGGAATTGGATGAAAAAGCGAAGGAATTAAAGAAGGAATTGTTCAATCTTCGCTTTCAATTTGTGGCCGGACGGGTCGAAAGTCCGGCCAAAATCAAACAGACGCGCCGCGAAATCGCCCGCGTCAAAACGATCCTCACTGAGAAGCAGAAAGGCAAAGCCGGACAGAGTTCGGCCGTGAAAGCATGAGTCAAACGGGGCAGACTGGGCACGCTCACCGCCGCGAGTTCGTCGGGGAGGTGGTGAGCAACAAGATGCAAAAAACCATTGTCGTGGTTGTGAAACGACTGGTACGCCATGGCCGCTACGGAAAGGTGCTGCGTCGGGTCACGCGACTGAAGGCGCATGATGAAAAAAATGCATGCCAAATCGGCGATCGCGTGAAGCTGGCAGAGACTCGCCCGCTGAGCAAGGACAAGCACTTCCGGGTCTTGGAGATCGTGGAAAAGGCCAGGGCGCGATGATTCAGATCTATTCCAGATTGGACGTGGCCGATAACTCAGGTGCGAAAAGAGTCATGTGTTTCCATGTGTTCGGCGGCACAAAGCGCCGGTATGGAGGCCTTGGCGATGTCATCATGGTGACGGTCAAAGAGGCGATCCCCCAGGCGACGGTTAAAAAAGGGGACATCAGCAAGGCGGTCGTCGTCCGAACGACCAAGGGATTCCGGAGGGATGACGGTTCATACATCAAGTTTGACCGTAATGCCTGTGTGCTGATCAATGCCCAAGGTGAACCGGTGGGTACCCGGATCTTCGGGCCCGTGGCCCGCGAGCTGCGCTGGAAAAAGTATATGAAGATCATCTCGCTTGCGCCGGAGGTGCTGTGATGCGGAGAAGTGGTTGGCTGAGCGCCAACCGGGCCTTTTCCGAGCCTCCGAAGTGCGTGGTGCGGAAGGGGGATACGGTCGTCGTCATTGCCGGGAAGGATCGCGGAAAATCAGGGAAAGTCCTTTCGGTGTTGCGGCATGAGCGGAAAGTGACGATTGAGAAAATCAATATCATCAAGCGGCACACAAAACCAAACCAGCAGAACCGGCAGGGCGGCATTCTGGAGCGGGAAGCGCCGATTCATCTCTCCAACGTCATGATCTATTGCGCGACGTGCCAAAAACCCGTGCGGGTGGGATCGAAGACGCTGGCGGACGGATCCCGCGTGCGCGTGTGCAAGAAATGCCAGCAGCTGATCGAAGCCCCGGAACGGACGTAATGATGGCGAAGCCTGCGAAAAAGCCTGTCGTGAAGCCCGACCCTAAACCGGCGCCAAAGCCTGAAGGCAAGCCGGTCAAAGCCGCGCCTGAACCGAAAGGTCCGGTCAGGCTCCAGGAGCATTATCAGAAGAAGGTCGTGCCGGCCCTTATGAAAGAGTTCTCCTACGGCAATCGAATGCAGGTGCCGCGGCTTGAGTGCATTGTGCTCAACGTCGGCATGGGGGAGGCGACACAGAATGTCAAGTTGCTGGATTCAGCGGTGAAGGAACTGGCGACCATTACTGGGCAGCGCCCGGTGGTGACGCGGGCGCGTAAGGCCATCGCCAATTTCAAGCTCAGGAAAGGGCTCCCGATCGGAGCCAAGGTCACGTTGCGCGGTCGTCGCATGTATGAGTTTCTGGATCGCCTGATCACCGTCGCCCTCCCGCGTATTCGCGACTTCAAAGGGGTATCGCCGAAATCTTTCGACGGGCGCGGCAACTACACGTTGGGACTGAAGGAGCAGTTGATCTTTCCGGAAATCAAATATGACGCGGTGGAGTCCATCCACGGGATGGACATCACAATCGTGACCACCGCTGCGACCAACGACGAGGGTAAGGCGCTCTTGAAACACCTGGGCGTTCCTTACCGAACCTGATCTGACAGGAGGTCTCAGGACTGTGTCCCGCTTGGCTCTGCGATTAAAAGTGAAGAAGACCCCAAGGTTCACAACTCGGGCATATAACCGTTGCCCCAATTGCGGCCGGGTGAGAGGGTTCCTCCGAAAGTTCAAACTCTGCCGTATTTGCTTCAGGTTTCTCAGTTTGCGGGGAGAAATTCCCGGCGTGATGAAATCGAGCTGGTGATGCGATGGCAATGACCGATCCTTTGGCCGATATGTTCAACCGCATTTCCAATGCGATCCAGCGACGGCATGCCACTGTGCAGATGCCGGCGTCAAAGCTGAAAACTGAGATCGCCCGCGTTTTGCAGAAGGAAGGGTTTATCCAGTCTGTCGATCGCGTGACCGAGGGCGGTCTCCCGGTACTTCGCTTACACCTCCGCTACCAAGAGGACGAAGTTCCCATGATTACCGGAATTCGCCGGGTCAGCAAGCCTGGGAAACGGGTGTATGTCCGGCATTCCCGCATTCCGAATGTGATGGGCGGGATGGGGATCACCATCCTCTCGACGCCCAAAGGGGTGATGACCGGTACCGACTCGCGTGCGCAGATGATAGGCGGTGAAGTCGTATGTCACGTTTGGTAAGCAGCTAAGGTCGCCGATGTCGCGTATTGGAAGAAAGCCTATACCGATTCCGGATAAGGTTGAGGTCAACGCCGACGGCCAGCAGGTCTCGGTGAAGGGCCCCCTGGGAAGCTTAAAGAGAGTCCTCCCCCCCGAACTCACCGTTGCGGTCGCGAACGGCCAGGTGGAGGTTCGTCGGGTTTCCGAAGGACGGCATCAGCGGGCACTCCATGGCCTCTTTCGCAACGAGATACGCAACATGGTTCAGGGTGTGACGGAAGGATTCGAGCGTATCCTGGAAATTAATGGCGTGGGTTACAAGGCAAACCTGGCGGGTCGGATCATCAGTTTCAACTTAGGCTATACCCATGCCATCGAATTTCCCCTTCCCGAGGGCATTGACGCAAAGGTCGACAAGCAAACGACGGTGACGATCAAAGGGCGCGACAAAGCGCTTGTCGGCCAGACGGCCGCGAACATTCGGGCTTTGAAAAAGCCGGACGTCTATAAGGCAAAGGGCATCAAATACGCCGGTGAGATCCTAATCCGTAAGGAAGGCAAGACCGGGAAATAGGCTGACCATGCTGGATGTGAGCAAACGGGAACGCGGTCGGGTACGTCGGCATCACCGGGTCAGGCTCCGCGTCTATGGGACGCCGGATCTTCCACGGCTGAATGTTTTCAGGAGCAACGTCCATATCTATGCGCAGGTGATTGACGACACCACCGGAAGAACGCTGGTGAGCGCGTCGACCATGGATAAAGAGATTAAAGACAAGTTGAAGTCAGGGGCAAACCTGGCCGCCGCCGTGGCCGTCGGCAGGCTGGTCGCCGAACGTGCGTTGAAGGCCAACTTTAAGGCAGTGGTGTTTGACCGGGGCGGGTATCGGTTCCATGGGCGCGTCAAAGCGTTGGCCGAAGCCTCTCGTGAAAAAGGACTGAAGTTCTAGAAGGGAGCAAGGCCGACCGTGAAAGTCAACCCCGATGAGCTGAATCTGAAAGACAAAGTGGTCTTTATCAACCGTGTGGCCAAAGTGGTGAAGGGAGGGAAGCGGTTTAACTTCACCGCGCTGGTGGTCGTGGGTGATGAGCAAGGCTGGGTCGGGATCGGGAAGGGGAAAGCGGCGGAGGTTCCCGAGGCCATTTCCAAGGCCGTCCAGCATGCCAAGAAAAAACTCGTCCGTGTTGCGATCAAGAATGGCACCATTCCGCATGAGGTTCGCGGGCACTTCGGCGCAGAACACGTCATGCTCAAGCCGGCCTCTGCGGGTACCGGGATCGTGGCCGGCGGGGCGGTTCGTGCCGTCATCGAGCTGTCGGGCATTCACAACATCGTGGCAAAAACGTTAGGACGTGGCAACCCATTCAACGTTGTGCAGGCGACTCTTAATGGGCTGAACCAATTGCGTGATCCGGAGGAAGTTTTGCGTGTTCGCAATTCATTGGTCCAACAGGCAGGGTAAATAAATCATGGGGGCCCAGCCGAAATCTTCGGGAAAGCTTGCAATCACTTTGGTTCGGAGCCCTATCGGGACGCCGAGGGCGCATCGGACCATTCTGCTCGGACTTGGCCTCCGCCGGATCCGCCATACGGTCATTCGTCCCAACACGCCTCAGGTGAAGGGATTGGTGCACAAACTGGCATACCTGGTGGATGTTCGGGAAGCTGGAAAAGGGGCCCGATGAAACTTCACGAGCTGAAGCCTGCGCGAGGATCGAGGACGCGCCGGAAACGCATTGGACGGGGGATCGGTTCCGGGCATGGGAAAACGGCAACGCGGGGGCACAAAGGCCTCAAGGCCCGATCCGGAGGCGGGAAGCGCCCTGGTTTTGAGGGGGGGCAGATGCCTCTCAAGCGACGCGTGCCCAAGCGAGGGTTTACCAATATCTTCAAGCAGGAATGGGCGGTGGTCAATATCCGGGACTTGAACCGGCTCACGAATGTCCAGGATGTGACGCCGGAAACTTTGTTCCGGGCCGGGCTCGTGCACAGCCAAGAGTCAAAAATAAAAGTGTTGGGCGAGGGGATGCCCGCTCGTCCGCTTTACATCAAAGCGCATCGATTCAGCGCGTCAGCGATTGCAAAGATTCAAGCCGCTGGGGGGAGGGCAGAGGTATTAGGCGGTGCTTGAGCGGCTGATCACCAACATCAAGAATGTCTTTAAGATCCCCGAACTGCGTAATCGGATTCTTTTTACGCTGGGGATGTTGGTGGTCTACCGCATCGGCGCGCACATTCCGACCCCCGGTATCAATAACGATGAACTCGGAAAGTTTCTGCTGAAGGAAGGCGGTGCGCTGCTTGGCTTCCTCGATATCTTCTCCGGCGGGGCACTTTCGCGCCTGACGATTTTCGCGCTCGGCATCATGCCGTATATCAGCGCGTCGATTATTCTCCAGTTGCTGACGGTGGTGATACCCCACCTGACGAAACTGGCCAAGGAAGGAGAGCGCGGACGGAAGAAGATCGTCCAGTACACCCGATTCGGGACGATCGGGATCGGCTTGATCCAATCGTTCGGCATCGCCGTAGGGCTGGAAAATATGAACCGCGGAGCCTTTGTGCAGGCCCCCGGATGGGGATTCCGCCTGATGACGATTCTGACGCTGACGGCCGGAACCGCATTTCTCATGTGGCTGGGCGAGCAGATCACCGAACGGGGCATCGGCAACGGAATTTCCTTGATCATCTTTGCAGGGATCGTGGCGCGTTTGCCCGCGGCAGTGGTGGAAACGTATCAGTTGTTCGAAGTCGGGCAATTGACGGGATTTTGGCTGATTGTGCTCATCATGGGGATGGTCGGCGTGATCGCGGCAATCGTGTTCTTGGAAACCGGCCGGCGAAAGATTCCGGTGCAATACGCGAAACGTGTGGTAGGGCGACGTGTATTTGGCGGACAGAGCACGCACATACCGCTCAAGATCAATACCGCCGGCGTGATCCCGCCGATTTTCGCTTCATCGATTATTGCGTTTCCGGCAACAATTGCGGGTTTCATTCAGATTCCCTGGGTGCAGAATGTGGGCTCCATGCTGGCACCAGGGTCCGTCACCTATACGATCCTGTACGTCAGCCTGATCGTCTTTTTTTGTTATTTCTATACGGCGGTTGTACTGAATCCGGTGGATATTTCTGACAATATGAAAAAGTACGGAGGATTCATTCCGGGTATTCGACCGGGCCAACGTACGTCCGATTATATCTATCGGGTGCTCAATCGCATCACGTTCGCCGGGTCGCTCTATCTTGCAGGCGTATGTATCATCCCCGAGATCTTGATTTACAAACTCGGCGTGCCGTTTTATTTTGGCGGGACCTCGCTGCTGATTACCGTCGGGGTGGGATTGGATACGGCGCAGCAGATCGAATCCCACATGCTGATGCGGAATTACGAGGGGTTTCTGGCCAAAGGTCGCCTGAAGGGCCGAAGCGGATAGGAGGGACAAGTATGCGCCTCGTATTTTTCGGTGCCCCTGGAGTGGGCAAGGGAACTCAGGCCCAGCGATTGGCCGTGCAGGAGCGGATTCCGCAGGTTTCAACCGGAGAGATTCTCCGGGAGTCCGTCAAGCGCGGCACCGCCCTCGGCCTGCAAGCCAAAGGGTTTATGGAGTCGGGGAAACTGGTTCCGGATGATGTTGTAATCGGGCTTGCCCGGGAAAAACTGACGAGTCCCGAATGCTCCCGCGGATACATTTTGGATGGCTTCCCTAGGACCGTGGCGCAGGCCGAGGCGCTTGATCGGATGTTTGAAGAAACGGGAAGCGCCGGCCTCGATCACGTGGTCAGTTTTGACGTTCCGAATGCCGAAATTATCCTGCGCCTTTCGGGACGGCGCAGTTGCCCGACGTGCCAGACGGTCTATCACGTTCAGCACGACCCGCCTAAACGGGAAGGATGCTGTGACAAGTGCGGTGGGGCTCTGGTGCAGCGAGCAGATGACAAGCCGGAAACGGTGGAAGCCCGGCTCAAAATATTCGACCAGCAGACCAGCCCGCTCGTCGAGTATTATCAACAACGGGGCCTGCTGCGACGCGTGGATTCCACGGGCGAGATCAACGACGTCTATCGTCGGCTTCGCAAGGTGCTGGGGCTGACAGAGGCGTGATGAACGGCATTGAGCTGAAGTCGCCCGATGAGATTGCGAAGATGAGCCGAGCGTCTCGGGTTGTGGCCGAAGTCCTCGAGGCCCTCCGCCATCAAGTCAAGCCGGGAGTGACCACTGCCGCGCTTGATCGTTTTGCGGAAGAGTTCATCGTTGAGCGAGGCGGGGTGCCGGCGTTCAAAGGGTACCAAGTGCGAGACCAGGTTTACCGCCATACGCTGTGTGTGTCGGTCAACGAGGCGGTTGTTCACGGGATTCCGTCGGGGCGCACATTGAAAGAAGGGGACATCGTCGGTTTGGATGTCGGCGTTGTCGTGGACGGGTATTACGGAGATGCGGCGATCACGGTTCCGGTTGGTGTGATCACGGAGCAGGCGCGCCGCCTGTTGCAGGTGACGGAGGAAGCACTGCATAAGGGGATTGCCCAGGCGGTTGTTGGCAATCGTATCTCCGACATTTCGCATGCCGTGCAGACGCATGCAGAAGCGGCCAGCTTTTCTGTCGTCACGGAATTCGTCGGGCACGGAATTGGGCGAAAACTGCACGAAGAGCCGCAAGTGCCAAACTATGGTGAGCCCGGGAAGGGGCCTCGCTTGAAGCCGGGGATGACGTTGGCCATTGAACCCATGGTCAACCTGGGCCGTCCGGAAACCGCGCACCTCGCGGATGGGTGGACGGCAGTGACCCGAGACGGCAGTCTGTCGGCCCATTTTGAGCACACGATTGTGGTCACGGAGGCAGGCCCGAGAATTTTAACCACGCTGTGAGAAGCTGAGTAACCGGAAGCCATGGCGAAAGAAGATGTCATTGAGGTTCAAGGGACTGTCGCCGAAACGCTTCCGAACGCGATGTTCCGGGTCGAATTGGATAACGGACACAAAGTGCTCGCCCATATATCGGGAAAGATGCGGATGCATTTTATCCGTATCCTGCCGGGCGACAAGGTGACCGTGGAACTGTCGCCCTACGATCTCACTCGAGGCAGAATCACGTATCGCTTTAAGTAGGTAAGGGAGCGGGCGAAAGTCATGAAAGTCAAATCATCGGTCAAGGTTATCTGTTCAAAGTGTAAAGTCATACGACGGCGTGGCGTGTTGCGGGTGCTGTGTTCCAACCCTCGACATAAGCAACGCCAGGGATAGGAGAAGCTCATGGCTCGAATTGCCGGCGTCGATCTTCCCAGAGACAAGCAGGTCCATGTCGGGTTGACCTATGTGTTCGGGATCGGGAGGTCTCTGGCCAGACAGATTCTCGCCAAAGGCGGTGTGGCGCCCTCCACACGTGTGAAGGATCTGCGCGAAGACGAGATCGTGAAGCTGCGCGAGATCATCGAACGGGAGCACAAGGTAGAAGGGGACCTCCGCAAAGAGGTATCGATGAATATCAAACGGCTCATCGATATCGGAGCGTACCGCGGACTCAGGCATCGCAAGGGGTTGCCGGTCAGAGGGCAGCGAACGAAGACGAATGCACGGACCCGGAAAGGGCCCAAGGGGCAGGGTAAGGCGCGGAAGACAGTAAAAGTCGGATGAGGGAGTTACGCCTATGGGTGTGAAAAAAGGAAAGAAGCGAGAAAAGAAAGTCGTTCAAAGCGGCGTCGCGCATATTCAAGCCTCTTTCAATAACACCATTGTGACCATTACGGATATGGGTGGCAACACGGTTGTTTGGGCCAGCGCCGGGAACCAGGGGTTCAAAGGGTCCAGGAAGAGCACGCCATTTGCGGCTACTCGAGCGGGGGAGGTCGCGGCAAAAAAGGCCATGGAGTGCGGAATGCGGCAACTCGATGTGTATGTGAAGGGGCCCGGCGCCGGTCGGGAATCCGCCATCCGTGCACTCCAGTCAGCCGGTCTTCGGATCAATATGATTCGGGATGTCACGCCGATCCCCCATAACGGCTGTCGGCCGCCGAAACGACGACGGGTTTAAGGAGAACTGCCGTGGCTAAATATCGTGGACCGGTGTGTCGGTTGTGTCGTCGAGAAGGAGTCAAGCTCTTTTTGAAGGGCTCCCGTTGCATGACCGAAAAATGTGCGGTGGAGCGTCGCGCTTACCCGCCTGGACAGCATGGACAGGGCCGTCAACGAGTATCGGAGTACAGCGCGCAGCTCCGCGAAAAGCAGAAGCTGAAGCGTATTTACGGTATTCTTGAGCGCCAATTCCGTGGAACGTTCACCAAGGCCGAACGCCAGGACGGTATTACAGGAGAGAACTTGCTCCGCATGCTTGAGCGGCGCCTGGATAATGTGGTGTACCGGGTCGGCTTTGCGGCATCTCGTAAAGAAGCCCGACTTCTCGTGAATCATGGCCATTACCGCGTAAACGGGCGCAAGGTCAACCGGCCTTCGTTCCTGGTTCGGGAAGGTGATGTGATTGCGGTGAAGGAACGGAGCCAAACCATTGCGCCCATTATTTCTGCGCTTGACGCTGTGGAGGGACGGGGTATCCCGGTATGGTTGGATTTGGATAAGGCCAACTTCAAGGCGACGGTACGGGGTCTTCCAACCAAGGATGAAATCCCCCTGCCCGTCAATGAGCAGTTGGTTGTGGACCTCTATTCAAGGTAATGTGCGCATGATGCCGGCGTTGGAAACGCGTCGCGTACGCGCTTTTCATTTTTAACCCGGCAATAAGGGAGTCAGTATGTTGAAAGGTATGCGTGATTTTCAGATCCCGACGAAAGTTGAAGTCGATAAGGAAAGCTTGACGGCGCTCTATGGGCGGTTTACCGCCGAACCCTTCGAGCGTGGGTTCGGCATGACCGTCGGCAATTCCTTGCGCCGGGTGCTGCTGTCGTCTCTTTCCGGCGCGGCCATTGTTTCCGTCAAAATCGAAGGAGTCCTGCATGAGTTTTCAACCATCCCCGGCATTACGGAAGATGTCACCGATATTATTCTCAACATCAAGAAGGTCCGGTTCAAGCTGCATTCCGACAAGCCCAAGACGGTCCACCTTCGTAGGAAGGGAGCCGGCGTGGCTAAGGCCGGAGATATCGAGCATGATGCCGATATCGAGATACTGACGCCAGAACTTCATATCGCGACGCTTGACAAAGGCGCCACGCTCGATATGGAGATCGTCGTCAAGCGCGGACGTGGATACGTTCCGGCGGATCGGAACAAGGAAGAGGGTATGCCGATCGGCGTGATTCCCGTGGATGCCATATATTCGCCGGTCACACGGGTCAACTACCTTGTCGAGAACGCCCGCGTCGGGCGCATGACCGACTATGACAAGGTGATCCTCGAAATCTGGACGGATGGGAGTATTTCTCCGGAAGATGCGCTGTCGGCCGCCGCATTGATAGTACGCGGGCACCTCGATATCTTCATCAACGTCAAAGACATGGAAGAGACGATCACGCAGCCGGCTACCCAGGAGACGATCACCGAGATAAACAAGAATCTGCTCCGCAGCGTGAATGAGCTGGAGCTGTCGGTTAGAGCGGCCAATTGCCTGAAAAACGCCAATATCAAAACGATCGCTGATCTCGTTCAAAAGACAGAAGCCGATATGTTGAGAACCAAGAACTTCGGCAAGAAATCACTCAACGAGATCAAGGAGATCCTTGCGGAAATGGGGCTGAGCCTGGGTATGAAGCTGGACCACGTCCCTCAAGCCGGGGCGGCAGATAAGCGAGAGGAGTAGACCGAGAGCATGCGACATCGGAAAAGCGGCCGTCAACTCGGTCGGAATACGCACCACAGGATGGCTCTGTTTCGGAGTCTGGTGACGTCTTTGCTGGAGCATGAGCGCATTGAGACGACCGAAGCCAAGGCGAAGGAGATCCGCATTGTGGCCGACCGCATGATCACGCTTGGCAAAGAAGGGAGCCTTCATGCCAGGCGCCATGCTGCAGCGTACATCCGTGCAAAGTCTGTCGTCGCCAAGCTCTTCAAGGATATTGCTGGGCGCTTCTCTGAGCGGAAAGGTGGGTATACACGCCTTATTAAGACTCGTCGACGAGTGGGAGATGCGGCTCCTATGGTCGTCATCGAATTAGTCGGCCGGCCAGTGGATACCAAAGGTACGGCGAAGGGACAGCTCACTGACCAGAAGGACGCAGGCGATAGCCCAACCAAGACTGGACCGCCTCAGCCCAAGACACCTGCCGCTTCGGGCGTGTAAGACCAGCCGATCGGATTTTTGCTCGCGCCGCCGTCGGCCGCGGCAATGCCTGAAGGCGCATTGCGCCGCCTTTACTCGCATTAAAATGGTGTGCTATAGTCGGACGCATGGCGGCTAAATCCACGTTGCCCCTTCAACGTGTTGCTAAGGCCGGGCTGCTGGGAACCATTTTTGCTGTGGTGGCAACCCTCTTGATATTTATTGTGGGAGGACCATCTCGCCGGGTTCCGCAAGTTTCTGTGCCAGCGCTCCCGCAAGCAGCCGATGCCGGCCTCAAAGGGTTTTCATTCGTGCAGAACAAAGATGGCCTTGTGGATTGGAAAATTCAGGCTAAGCAGGCCCAAGTCTTCGACGCGGATGCCAAAGCGATTCTCAATGATGTGCAGGTTACACTGATGGGGCCAGACGGCGTTGCCATGACAGTCACTGGAGATGACGGAACGATCAACACCTTGTCAAAGGATTTCGTCATCAGCAAGAAGACAGGGGACCTCGCCTTGGTTCTCAACAGCGGATATACGATTTATACGTCTCGTTTCACCTGGGATAATCAGAAGCATCGAATTTGGACGGATGAACCGATCACCATCAAAGGCCCCAGGCTGGAGGTTACCGGGCAAGGTCTGGATGCTTTCCTTGCCACCCAAGAAATGAGGGTCCGTCGTGATGTCCGCGTGGGGATTCACTAGCGCTCTTCTCCTCGTGGGCGGCGCGTTAGCCTCGGCAGCGCCACCGCCCGAGCAATCGCCTGCTCCTCCAGAAATCATCATTGTCTCACACTCCCTCGTGTTCAAAAATCACGAAAACATGGCACTTTTCGAAGGCAAGGTTGTGATGACAAAAGGCGACTTTGTCATGCGCGCGGACCAGATGGTCGTCCATTTCTCTGGAGAATCTCCTGCCATGTCTTCGCGGAAGGGGGACCGGCCCGGCATGACCTCTCCCGCAACTTCGCCGGAGTTGCCGACATTGGGAAGCCGGGCGGTCTCTCTCATCAACGCCACCGGTAATGTCATGATGCAACAAGGGGACAAGAAAGCCAGATCGCAGAAGGCGGTCTATCACCAGCGAGACGAGAAACTTGTCTTGACGGGAGACCCGGAAATCTGGGAAGAAGGCTATCGTGTGACCGGGACAAAGATGACCATGTTTTTAAAGGAAGACCGGAGCATCGTCGAGGGAAGCCGTGTGGTCATAAATGATACGGAATCTAAACCGCGGTGAGCGATCTCGCTGGGAGCATGGGTGGGGGACAGGGACCCCTTACGTTTGAGTCGCAGAGCCTCGAGAAAAGCTACCGGGGCCGATGCGTCGTCAAAGGCGTGAGCGTGGCGGTGCAATCCGCGGAGATTGTCGGGCTTCTGGGGCCAAACGGGGCGGGGAAAACGACGGTTTTCGATGTCATGGTGGGCCTCACGATCCCGGACAGGGGGGACGTACTCCTGGGCGGGGAATTAATCACCCACCTGCCAATGTATCAGCGCGCGCGACGTGGCATCGGATATTTGCCTCAGGAGTCGTCGGTTTTCCGTCGCATGACCGTGGAGCAAAACTTGTTTGCGATTCTGGAATTGATGGATCTGAGCAAGGATCAGCGCGAGGAACGGATGGAAACAGCCATCAAGGACCTCGGCCTTGACCAAGTGAGAAGAAATAAAGCATTTACCCTTTCTGGTGGGGAACGTCGCCGTGTGGAGATCGCCAGGGCCCTGGTGGCACAGCCGCATTTCCTGATGCTGGATGAGCCGTTTGCAGGAATAGATCCCATCGCAGTCGGCGACATTCAAGCGATTATCAGAGGACTGAGGGGGCGAGGGATTGGTATCCTGATAACCGATCACAATGTTCAGCAGACGCTCTCCATTACGGACCGTGCATATATCATCAACGATGGCGAGATTTTAGAGGAAGGACCGCCTGCGCATCTTGTGAACAGCCGCCGAGCGCGTGAAGTGTACCTGGGCGAGGGGTTCCGTCTGTAGACTGAGGTTCGAGCCATGCAGCCAAGACTCGACTTACGACTGTCGCAAAGGCTGATCATGACGCCGCAGTTGCAGCAGGCTATCAAGCTGCTGCAGCTTTCTCGTCTTGAATTACAAGAGGCGCTCACTCAGCAGATGGAAGAAAATCCCATGCTCGAAGAAGCAGGTTCCGAACTCGAAGACGCTGAGGCTGAGTTGGGAGCGGCGGAAGAGACTCCTGGGACAACAAAGAGTGAAGATCGGGAGGGAGAGGTCGTTCCGACTGAAACAGGGGGAGAAGAGACCACTAGAAATGAGCTATCAGGATCATGGGACGAATATTTTGACGATGATCGGAAATGGGGAGATATCGAGGCCCCGCGGAATGGGCGTGATGAGCTTCCTTCCTTTGAGCAGACGACGGCGAAAACCGCGTCACTGGAGGACCATCTGCTGTGGCAAGTGGCGCTTTCTCCGCTCGATAAGATTGAGCAGGAAATAGGCAAAAGCATCATTGGCAATCTTGACGAGGACGGGTATCTGCGAATCCCGCTGGAAGAGCTTGCAGCGGAATCCGGAATGCCATTCGCGCAGGCTACGCACGTTCTTAAGATCATCCAGGCCTTTGATCCGGTCGGGGTTGCTGCGCGCGATCTCCGTGAGTGCTTGCTGGCTCAAATCGAACAATTGGGCTTGGGAGGGACTTTAGCTGAAGCCATCATCCAGAAGCATCTCTCGGATTTAGAGCGCAAGCGATACCCGGCGATCGCAAAAGCTCTCGGTGTCTCTGTTGATGCCGTGCTGCATGCCACGAAGGTCATCGAAGGGCTCGAGCCCAAACCGGGACGCCCGTTTTTCACCGCAGAGAACCATCCGATCATTCCCGATGTATATGTCGTCAAGTCTGACGGGCACTGGACGGTGATGCTGAATGACGATGGCATGCCGCGATTTCGCATCAGTTCATCCTACCGTCGCTTTCTGACCGGCAAGCGGGACCCAACGGACGCCACAAGGGCTTTCCTGGACGAGAAACTTAGATCAGCGCAGTGGCTGATACGAAGTATTGAGCAGCGCAACAAAACGATTGTACGGGTCGTCGAAAGTATCGTGAAGGTCCAGGAACCATTCTTCGAGCATGGCATCCAATACCTGCGGCCGATGGTTTTGCGCGATGTCGCGGAAGATGTTTCGATGCATGAATCGACGATCAGCCGTGTCACGTCGAATAAATACCTTCATTGCTCGCAGGGCATTTTTGAGTTGAAATTTTTCTTCAATACGAGCATTCCCCGTTCCCAGGAAGGCCTGACCGACTTGTCTTCAGTGGCAGTTCGTGAAATGATTCGTAAGATGGTCGATGAAGAAGACAACCTACGGCCTTTGAAAGATCAGGAGATTGTCGCCCGCCTTAAGGCGCAAAACGTCATTCTCGCCAGACGGACCGTTGCCAAGTACCGGATGGAGCTGAACATTCCACCGGCAAGCCGGCGCAAGCGCACGTACTAATTATAGGGCGCTCCCCATATTCCCATAATTTCTATCGCGGCTAGTCTTGCGGCTGGACGCCTGAAAGTATGTGAAAATATAGGGACAAAAAAATTTCTTGACATTAAAATTATATTAACTATACTTAAGACACTTTTAAGCAGGGTTTTTGCGTCAAACGGAGCATTGCCTGTAATGAAGGCGGTCGAGGTGAAAAAGAAACCTTCCGGTGCTCGCCATGCAAACCGGAAATCTACCCCTCGTCCCCGCCGGTTTTCAACCCTTGAAGTGTGCCACTTGTTCGATATTTCCAAGGCGACCTTATTTCGATGGGAGCGGGAGGGTCTTATTTCGACGCCGCCGCGTGATTGGAGAAATTGGCGGCTGTATACTACAACGAATCTTGAAGAGATCAAGCGGATCATCAGGAGGCGTACGTCGAGCTAGACGTAGGAAGGGCAGGGGCGCACCGTGTTTGGATTTGGCGCAAAAGAGTACTTGCTCGGGCTGGACATCGGGTCCGGATCCATCAAGATCTTGCAGCTCAAGGAAGCCAAGGGGAAGCTGAAGATCGAACGCTTCGGCATGAAGCCGCTGCCGGCTGAAATGATCGTTGATGGGGCGATCATGGATGGACTCGGCGTTGTGATGGCAATCAAAGAGTTGGCCAGCGAGCAGAAACTCAAAAATAAGGGCGTTGCGTTGTCCATATCAGGTACTTCGGTGATCGTCAAAAAAATTGCTCTTCCTCCTATGCCGGAAGAAGAACTGGAGAAGCAGATCAAGTTTGAAGCGGAACAGTACATTCC
Organism: uncultured Nitrospirales bacterium; assembly: GCA_964384595.1. GTDB lineage: Bacteria > Nitrospirota > Nitrospiria > Nitrospirales > NS-4 > SCTG01. The sequence goes on from CAYLLY010000029.1 coordinate 19,541, forward strand.
GTTTGACATCAACGACGTCTACCTGGACTTCCACATTCTGACGCCGGAAGAGCAGCGCGGCGAGGGCCAGGCTGAAATGGATGTCTTGCTGGTTGCAACGAAGAAAGACAAGCTGAACGATTACGCCAATGCCGTCCGTGAGGCAGGCTTGATCCCTAAAGTTGTGGACGTTGATGCGTTCGCGATTGAGAATATGTACTGCGCGAACTACGACGTCGCTCCCACTGAGTTGATTGCTCTTGTCAACATCGGGGCAAGCGTGATGAACATCAATATTCTAAAAGGTGGAATTTCGGTGTTCACGCGCGATATTACGATTGGGGGAAACCGCTACTCGGAACGTATCCAGCAAGACCTTGGGTTGAGTCCGGACGATGCCGCAGCAGCCCAAAAGGGACGCCATCCGGGTGTGAATGAGGCGGCGCTCGCCGAGGCGATTGCCGCCGTGGACATGGAAGTGGCAACTGAAATCGGCCGGTCCTTTGATTATTTTCGCACGACATCACCGGAAGACGACATTGCACGTGTTGTTCTGTGCGGGGGGTGCGCGAAGGTCAAGAGTTTGCCGGCCCGGATCTCAGAGCAAACGGGAATTGAGACCACCGTTGCAGATCCGTTCGCGAAATTGGATCCGACAGGACTCAAGATGGCTCCCGAAGAACTGGCGGAGATGGCGCCCGATGCGGCCGTAGTGGTCGGTCTGGCGCTCCGCCGGGAGGGCGACCGTTGATTAAGATCAATCTTCTTCCGGTCAAGCGCGCTGCCAAGAAGACCAAATCTCCGGCCAGCCAGGCGATGATGCAGCTCCTCGTCGGGTTGGGCGCCGTGCTGGTTGTTCTCGTCTATTGCGGGTATAGCTGGATGGTGCTGCAGGACGAGATTGCGAAGCAGACCCAGATAAAAACGGCGAAGGCGAAAGAGCTTGAAGACATCAAGAAAAAAGTCCAAGAAGTTGACGATTTTGAAAAGAAGAAACAGTCGCTGGAAGACAAAATCCGTACCATTGATCAACTCAAGAAGAATCAGGGCGGCCCGGTCAGGCTGCTCGATTATCTGAGCCAGAGTCTGGATCCGTTGAAAGTCTGGTTGACGAGCGCGGAAGGCGACACGCAGGTCGTGGTGGCGGGAAAGGCGTTGGCTAACGCCGATGTCGTCGAGTTTATCAGGAACCTTCAACAGACGAACCATTTTTCATCCGTTTCCCTGCAAGAGAGCGTGCAAGGGATGGAAGAAGGCGTGACAATCTACTCGTTTAAACTCACGATGCAGGTAAAGGGCTAGCGTATGGCAATGCAGATCCCTGATATGGCGGCTGAATTCAACAAAACCCCCATGAACCAAAAGTTGGCGATGCTGTTTCTTCTGCTGCTTGCGGTAGGGGGCGGGTACTACTTTTATTTCGAGGATAAGGATGGGATGGTGTTCTCCGGCACTGACGGCCAAAAAATCAAGAGTCTCCAGACTGAGATCGCAAAACTCGAAACGGAAATCAAAGCCAACAAGGAAAAGGCAATAAAACTCGATCAGCTCAAGCAGGCGAACGTTGAGCTTGAATTGCAATTGAAGAAGAGCCAGGAATACCTTCCTCCGGAATCGGAAGCCGCGGTGCTCCTCAAGGAGCTTTCTGATCTGGGAACGAGAATCGGCCTCGGCTTGAAGAGTTGGAAGCCCGGCAGCCGTAAAGAGAACCCTTCCAAGATTTTTGTGGAGTTGCCTGCGAACGTTGAAATGACAGGCAGTTACCATACGCTGGCGCTATTTTTTGATCGCATCAGCAGGCTGAAGCAGATCATTAATGTCAGCAAAATCAAAATGGGAGCCGGGAAAGTGGAGAAGGATCGCGTATTGGTTCAGGCGACATTCCAGATTACGGCTTTTGCGTCCCCGTCGGCTCAGCCTGCGCCTCCTGCAGCTGCCAAGCCGCCCGGGAAATGAAGAGGGCCAATAGGTTGCTGCAATGAAAATCATGCGCATGCAATTCCAGCAGTGGGCCTTGCTCGTCATAATCGGTCTTGCCTTGATCGGATATCCTCATCATGGACAGGCGATGTCACTGTTCATGGGAGGCGAGGAGCCGAAGCCGGCGCCCCTGCCGCCGAAACCGGCCGTTGCCAAGCCGCAACCTGCTCCAGGACAGCCTGGCGCGAAAACCACAGGGCCAGCGCCGGCCGCTCCTGTAACGGGCGCACCGGCGCAAACAGGCGCGGGAACTCCGGTGCCGACGGCGCCGGTTGCCGGCGCGCCTAAGCCTGTTGGGGTGCAACCGTCGGCAACGCCTGCGGTGCCTACGCCACCTGCTCAAGCCCCCGGGGCGGCAAAGGAGCCGCCGAAGCCGACCACAAGCGCAGGGGCGCCAGCGACGCCGGCAGTCGCGGCGGTCGCCCCAACGCCTGCCTTGTCGGAACCTTCGGCAGGATACGCGTATGATCCGAAGAGCCGGCGGGATCCGTTCCAATCCCTCACCCGTATGGTCAAAATCGACAAAACGCGACCAGACATGCCTCCACTTCAGCGGGTCCAGATCAGCGATCTGAAGCTGCTGGGGATCATATGGGGAGGCTACGGCTATTATGGACTGGTTCAAACACCGGACGGAAAAGGCTATACCGTGAAAGAAGGTATGCTTATGGGAACGAACAATGGGGTGATCACGACGATCACCGATAAAGCCATCATCGTGTCCGAGCCCAGCATTGACATTTCGGGCAATAAAAGCACGAAGGATTTAGAAATCCTTCTGCGTCCAAAAGAGGTGAGCTAATGAAAATGCAATCCCCTCACCTGTGGGTGCTCCTGGCGGGAGCATTGGCTTTGGGGTTGGGTCAAGGCTGTGCCCAGACTGAAGCATTGGTGGAGCCGACAGGGTCAGAGCCGCTTCAGTCCACCCAAGCAGAAGCGCCCCCTGCGGAGCGTCCGATGAATGCGCAGGCTGTCCAGCCGGAGGCCCCCAAACCGGCGCGCGAGCCAGTTACGGAGGTCACGGCCGCTGAAATCGCCCCTCCGGCCTCTGTGCCGAAGGAGGTGGCGCCGGTAAAACCGTTGAGCCCCGCAAAGACATTAACGGCGATTGACGTCCTGCGCCAAGACGACGGCCTGGTGGTTATGATCACCGGAGATGGGGAACTGAGCTACCAGGTCATGCGACTTGAGGGGAATCGTCTTATTTTGGATCTCCCTGGGGTCGTCAACGGGACGAAGCGTCATGCCATTCCGGTCGGACATCAGATGGTGCGACGGATCAGAATCGGCACGCACCAGTTGCCGCAGCCAAAGCTGAGACTGGTACTGGATCTTGAAAGGGCCGTTCCGTATACGATTGACAAAAGCGGTTCGCAGCTCCGGGTGACGTTGTCTGATCGTACAACCGTGCCGGGTTCTCAGGACGCGGTCGCTCCTCCTCGGAGCACTCCTCCGGCCGTAGAAATGTCGGTCGTGGAGAACATGCGCAGAAGCGCGCCGGTTCCTGTTCCGGAACGATTAAAGTTATTGGATCCAATGCCGTCTCTCGCGCAACCGAAGGCCGGTGATTCAGGTTCGGGGGATGGCGGAGCGCCGGCCGGCGGAGAGCGCTTTACAGGAAAGCGCATCTCGCTGGACTTTCAGGACGCCGAGATCGGCAGTGTCTTAAGATTAATCGCGGATGTCAGCAACCTCAACATGGTGGTCGGCGAAAGTGTAAAGGCCAAAGTCACGCTTAAACTGCTGAATGTCCCGTGGGATCAGGGATTGGATCTGATTCTGAAATTGAACAACCTTGGACAGATCCGGGAAGGCAACATCCTGTGGATCGACACGCTCGCGAACATCACGAAACTAAGAGACGAGGCCGCCAAAGCAAAAGATGCATCGCTGAAGGCTGAAGAACTTGTGACGCGCATTTTGTACCTCAATTACGCGGACGCCTCAAAGTCGGTCGACGTGGCGAAGAGCAATCTGAGCCCGCGGGGCGAGATCAAAATCGATCTGCGGACTAATTCGATGGTTGTGCGCGACGTTCCTGACAATCTCGCCAAGGTTGAGAAGATCGTGCGCGACCTCGACCAGCGGACGCCGCAGGTGCAGATTGAGGCCCGGATCGTGCAAGCGACCAAAACCTTCTCTCGCGGGCTCGGGATCCAGTGGGGAATCAGTGGAATCAGGGGCGGACAGCCGGGTACTGGCGAGAACCAACTGATAGGCCAGCATCGACAGGGGCCGATTACGCTCAACCTGGGCACAAACACCACCGACGCTGCGTTTGCGCAGGCCAGCAACTTTCTGGTCAACCTTCCTGCTTCTGGAGGGCTGAGTACGTTTGGGTTGATCATCGGAAAGTTCCTCGGAACGAGCGGTGCGCTCGACATGCGGCTGTCGGCAGGCGAATCCTTGGGATTGACCAAAGTCGTCTCCGCGCCCAAGGTCATTACGATTGACAATAAACCCGCAAAAATAGAGCAAGGCAGCCAAATTCCCTTCGCGACAACATCGCTGCAAGGTACGCAGACAACGTTCGTCGACGCCACGCTGACGTTGAGCGTGACGCCGCATGTCATTTTGCATGCGAATACGGTGCGCCTTGAGATCAAAGCGACAAAGAATTCCCCCGGTGCGCCTGTTGCGGCGGGCACCACCATTGAAAAAAAGGAGGCGACGACGGAAATTCTTCTCCGCGATGGAGAAACCACGGTACTGGGAGGGATTTTTGAGGAAACCAAAACCGATTCGACCTCGGGTATCCCGTGGTTCAACCGGATCCCGTTCCTGGGCTGGCTCTT
>CAYLLY010000030.1:0-4237 GCA_964384595.1 uncultured Nitrospirales bacterium
CCGATGTTGCCGGCGTTGATTCCTCCGATCGCCACGATGGGGATGCGCACCTTCGCCCGCACTTCGCGGAGCCCCGCTACGCCGACGACCGGGTCGGGATTCTCCTTCGTCGCCGTCGGAAAGACCGGCCCGAAACCGATATAGTCTGCCCCGCCTGCCTCAGCCTCGGTCGCCTGGGCTAAATTGTGCGTGGAGATCCCGATCAGCTTGCCGGGCCCCAGGATCGCCCGCGCATCCGCCAGCGGCAAATCCTCCTGCCCGAGATGGATTCCGTCCGCCCCTACCACCGCCGCCACATCGCAGCGATCGTTGACGATGAACGTCCCGCCGCCATTCCGGACCAGCGGACATAACGCCTCGGCCAAGTCATAGAACTGCCGCGTGTCCGGAGTCTTCATCCTGAGCTGAAAGAGACGGACCCCGGCATCCAGCGCCGCCTGAACGAGATCGGTTAACGAATGGGAGCCCGCAACGGATGGATCGAGGATTAAATAGAGTCCGGAGAGACGCAAAATCAGCTGGATGCGGGAGTACTCATGAACCGTTCGAGGAAGGCCGTGGAGAAGCGGCCCTTCTGAAAGTCGGGATCATCGAGGATCCGCCGGTGAAGCGGGATCGTGGTCTTGATGCCTTCGATGACGCACTCGTCCAACGCCCGCCGCATCCGGGCCAGCGATTCCTCCCGCGTATGGCCGCGCACGATCAGCTTCGCGATCAGGGAATCGTAGTAAGGCGTAATGTCGCACCCCGGTTCGATCGCCGTGTCCACCCGCACCCCCGGCCCGCCGGGCGGATGGCATCGCGTGATCCGGCCGGGGCACGGCGTGAACGTGTCGGGGCACTCGGCATTGATCCGGCACTCCATGCTGTGGCCGACGATCTTGACGTCCTGCTGCTTCCAGGCCAGCGCCATGCCGGCGGCGATCTTGATCTGCTCTTTGATCAGATCGATGCCCGTCACTTCTTCCGTGATGGGGTGCTCGACCTGAATCCGCGTGTTCATCTCCATGAAGTAGAAGCGCCGGTCCTTGTCCAGCAGAAACTCGACGGTGCCCGCATTGCGGTAGCGCACGGCCTGGGCCGCCTCGACCGCCACCCGGCCCAGCTCCCGGCGGAGACGGTCGTCCACCGCCGGCGACGGCGTTTCTTCGATGAGCTTCTGGTAGCGGCGCTGGACGGAGCAGTCGCGCTCGCCCAGCGAGATCGTCCGGCCCTTCTCGTCAGCCAGAATCTGGACTTCGATATGCCGCGGCTCGAGGAAATACCGCTCCACGTACACGCCCTGGTCGCCGAACGCCGCGGCCGCCTCCGCACGGGCCGCCTGAAACGCATGGGACAGCTCATCCTCTTTGTTCACCACGCGCATCCCGCGCCCGCCTCCGCCCGCGGACGCCTTGATGATCACCGGATAGCCGATCTTGGCGGCCACCCCCGCGGCTTCCTGCTCGCCGGCGATCTCGCCCTCGCTGCCCGGGAGCACCGGCAGGCCATGCTTGATCATGATGTCGCGCGCCTTGGACTTGTCGCCCATGGTGGCGATGTTTTCGGACGTCGGACCGATGAACTTGATGCCGATGGACTCGCAAACCTCGGCGAAGTGGGCGTTCTCGGCCAGGAAACCGTACCCGGGGTGAACAGCATCGCAGGCCGTGATCTCGGCCGCGCTCAGGATGTTGGGAATGTTACGATAACTCAGCGCGGGGTCGGCGGGTCCGATGCACAGGTGCTCGTCCGCGAGCCGCACGTGCACGGAGTCCTTGTCGACCTCCGAATGGACGGCCACGCTGCGGATGCCGAGCTCCTTGCAGGCCCGGATGACCCGCACCGCGATCTCGCCACGGTTGGCAATGAGGATTTTCTTAAACACCCCTCAGCCTTCCGGTTGCGCGCCCGGCTCGATGAGGAAGAGCGGCTCGCCGTATTCGACCGGCTTGGCGTTCTCCATCAGGATCCTGACCACGCGCCCGTCCACCTCGGACTCGATCTCGTTCATCAGCTTCATGGCTTCGACGATGCACAGCACCTGACCCTTCCTCACGTACGCGCCTTCCTCCACATAAGACTCGGCATAGGGAGACGCCGACCGGTAGAAGGTGCCCACGATGGGCGACCGCATGGTCACCAGCCCTTCGGTGGATTCATCGACCGGCGGTGTCACGGTCGGGACCGGACCCTGGCCGGCGGCGGGCACCGGAACGGCTATCTCCGCCGCCGGCGCGGCGCCGGCGCCCTCCCGGCGCAACCGGATGCGAAGTCCGTTCCGCTCGACCTCGAGATCGCTCACGCCAGCGGTCTGGAACACCGCGATCAATTCCTGGAGCGTCTTCGGATCGACCAAGGCGTCCGGGCGCGGCTTGGGCTCCGGCTTCGCCGCCTTTTTGGCGGGCTTGGCTGCATGGCCCTTCATCAGGCGCGTTCCACGTATTCGCGGGTGCGGCTATCGACTCGGACCACCACGCCCTCGTCGAGATAGAGCGGCACCTTGATGGTCGCCCCGCTTTCGAGCGTGGCCGGCTTCGATCCGCCGGAGGCCGTATCGCCCCGTACGCCCGGGTCGGTCTTGACGACCTTGAGCTCGACGAACACCGGCAGTTCCATGCCGATCGGCTCCCCTTTATGGAGCAGCAGTTTGACGGTCATGTTTTCCTTGAGCAGGTCCCAGCCGTCACCCAGCTGATCCCGGCCGAACGTCAACTGCTCGTAGGACGTGGTGTCCATGAAGGTGTACTGCTCGCCCTCCGCGTAGAGAAAGGTCATCTCCCGCTCGTCCAGATCGGGCGTCGGCAGTTTTTCTCCCGACCGGTACGTCCGCTCGATGACGTTGCCCGATCTGAGGCTCTTCAATTTGGTCCGCACAAAGGCCCCGCCTTTGCCAGGCTTGACATGCTGAAACTCGATGATCGTGAAGGGCTCCCCGTCCAGTTCGAGTTTCGCGCCATTTCGAAATTCCGACGTTACAATCACGTGTGCCTCTCTCCTTCTTCCGGTTCATGCCTGCTACTTTTTGGCCGTCGCCTGCTGCGCCCGCAGATACGCGACGGCAGCCCGGAGCCCCAACGCGTAGCTGTCCGCGCCGAAGCCCGCGATCTGGCCGACCGCCACCCCGGCGACATAGGAATGCCGGCGGAATTCCTCGCGGCGGTAGATGTTGGACAGATGCACCTCGATCGTCGGAATCCCGACCCCCGCCACGGCGTCCCGCAGGGCGATGCTCGTGTGGGTGTAGGCTCCGGGATTGATCACGAGCGCGTTGTACCGGCCCCCCGCCTTCTGGATCCATTCCACCAATTCGCCTTCGCCGTTCGACTGGCGAATCGTGACGGCCACGCCGAGTTCTCGCGCCAGGGACTCCACCTCGCCGTTGATCTTGTCCAGCGTGACCGTCCCATAGACGTCTGTTTCACGGGTGCCCAGCAGATTGAGGTTCGGCCCGTGGAGGACCAGAATGTTCACGGCCGGCGCCGCTCCCGGATCACGGAGAGCCATCCCTCCAGGCGACGGATGCGGGCCTTGCGCGAGGCCTGCGCCGGCGTCTCCTGCGGAGCTGCCCCTTCTTCCAGCGCCATGATCCGCTCGTGCAGTTTCATGTTGTCGGGATCCTTTTCGACAAGACGCCGGTAGACCTCAAGGCCCTTGTCGCGGTGCCCCTGCGAGATGTAGAGTTCTGCGAGTGTCTCGCTGTCGGTTTCCTCCGTTGAGCCCTCCATGCTCAACGCAATCTCTTCGCCGGCGGGAGCCGGCGGCTCCTGCTCCTCAACGGGAGACTTCGTGAGACGGACGGTGTCAGGCCGTTCGGCGGACACCGGCGCATCCTTGGCTTTCGCCTTCTTCGACGGCGCCGCCTTCTCTCCTTCTTTGGGCTTTTCCCCGGCGGGCTCGGTCAGTATTTCCTCGAGCAAGTCCTTCATCTCACGGTCCTTGGGATTGGCCTGCAACACCATCTCACACGCTTTGGCCGCCCGGTGCTTATCTCCCAGATCCCGGTATACCAGCGCCAGATGGCGGTAGGCGGCGAAATTGTCCGGTGTGGTTTTGATGACCTGCTCCAGCTCCACGCGGGCCAACGAGAGATCCCCGGAGGTCAGATAGACCTCACCCAGCAAGACCCGCGCGCTCACCATCTTCGGGAACTTCTTCAGCCCTTGTTGGAGAACCTCGATCGCCTTGCCGAATTGACCCGCATCCACAAGCTCTTTGGCCTCAGACATAAACGCCCGTGACGCCGATTCCGCCATTA
>CAYLLY010000030.1:4337-23524 GCA_964384595.1 uncultured Nitrospirales bacterium
ACCGCGTCAAGGATCCGGTGCGCCAGATCCAGCTTGGACATGAGCGGCAGCGCCTCGCAGCGGCCCGTGCGGTCGAGCAGGGTCGCCCGGTTCGTCTCAGTGCCGAACCCGGCCCCCGGCTCCGTGACATCGTTGGCCACGATCAGGTCCAGCGCCTTCCGGCGCAGCTTGGCGCGGGCGCGCTCGACCAGATCACCGGTTTCGGCCGCAAAACCGACGACACGCTGACCGGCCCGGCGCGCCGGCAAATCCATCAGGATGTCCGGCGTCGGTTCGAGCGCCAGCGTTCGCGGGCCGCGCCCCTTCGGAATTTTTCCACGGGCCGGTCCGGCGGGCCTGAAGTCGGCAACCGCCGCCGCCATGATCAGGACATCGGCCTCAGAAAACCGGGTGATCACTTCCTTCCGCATGTCCTCGGAGGTCACAACCGGCACGACGGTCACGTTGGGAACCGGCGGCAGCCCGGTGGGGCCCGCAACCAGGACCACCTCGGCTCCGCGATCGCGCGCGGCTTCGGCGAGCGCCCAGCCCATCTTCCCGGAGGAGCGGTTCGAGATGAACCGGACCGGGTCGAGCGCCTCCTGCGTCGGACCGGCTGTGATGAGCACGCGCCGGCCTTTGCAGTCCTTGACAGGATGCAGCGCGCCCGAGATCGCCGACAGGATCGCGTCCTCTTCCGGAAGACGCCCTTTGCCGGTTCGACCGGAGGCCAGCGGGCCCGTTTCGGGCTCCAACACGAGAATGCCGCGCTGTCTGAGCGTCCGCACGTTGTCGCGCACCGCCTGGTGGGTCCACATGCCGCCGTCCATGGCCGGCGCCACCACCACCGGACAGTCCGCCGCCAGCGCCAGCGTGGAGAGCAAGTCGTCGGCGAAGCCATGCGCCAGTTTCGCCACGCAATGGGCCGACGCGGGCGCGATCACGATCAGATCGGCCGATTCCGCCAGCGCGAGGTGGGGCATGACGCCCGGCCCTCCCACGCCCACTTCCGCGTTCGATGCGGGAAATAAATCTGTGCCGACGGGGTGGCCAGTGAGCGCCTCAAAGGTCAGCGGCGCAATGAACCGCTGGGCGGTGTGCGTCATGACGACCTGCACGACCGCTCCTTCAGCCGTCAGACGGCGCGCGAGCGACACCGCCTTGTACGCGGCGACGCTCCCCGTCACGCCCAGCACGATGGCCTTCTCCCGGAAGCGCCCGCCCGGCATCCGGGAGGCGCGGTCAGTCGTCTTCACTCGCCTCCGCCGGCTTGGGAGAGTCGTCCACGACGACGCTCAGATCTTTCTTGATCTCGGCCGCGTCCGCTCCCGCGACCTGAGCCATAGTCAGCTTTTCAAGCTCGCGCTCGCGCTGTTTGCGGGCCTCCCTCATGGCCTTTTGCGCCTCCTTGCCGACGAGGAATTCAATTTTGCCCTTGAGCATTTCCTCCAGCGCGATCGTCGTGGGTTTGGTGTGCCTGGTCGGCAGCGCAGGCTGGGCGCCCTGCATCAACTGCCGCGCCCGCTGGGCCGCGATGATGACCAAGCGGCTGCGCGACTCAACGGACAACTTCTGATAATCCGACAACAGCGATAACGCGTCCATTAATGCCCCCCTTCATTCCCCAACAAATCCCCTTCCAGGGCGGAGAGGTCCAGCACGGCCGTCCTCGTCCGCTCGGCCAGCACGATCGCCTCGAGCTGGCGAACTGAAAACTTAAAGTCATCGTTGATGATAACATGCATATAATCATGATAATGCTTCACTTCATCTTTCGCCTTTTTCAGCCTCCTGGCGATTTCGTCAGGGGGGTCGCCCTTTCGATCCTCCAGACGGCGGCGGAGCACCTGCAGGGACGGCGGCAGAATATAGATCGAGACCGCCTCCGGCTCATGCCGCCGTATCTGCAACGCCCCCTGGGTATCGACGTCGAGCAGGACATCGATCCCCTCCGCGATCCATTCCCGGATGGGAGCGCGGGGCGTCCCGTAGAGATTCCCATAGACCTCGGCCCACTCGAGAAACGCGCCTTCCTTGATCATCCCCCGGAACACCGCCTCCTCGACGAAGTGGTAATGGTGGGATTCCACCTCCCCGGGCCGCGGTTGACGCGTGGTGCATGAAACCGAATACCGCAGGTCCGGCAGCCGGGCGACGAGCTCCTGACACAGGGATGTCTTGCCTGCTCCGGAGGGCGCGGACACCACGAAGAGCGTCCCATGACGGCGTCTCCCGGGCGCGCCCCTACTCGACATTCTGCACCTGCTCGCGGATCTTTTCGAATTCCGCCTTTAGCGCGACGATCTCCTGCGTCACGGCCGTGTCCCCGACCTTCGAGCCGATCGTGTTGACCTCCCGGTTCATCTCCTGCAGCAGGAAGTCCAGGCTGCGTCCCACCGGCTCCGACTTATGAAGGAACTGCCTGAACTGGTCCAGATGGCTGTCCAGTCGGGTCAGTTCCTCGCTCACGTCGCTCCGATCGGCCAGCAGCGCGATTTCCTGCGCGACCCGGCTCTGGTCCACCCCGTCCTTTCCCCCGCCCGCGCTTTCCAGCAACCGGTTAACCCGTTCCTGCAATCGCGCCTGTCGCTCCTGCACGATGGCGGGCAACCGAAGCCGGATCGCTCGCAGGCGTCCGGCGATCTCCTGCAGCCGGGCCAGCAGGTCCTGCTCCAGCGTGTGGCCTTCATGCCGGCGCATGCGATCGAGCGCTTTCAGCGCCCGCTCCAGCACTTTTTCCGCCGCGCGAGCCGCTCCCGGATCTTCGGCCCCCAGTTCGACCGGCTTGATGATGTCCCGGAAACCGGCTAGCAGCGCCACGTCCGGGGCCCCCTTCAGGCCGAGCTCCCGCTGCAATTCCTTGAGCAGCGTGAGATACCGGCGCGCCAGCGCCCGGTCCAGCACAAGCCCCCGCCCGGGATCCCGCTCGCCGCTGAAGTTCACCGCCACGTCCACCCGTCCGCGGGCGACGTGGGCCTGGACCAGATTGCGGATCCGATCCTCGTGGGCCTGCAAGGCACGGGGCACTTTCGCCACGACCTCGCTGTGGCGATGGTTCACCGACCGGACCTCCACGGTGATCGGCGTGCTTTTATGGCGCCCTTCGGCCCGACCGTACCCCGTCATGCTTCGGATCATGCCGGGCGCTTCCCTTCCCACGGACACAGCGCATACAGCCGGCAGGCCTGGCATCGGGGCGCGCGCGCCCGGCAGACATGCCGCCCGTGCAGCAGCAGTTGGTGCGAGCCCTTCGTCCAACTGGCCTTCGGCAACAACCGCTGCAAGGCCATCTCGATTTTCTCCGGATCGTCCGTCTTCGCCAGCCCCAGCCGCTGGGTGACGCGTCGCACATGCGTGTCGACAACCACCGAGGGCACCCCGAAGCAATTGCCGAGGATGACGTTGGCCGTCTTACGCCCCACGCCGGGAAGGGTGATCAGATCGTCCATCGTCCTTGGCACCTGCCCATCGAAGCGGTCGACCAAGGCCCGCCCGCAGCGAATGAGACTCCGGGTTTTCGCCTTATAAAATCCCGTCGAGCGGATCTCCTTCTCAAGGGCGGACACATCGGCCTGCGCATAATCCTGTGCCGTCCGATACCGGGTGAACAACCCCTTCGTCACCTGGTTCACCCGCTCATCCGTGCACTGGGCCGACAGGATCGTGGCCACCAGCAGTTGGAGCGGCGTCTTATAGTGGAGGACCACCTTCGGGTTCGGGATTTCCTCATCAAGCAGCTGTAGGAGCCGGCTCGCCATGTCCACGGAGCGACCCATCGCCTTGAAAAGACGGGCTATGTTAGCAGGGAAGGCCGGCCTGGGTCAAACTCCAGAGCCGCTTTTCGACCGCCTCCAGCAGGGGGATCAGCGTCTCCGGCCGCACGGCCGAGACCGCCAACCCGTCCAGCCGTGAGCTGAGGACGGCCGCCCGGGCCGGATCCACCCGATCGACCTTGTTCAAGGCCAGTACGCGGGGCACCCGATCAAGGCCCAGTTCCCGCAGGATCCCCTCCACGACCGCCACCTGGCGCTCCAAAGTCGGGCTGCTGATATCGGCGACGTGCAGCAGCAGATCGGCATCGTGCAGTTCCTCCAGCGTGGCGCGAAACGCGCCCATCAGCTCCTCGGGGAGATTTCGGATGAACCCGACCGTATCGGTCACGATCGCCTCCCGCTCCGTCGGGAAGCGCAAACGGCGGCTGGCCGTATCCAGGGTGTCAAAGAGGCGATCGTGCGCCGTGACCCGGCTGCGGGTCAGGACGTTCAGCAGGGTGGATTTGCCGGCGTTGGTATAGCCGACGATCGAGATGATCGGGACCTCCCGGCGCAGACGACGGGCTCGTTGCTGGGCACGGTTCCTGGCCAGCGCCTCGATCTGCTTTTCAAGATGCGTGATCCGGTCCCGCACCCGCCGGCGATCCACTTCCAGCTTCGTCTCGCCGGGACCGCGCCCCCCGATCCCACCCGCCAGCCGCGACATCGCCGTCCCGTGGCCGGTGAGACGCGGCAGGAGATAGCGCAACTGCGCGAGCTCGACCTGGATCTTCCCCTCCCGGCTGTGCGCCCGCCGGCTGAAGATATCGAGAATCAGCTGCGTCCGGTCGATGACCTTCAGCTCCGTGATCTCCGCGATCGCGGTGGCCTGCGCCGGCGTGAGGTCCTGGTCGAAGACGAGGAAGTCCGCCCCATGCTGGAGCGCCTTGATCACGACCTCCTTGAGCTTGCCGCTGCCGAGCAAATACTTGGCATGAATCGCCTGCGGCCGCTGGACGACCCGGTCCAGAACCACCAGACCCGCCGACCGCGTCAGCTCCGCCAGCTCCGCCAGGGACTCGTCCTGGTCGGCGAGGCTCTGCCGGGAGACACTGACCAGGATGGCCTGCTCCTGGAAGTCGTTCACCAGATGCGCGGGTCTGGTCCGGCTCAATTCCTCTTCGAGCGCGCTCAGAAACTGTCCGAGGCGCACCTCGCAGTCCTGCAGGGCAACGGGCTTCCAGACCTCATAGGGCTTGCCGGCTTGATTCGGAGGGAGAATGTTCGCGGCGTACAGGTGCCCCGGCTGGCCATCGTCTTTGACGCCCAAGGCGGCCATTAAGTCGAGCCGCAGGAGCGCCAGATCGGTCAGGTCATCCTGGCTCAGCGGCTCGTTGCGAAGATGGGTGTGCACCAGGCGCAGACCGCGAAGCGCCCGCCGCCCCATGCGATACCCCGACAGATCCGGCAGCACGACTTCGCGATCGTTGCCGACGATCACGTCCTCAACCGCCCCGCGCCGATTGATCAGCACCCCGATCTGCCGGCCGATCTCATGAGACAGCCCGGTGCAGAAGCGGGCGAGTTCCCAGGAAATGATGGCATCCTCCGGCACCCGCCGGCGGTACACGTGTTCCAGCCGTCGCAGTTGATTGGGCTTGAGCCCCGTCAGGTTGCCGTGAGGAGAGGGAATGGTCAGCCTCCGATGGCCCAGTCCGCCCGCGGTTCGAATTCCAGCGTCGCCGCGCGTCCACCCTGAAAGAGCCGGGCGCCGGCGACGGCGATCATGGCCCCGTTGTCCGTGCAGTAGCGCAACGGCGGGATGTGGACCGTGGCGCCCGCGTCTTTCCCGCGCGCGTCGAAAAGGGCCCGCAACTGCGAATTGGCGGCCACACCTCCGGTGACCACCACATCGCGCACGCCGGCCCGACGGGCGGCGGCGAGGGTCTTCTCCACGAGCACGCCAACGATGGCCTGCTGAAATCCCGCAGCGACGTCCGGCACATGCCAGGAGCGCCCCGCGGCTTCGCGGTCGCGCAGGTAATACAGCAAGGCGGTCTTGATCCCGCTGAAGCTGAAATTGAGGTCCTCGCAGGTGGGATAGGGGCGGGGAAACGGCGCCCGGCCCGGCTCGCCCTCACGCGCCAGCCGGTCGATTACGGGACCGCCGGGATAGCCCAATCCCAGCATCTTGGCCGCCTTGTCGAAGGCCTCGCCGGCCGCATCATCCAACGTCCGCCCGAGTAGTTCCGTCTCGTCCCACGCCTTCACGTGATACAGGTTCGTGTGCCCGCCCGAGACGATCAACACGACAAACGGCGGGGCCACACGGGTGGCGCCGAGCCAAGATGCGTTGAGATGGCCTTCCAGATGATTGACCGGAATCAGCGGGATGCCTAGGGAATACGCCAGCGCCTTGCCGTACGCCACGCCGACCAGCAGCGCGCCGATCAACCCGGGCCCGCCGGTCACCGCGACCGCGCTGAGATCGCGCGTGCCGACACCCGCCCGCGCGAGGGTCTCCTGCACCACCAGGCCGATGGACTCGATGTGGCGGCGGCCGGCCAGCTCGGGCACCACGCCGCCGAAACGGGCATGGGTTTCGACCTGCGACCGCACGACCTCCGCCAGCACGACGGCGTCGGACCCGGCCACCGCGGCCGCGGTCTCGTCGCAGGACGTTTCAATTCCGAGAATCAGCGGAAGACTGGTTGGAGAGGAGACCGTTGGATCAGACGCCGGCCAGCGCCTCTTCTTCGACGAACGCCGGCGTCCCGTCTTTGAGGACCACTTTGACCTTGTGGGACTCCTTGAACCGCCCCTTGATCAATTCCTCCGAGAGTGGATCGCCAATATGCTTCTGAATGCAGCGCCGCATCGGACGGGCGCCGTAGACAGGCTGGTACCCTTCCTGGATGAGCCAGGCCTTGACCTCTTCCGACACGTCGAGCTCGATCCCGCGCTCGACCAGGCGCTGGTTCAACTCGCCCAGCAGATTGTCCACGATCGTGACGAGGTGCGTCTTGTCCAACGAGTGGAAGACCACCACTTCGTCAATGCGGTTGAGGAACTCCGGGCTGAACGTATGCTTGAGCTCGCCCAGAATGCTGTCCTTCTGGCGAAGATCGAGCTCATCCTTGGTATCGCGCTGGAACCCGAGCGAGGCCCCCTTGATGAAGCGCGTGCCGATGTTGGAGGTCATGATGATGACCGTGTTCTTGAAGTCGACCTTCCGCCCTAAGCTGTCCGTGAGGACGCCGTCGTCCAATACTTGGAGCAGCACGTTGAAGAGATCCGGGTGGGCCTTCTCGATCTCGTCGAAGAGCACCACGGAGTAGGGCCGGCGGCGCACCTTCTCGGTGAGCTGCCCGCCTTCTTCGTAGCCGACATACCCCGGAGGCGCCCCGAACAGCCGGGAGCTGCTGAATTTCTCCTGGTATTCGGACATGTCGATCCGGATGAGGGCATCCTCGGTGTTGAACAGGAACTCCGCGAGCGCCCGCGCCAGCTCGGTCTTCCCGACGCCCGTCGGCCCCATGAAGACGAACGACCCGATCGGTTTCTTGGATTCCTTGAGCCCGGCCCGCGAGCGCCGGATGGAGCGGGCGACGGCGGACACGGCCTCGTCCTGGCCGACCACGCGCTTGTGCAGGGCCTCTTCCATCCGCAGCAGCTTTTGGGATTCCTCCTCTTCGAGCTTGAACAGGGGGATGCCGGTCATCTTGGAAACCACGTACGAGACGTCTTCCCGGGTGATCACCGGCCGGCTCTTTTCCTGGTCCTTCTTCCATTCCCGCTTGGAGTCCTCGAGGAGCTTGCGCAGGCGTTCCTCTTCTTCACGGAACTTCACGGCTTCCTCGAAGTTCTGCAGCGCAATCGCCAGCTCCTTCTCGCGGGCGACCTTCTTGAGCTCCTGTTCCATGGCGCGCAGGTCGCCGGGCAGGGCATAGGCCTGCAGCTTGGCGCGCGAGCCGGTCTCGTCGATCACGTCGATGGCCTTGTCCGGGAAGAAACGGTCCGTGATGTACCGGTCCGAGAGTTTCACGGCCTCGGCGATGGCATCCTCAGTGATTTCGATGCCGTGATGGCCTTCATACCGGTCGCGCAGACCCTGAATGATGCGGATGGTCTCCTCCACGCTGGGCTGCTGCACGTAAATGGGCTGGAAGCGCCGCTTCAGCGCCCCGTCCTTTTCGATGTGCTTGCGGTACTCGTCCAGGGTGGTCGCGCCGATGCACTGGATCTCGCCGCGCGAGAGGGCGGGCTTGAGCATGTTGGAGGCGTCGATGGAGCCTTCCGCCGCGCCGGCGCCCACCAGCGTATGGAGCTCGTCGATGAAGATGATCACGTTGCCCGCCTGGACGATCTCCTTCATGACCACCTTGAGCCGCTCTTCAAACTGGCCGCGATACTTGGTGCCGGCCACGAGCGAGCCCAGGTCCAGGGCGATGACGCGCCGGTTGAGCAGATTGTCGGGGACCTCCGAGCCCACGATGCGCTGGGCCAGCCCTTCGACGATCGCCGTCTTGCCGACGCCGGCCTCGCCGATCAGCACCGGATTGTTCTTGGTCCGCCGGCTGAGGATCTGCAGCACCCGCTCGATCTCGTCCTGACGGCCGATGACCGGGTCCAGCGAGCTTTCCTGCGCCAGGTGGGTCAGGTCGCGCCCGAATTCATCGAGGGCCGGCGTGTTGCTCTTCCGGTCGCGCTCCCGCGGCGAGCTCTTGCGCAGGAACGACACCGTCAATTGGCGGGCGGTCAGGAGATTGGCGCCCAGGCTCCGGAGGATTTTCCCGCCGATGCCCTCTTCCTCGCGCAAGAGACCGAGCAGGAGATGCTCCCCGCCGATATGATTATGCCCCAGCAGCCGGGCCTCTTCGACCGCGTATTCGATGACTTTCTTCACCCGCGGGCTGAACGGAATCTCCCCGAAGGTCATCGTCGTCCCGCCGCCCGGAAGGTTCCGCTCGATTTCGAGCCGGACCTGCTCGGAGGAGAGCCCCATCTTTTTCAGGATCATCAGGGCGACGCCGTCGCTCTCGCGCAGGATGGCCAGCACGAGATGCTCGGTGCCCAGATAGTCGTTCTGGTGCCGCTCGGCCTCTTCGCGCGCCAAGACGATGATTTTTCGGCCCTTGTCGGTGAATCGTTCGAACATTCGGTCTCCTCCCCGGCTGGTCCGACACCTCGATCTCATTCTATCCATCGTCGCGCTCACTGTCAAGGGCAGGACCCTCCCGGTGAGACCTGAAAATCGATCAGAAATCACCGCGATCGAACTAACGTAGGTAATGTTACGATGCGTTTCATTGACAACCTCTCTGCGTACCGCTAGAATGCGTCCATGAAACGCATCGGCATCATCGTCAAGTCTGAGTCGCCCGACGCCCAGGCGCTCCTGAAGGAGCTGGTGCCCTGGCTGCGGGCCCGCGGCAAAGAGCCGATGCTCGATCCGCCCACCGCCGCGCTCGCGGGAGAGACGGCTTCGTATCCGAAGAAGGATATCGCCACGCTCGCCGACATGCTGGTGGTCCTGGGAGGGGACGGCACCATGCTGGCCGCCGCCCGGCTGGTAGAAAGCCGGCCCATTCCGATCCTGGGGGTCAACGCCGGCGGCCTGGGATTCCTCACCGCCGTCACCCGCGAGGAGGCTTTCACGGCCCTCGAGCATGTTTTCTCCCGGTCCTTTTCGGAAGAGGAACGCCTCATGCTGCGCGCCCGGGTCGTGCGGCGGGGGGAAGAAGTCATCGCGGCCGCCGCCCTCAACGACGCCGTGGTCAGCAAGGGCGCGCTGTCCCACATGGTGCAGTTGGAGATCTCGATCAACGGGCAGTTCGTCACGCGGTTGCGGGGGGACGGACTGATCGTCTCGACCCCGACGGGCTCCACGGCCTATTCCATGGCCGCGGGCGGGCCGATCCTGAATCCCTCGGTCCACGCGCTGATCCTGACGCCCATCTGTCCCCATACGCTCACCAACCGGCCCATTGTGATTCCGCAGGACGTTCTCGTCGAAGTGGTCCTGGTCAGTAAGGACCGCGGGGCGACGGCCACCTTCGACGGCCAGGTCGGTCTCGCGTTGCAGCCGGGCGACACGGTTGAGATCCGGGCCTCGGAGAACAAGACCCGCCTGATCCGGTTTCCCGACCGATCCTACTACGATATGCTCAGCAACAAGTTGAAGTGGGGAGAGAGCTAGCGGGACGCCGGGACGTTCGCGCCCGCCTTGTTCTTGCGGATCACGGCCAGCATCTCTTCGTTAGTGGGAAACTTGAACTCTTCGATGTCGCGGCGCTGGCCTTCCTGTTTCTCCATCTCGCTCAAGACCACGAGATCGCCGGCCCGTACGAGGTCCGGCTGCCGGCTTCTCAGGAGGGCTTCCAGTCGCCGGAGCTTCCCGGAGGCCTCCTCGGCAGGGAGGGGCTCCCTGCTCGCCAGGTAACGCGCCACGACCTCGCTGCACCACTCCCCGTCACGTTTGGCGACGCCGACCAGCCCTTCGCTTGCCTTGCGCGCCCACCCGCACAGAAAGACCCCCGGGATGACTGCGCCGGCCGCTTCATCGTACGCCTGGAAGAGACTGTCGTCGGGATCGTTCTGTGTCCGGTTCGGGTTGGTGAGAAAGACGCCGCCTTTATACGGGAGGCCGACCTTTTCTTCCACCCGGTCGCCGACGGCGAAGACGACGCTGTCGCACGGCAGGGTATACGTCGTCTTCATGCCCACCGCCGCAGTGTCCGCGCCCCTGACCTCCAGCCTGGTGTCCTCGAGCTCCAGGCCGGTGACGTGATGCTGCGCATCGGCCAGAACCCGCTTCGGCGAGGACAGGAAATGGAAGTGCAGGCGGGTCTGACTCTCCAACGGCTCGCACTTCGTGAACTCCGCCTTCATTTCGTCCAGAACTTTCTCCGCCGACTGCCCCACCGCCTCCATGCGTGACGCAACGCGGGCGATTTCCCTCTCGAGGGACTCCTGGCCGATGTAGGCGCAGACGGCGCGGATCTCCTTGGGATTGTACTTCCGTTCGGCCGGTCCCCGCCGGACGATCACATGGATTTCAGCGACCCGCTTCCGGCACGCGAGCCAGTGCGCGATGTCCACCATCACATCCCCGATGCCGATGACCGCCACGCGCTGTCCCATCTCGAACGGCCGCGTGCTGAAGCCCGGCAGGAGGTTGAAGTGATAGACGCAGTCCTTGGCGTGATAGACCCCTTGGGCCGTATCCCCCTCCACACCGATGGTTTTCGTGCCTTGCGCCCCGGTCGAAAACACCAGCGCGCTGGGCTCGAGCGCCCGCAGCTCCGAGACAGCCAGGTGATAGCCGTTGCCGACCATCACATTGCCGAAGTAATGGACATTGGGGCGGGTCAGGACCTCCCAGTAGCCCTTTCGGAGCCCGCCACGCAGCTTGTGCTTGCTGGGGAAAATGCCGTATTCAGCGAGCCCGCCGAACTTGATGTCCCGGTTGAGCACCACGACTTCGTGCCCCTGCTTGGACATCAAATTGGCGACCGAAAGGCCGGCCGGGCCGGCTCCAACGACGATAATCACATGCCTGGCGCTCATCGGCGGCTGCTTCCCTTACGACTGTTCCCCTTAGGCAAAAATAAGCGCCCAAGCTAGCATAATTTCAAGCAAAATGTCAAAACGACTCAGCCTCCTGCGCCCCCCGGTTTGTCGTCCGCCAGGCCCGGTTCGGTCATGCGCCAGGGATCCAGGAGATGATTGAGGCGGGACTCCGGCAGGATTTTCTTCAGCAACGCCACCTCGCGGACGGTCTTGCCGGTCTTATAGGCTTCCTTGGCGATCTGGGCTGCGGCTTCGTACCCGATCTCGGGCGCAAGGACCGTGCACATCGCCAGACTCTGCTCGATGCCGGCGCGGCACCGCTCCTGATCGGCTGCGATCCCCTCCACGCAACGAGCCGCAAAGTTCTCCGACGCCCGCGCCAGCAGGGCGATGGATTGCAGCAAGTTGTGCGCCATGACCGGCAACATCACGAGCAGCTCGAAGTTGCCGGCCTGCCCCCCGACGGTGATAGCCGCATCGTTGCCGATGACCTGCGCCGAGACCATCATGACGGATTCGGCGATGACGGGGTTGACTTTCCCCGGCATGATGGAGGAGCCGGGCTGGGTCTCCGGCAGGAGGATCTCCGCGAGCCCGCAGCGCGGCCCTGAACCCAGCCAGCGCAGGTCGTTCGCGATCTTCATCAGACTGACCGCGACGGTCTTGAGCGCCCCGCTGGTCTCGACCAAGGCATCCTGGGCGGCCTGCGCCTCGAAGTGGTTCCGTGCCTCCCGCAGCGGACATTTCGTCTCCCGCGCGAGCAGGCCGATCACGCGCAGGGCGAACTCGGGATGCGCGTTGAGGCCCGTCCCCACGGCCGTCCCGCCCAGCGCCAGTTCGCCCAGCGAGGGGCGTGCCCGCTCCACCCGCTGGATGCCCAGCTCGATCTGCCGGGCGTACCCCGAAAACTCCTGGCCGAGCCGGATGGGCGTCGCGTCCTGCAGATGCGTCCGCCCGATCTTGACGACGGGGTCGAACTCCTTGGCCTTCGCCGCCAGGGCCGTATAGAGCCGCTTCAGGGCCGGAATCAGCGCCTTGTCGATCTGCTCCAGGGCCGCCAGATGGATCGCGGTGGGAATGACGTCGTTGCTGGACTGGCCCATGTTGACATGATCGTTCGGATGCACGAGCTTGCCGCCCAGCTTCCCGCCCAGGAGCTCGGCCGCCCGGTTCGCGATCACTTCATTGACGTTCATGTTGGACGACGTCCCGGACCCGGTTTGAAAGATGTCCACCGGGAACTGATCGTCCAGCCGGCCGTCGATCACTTCCTGGGACGCCTGGCGGATCGCCTTGGCGATCTTGGGGTCGAGGAACCCCAACTCCGTGTTCACCCTAGCCGCCGCCCACTTGATCAATCCCAGCGCCCGGATCATGGACCGCGGCACGCGCAGCGAGCTGATCGGAAAGTTCTCGATCGCCCGCGCGGTCTGGACGCCGTAATAGGCGTCGGCGGGAACTTCCAGCTCCCCCATGGTGTCGCGCTCGAGCCGCGTGGTTCCATCCGACGCTTTTCCCGGCGGTCTTCGCGTCAGATAGATAATCTTCGCTTTGCCCTTGCCCGCCTTGACCGACGGTTTGGAACCTCGTTTCGATTTCACAGAGCGTCTCCGTTGCTGGGGTTGTTCTGGGGCCGGGGGCGATTGTAATCCAGACCGGAGGCAGGCACAAGGACGAAGGAACTTCTATTTTCCGCGCTGGTCGAGCGGCAGGTACGGGCGGCCGTGCTCGCCGTCATAGATCTGGTCCGGCCGGTAGAGCTTGTTCTCCTTCAGCTGCTCCAGCCAATGGGCGAGCCAGCCCGCCACCCGGGCCATCGCGAAGATGGGCGTGAAGGTGTCGCCGGGAATGCCCATCTGGTCGTAGACGATCCCGGAATAGAAGTCCACGTTGGGGTGCACGTTCTTGTGTCCCAGCAGTTCGAGGCTGACCCTCTCCACTTCCTCGGCCAGCGCATAGAGGGGAGACTTGCCGCAGTGGGCAAAGAGCTTCTGCGCAAGCTGCTGGAGGAGCACCGCGCGGGGGTCCTTCACCTTATAGACCCGGTGGCCGAATCCCATGATCGGCTGCCTGGCGTCCAGCAGGGCTTGAAGGTACGGACGTACACCCTCGATCGACCCGATCTCGCGGAGCATGGCGACGACCTCCTCGTTCGCGCCGCCATGGAGCGGGCCCTTAAGCGCGCCGATGGCCGAGGCCACCACCGTATACGGGTCGGCGAGCGTCGAGGCCGTGACCATCCCGCAGAACGTGGACGCGTTCATCGTGTGCTCGGCGTGCAGAATCAGACAGGCGTCCAGGACATCCGCGACGACCCGGTCCGGCACCTGCTCGGTCAGCATGTAGAGGAAATTTTCGCTGAACGTCAGGTCGTCGCGAGGAGGCACGTGGTCATCGCCGCGGCGGATACGCGCAAAAGCGGCCACGATGGTCGGCAGCTTGGCGATCAGCCGGACGGCCGACCAATAATTATTCTCCTGGTCCCGAACGTTGCGCCCGGGATAGAACATTCCCAGGGCCGCGACGGCCGCCTGGAGCGCGTCCATGGGATGGCCCTGCTCGGGCAGGCACTTGATGAGGTCGACGATCTTGAACTTGATGCGGCGGTGCCGCGTGACGTCGGCGGCAAATTGCTCCAGTTCCACACGGGTAGGCAGCCGGCTGAACAGGAGGAGGTACGCGGTCTCGAGGAACGTGCTTTTCGCGGTGAGTTCCTCGATGCGGATGCCCCGGTATTCCAGAATACCGTTCTGGCCGTCCACATCGCTGATCCCGGAACGGGCGGCCGGCACCCCCGCCAAGCCCGGCATAAAGTCATGAGGCATGTAGGAATTATATCATGGGGTCATTGCGAGGAGCGCAGCGACGAAGCAATCACACGTGTATTAGAAATCCCGGCAGTCGGTACAGCGGGTGGGCTCCTTCTTTTCGTCCACTTCCTGCTGCGTGAGGGCGAACGCCGCCCGGCAGAGTTCGCAGGTGTGCGTCTCGAACACCGGCTTGCCGTCGTCAAAGCGGGTCGGCAGCAGGAGGTCGGCGGGATCGTACCCCAAGAGCACGTTGTCCGGAAACTTGACGACCGCCAGGCGGACGTTGAACTTTTCCCAGGTGCCCACCTGTCCCTTGCGCGAGAGAATCTGATCGGAAGACACGTAGACGGGCTGCCCGTACCGGCGATGACGAAGGTCGCGCAGGTTCCTGGCCTCCGGCGTGGCCACCGCGAAACTGGTCGCCTGTGCGAACGGGCCTTCTTCCGCGCCTGGCATGGGCTATCTATACCACCCGCTTTCAGAGAGGGTCAAGCGGCATCGGCCGCCCTTCCCGCGCCGCACGGTAGCACGCCTCCGCCATCGCGACCGCGCGCAACCCGTCTTCCCCGGACACGGGCACCGGCACTCCCGTCAAAAGACTCCGGGCGAACACCTCCAGAGCCGTTACGACGGTGGGACGGTCCTGAACAGCCTCGGCTTCCACGATGGCCCGTCCCTCGATCCGCGTCAGCAGGCTCCGATCAACGTCGGCCAGCAGTTGGCCTGTGCGCCCGACCGCTTCCGCCCGACAGAGCCGGCCTCCGGACACCCGCGAGACCTCCACATGACAGGGCAGCCCGGAGACCAGGCGAAACCGGGCCTGCGCGAGATCTTCAACCCGGGTGGTGTGCCGCCGGATCATCTCGCCCCCGGCTTCCACCGCTTCTTCCCCCGTCAGGTAGCGGATGAGGTCCAACAGATGGATGCCGATCTCAAGCAGAACGCCCCCGCCCGCCTGCGCCGGATCGTCCAGCCAGGGGTGCGGGGGCCGTTCCGCCCGCATCGTCAGGCAGAGATACTCGAGCGGGGCGATCAGCGGGAGCGACGCCTTGAGCCGCTCCAGGACCGGCGTGAAGCGAAGCGTCTGGGCCGTCATGAGCACGACCCCGGCGGCACGGGCCGCGTCGACCATCTCACGGCCCTCGGCCACGGACAGCGCCAACGGTTTTTCGATCAGCAACGGCTTGCCCGCCCGGGCGGCCGCCAGGCAGACGTCCCGGTTCAGAGCCGGCGGCGTCACGACCACGACCGCCTCCACCGCGGGCCGCGTCACAAGCTCCCGCCACTCCGCACAGAACGGCACCCCATGCCGCTCGGCGAAGGCTCGCCCCGCCGCTTCATCCCGCCGCGAGACCGCAGCCAGGTGACAGCCCGGCACGCCCTCCAGGAGATGCGTCACATACCGGCTGCCGTGACGGCCCATGCCGACCACGCCCAGTCCGACGCTGCCGGGAACGGCGCCCGTCATCGCTCCCGCCCGCGCTTGACAACCCGTCTCACCCATTGATACACCTACCCCCACGAGGGGGGCCCGATATTATGGAGAAGCTGACCGTCTATCAAAAGCCGACGTGCTCGACGTGCCGCCAGACCTTGACCCTCCTCCGTGAAGCCAAGGCGAAGTTCGTCACCATCGACTATTTCGCGACGCCGTTGTCCACGGCGACGCTCCGCCGGCTGATCCAAAAGCTGGGTATCCCCCCCCGCCAATTGCTCCGCACCAAAGAGGAAACGTACAAGAAACTGCAATTGGACGAGAAGGAGCTGAGCGACGAGGAATTGATCAAGCTCATGGTGATCTACCCGGAACTGATTCAGCGCCCGATCATCGAGACGGGCGACAAGGCCATCCTGGGGCGCCCTCCGGAAAACGTCAAGTCCCTGCTCTAACCTCGGCTCCCTGAAAAACGAAGGAGGGCCGCCCGGCAATCCCGGACGGCCCTCCCAGCGCATCACTTCGGAAGTAAGGTGGTTACTTCTTTCCCAGCACCGCGTCCTTGCAGGCTTTCGCCACCCGGAACTTCACCACCCGCTTCGCCGGGATCTTGATCGCCTCCCCGGTCTGCGGGTTGCGGCCCATCCGGGCCTTCCGGTTCACCAGCACGAGCTTGCCGATGCCCGGCAACGTGAAGGTGTTCTTGGCCTCCTTGTGGGCCAGCGCGGCGAGATGATCAAGAAACTCGCCCGCCGATTTCTTCGTGACCCCCACCTTGCCGGCCAAGTGATCCGCCGTTTGAGACTTCGTCATCGCTTTCGCCATACCAGACTCCTTTCACCCTATTGAACCGCCACGCGGTTCGTTCACCAGTTAAACTTCGCCCCGATCCCAACGGGATCTTCCCGGGTTAATACGTGATACGCACATTCCATGAGCTTCACGCCATGAGCTTCACGACTACGCCTGATACCGGACCCGCTCAGGCTGGATCCGGCAGAGATTCCACGCCATGCCCGTCACGGACAGCCAGAAGATGAACCATTTGGAAGGATCGAAATTGTACCAGCGCGGCCCGTTCCGGTAGTCCCGTTGATGCGCGTGGTGGTAATTGTGGTATCCCTCACCGAAGGTCAGCAACGAGACCACCCAATTGTCCCGGCTCGAATCGGCCGACGTATGCGGCTGATCGCCCCAGAGGTGGCAGACCGAATTGATGCAGAAGGTCGAGTTGAGGACCAGGAAGGTCCGGCCCACGCCGGCCAGCAGAAAGCATCCCAGGCCGCTCACCCACCCGTTGTAGAGGTACCCGATGAAGAACGGCAGCGCCAGGCCGGACAGGACGACGGGCGCATAATAGCGGTGCTGCCACATCACGAGGGGGTCCTTACGGAACTGGGCTTCGTATTTCTCATTCAATTCCGGCCGGCTCTTGTAAAAGATCCACAGCAGGTGGCTGTGCCAGAAGCCGCGCTTGGCGTTATAGGGGTCTTCGTCCTGGTCGCACCGGGCATGGTGGCGGACATGGTCGGCGCACCACTTGTACGCGGAGTTTTCCAGGGCCCAGCCCCCCGCGATCAGCAGGGCGACCTTGACCCACGGCCGGCATTCGAAGCTCCGATGGGCGATCAGGCGGTGATAGCCGACGGTAATGCCCATGCCCGACACATAGTAGAGAATGACGAGCAGCACCCAGTCCAGCCAGGTATACCCGACGACGTATCCGAACGCGGGGACGGCGACAAGCGCGCCGACGACGACCAGGGAGAATAAGGACAGAGACAGGTAATCAAGCGACTCGGGCCGCGGCTTGGCGTCAATCACATGCTCCACTCTCAAGCCCTCACGCTCTACGATGCATCGCCGTGTATCTGAATCTGGGTGATGATTGCTGGCGATCTGTAGGGCCCATCAGAATCCACTAGGGGCACCTTGCTTCTGAGGCCCTCTGGAGGCGGCCAAACGCGGCTGACTCTACAGAAAGACGTGAGAGAAAGCAAGAGGAAAGTTGGTCAAAAATATACCTGCCAAGGCTCTTGCAAGCCGCGTGCTATAATTCCGTCATGCCTCGCCTCGCGGCCCTGCCGCTCGTTGCGCTGACGATGTTCCAGGCTCAGGCCCTCGCCGCCGAACCCGGCGACTTCACGCGACTCGCCGCGCAAATCTCCCCCGATCACCTCATGCAGACGGTCCATGACCTCGTCCGGTTCGAGGGCCGGCAATCCGGAACACCCAGTGGGGACGCGGCTGCCGCGTACATCAAAAGTCGTTTATCCGACGCCATGTTGCAATCGTTCCCGGTGAGAACCGCACAAATTGATACACCTGCCCATGCCGAAATACAGCTTGCCGAGCGAGCCCTGCCGCTTCACCTGGGCCGGGATTTTCTTCCGATCGTCAGCGCCGCCTCCGCCGAAAGAATTTCAGCCCCTGTCATATTCGTCGGGTACGGGATCAGCGCGCCGAACCAGGGGCTGGACGAGTATGCCGGACTGTCGGTGTCCGGGAAGGTCGTGCTGTTTCTGCGGGGCCAGCCCAAAGGCTTCCCCGGCCGCCTGACCCATGGAGAGAAGGTCGCAACCGCCCGCGCCAGGGGGGCCGTGGCCTATCTGACCGTGACGGGCCCCCTCCTCAGCCCTTACGAGCAGCGCCGCGGCATAAGCACAAAACCGGTGTTGCTCTATGAAGGACTGCGCGCGGAGGCTCTGCCAGGGTTGTGGCTCGACCCGTCGGCGGCTGAAGCCGTCCTGAAGCCCGCCGGGCTGAGCCTGCGGGCATTCCAGGAGGCCATGGACCAGGCCCTCGCCGCCCGGTCGGCGGAAACCGGGACCAGGATCACCATTGAGCTGCGCCCCAGCCTGCACGACGCGACCGCCTCCAATGTCCTCGCGTGGTGGCCGGGCTCGGACCCCGAGCTCAGCAAGGAAACCATCGTCCTGGGAGCGCATCATGACCACTTCGGAACGCAGGGAGGGCTGGTGTTTCCCGGCGCGGACGATAACGCGTCGGGCACGGCCGTTCTGCTGGAGATCGCCCGTGCATTCTCCGCGACCGGGATCAGACCGAAGCGCGGCATTCTGTTTCTCTCCTTTGCGGGTGAAGAGCAAGGGCTGCTGGGGGCGAAACATTACGTCGCGAATCCGAGCCTCCCGCTGAAGACCGTCAAGGCGATGGTCAACGTGGATCACGCGGGGGTGGGCAACGGCAAGCTCACGGTGGGTCTCTCAAAGATCGAGAAGGCCGTCGCGCGGGCGTCGGCGGAAGAGGCCGCCATGGGCGACGCACTGGAGCTGTTCGGGCTGTTCCCAGGCGGCGATCACGTCCCGTTCGCCGAGGCCGGCATCCCCACCGCCGCGATCGTGACGTCGGGGCCGCATCCGGACTTCCACCAGCCGACCGACCGGCCCGAGAAGCTCAATCCCGCCCTGCTCGCCGCGGTCACCCGCTACACGCTGGCCCTCGTCTGGACTCTGGCCAACGAGCCGTAACCCCCTTCCTGCGGGGTGGAAAAGAAATCCGTGCATTTTCGTAGAAAGCATGCTAGCCTATGCAAACTTATGACAGCTTGGGGACGGGTATGAAGCTTCGCGTTGTCGGCCTGGTGGTGACGTGCGGCGCGCTCGCCGGGTGCAGCTCGTG
>CAYLLY010000031.1:0-23499 GCA_964384595.1 uncultured Nitrospirales bacterium
CGGGCAAGGAGACGGTGCGCATCCAGGTGGAGGAGCCGATCTACATCCGGCCGGCAGAACGCGTGACCTGGCTGTAAAGGCCCAGGGGGACGGGAGGGGCGGGAACGCCCCTCCCGTCCTGTCGTCTCGCCCGGGGAGGCCTGGATGGAATGCCGACGCTGCATGGGCTTCATGGTGGAAGAGGTGTTTGAGGATATGCGGGACGATACCGGGGCGGTGCGCTTTGCAGGGTGGCGCTGTATCACGTGCGGAGAAATTCAGGACCCGACCATCCTGACGAATCGAGCGGAACACCCCTCGCCGTTCGCGCCCCGGGCGCGGAAAAGGCAATCCACGGTACCGAGCTGAAGGCGCATCCAAAAGGAGAGGCATGAAACCTACGGCGAAGCTGCTCTCGCTTGTCCTCGTTTTTTGCTTCCTATACCTCGAACTCGCAAGCCCGCCCGCATGGTCCGTGCTGATTCACGACGAACCCAGCGGGTTCCGCGGCAATCACTGGGGGGACTCTCCCGGGGATTGTCCCCAGCTCAGGTTCGTCAAAGGACAGGGGACCACCTATTCCGGGAAGCCGGTGGACCTCTACGACCGTTCAACCGTGGGGATCGCCCTGAACGGCGTGTCCCCCAGCCGGATCCGCTACCGCTTCGTCGATAATCAGTTGGAGAGCGTGCAATTGAGCTATGAGGGATTTGCGAATCGTGAAAAGCTGCTGCAGCTGATGGAAGAACGGTACGGCCGCCTGACGTCCGGCGAGCGCAAGATGACCGCCCGGGCGGAGTGGTTGGGCTTTGAGTCTATCGTGGTGCTGAGTTTCAATCACGAGAAAGGGTTGGGCTCGCTCTGGTTCCTCTCCACCACGCTCCATCGGGAATTCAATGGGCAAGGCTTATAGCTGCTGTTCGACTCCAATCCCGCCTTCCGTTCGTGATCCCGTTGTCCTATAATCCTTGCGTGACGCGTCCAGCGCGAGCGTTCCGGCATTTCCGATCCACGATCAGCGGCCTCGTGCAGGCCGCCGCTCCGGCGGCGCTCCACCCCCTTGCCGGGGTGATTGCGGATGCCGTGGAGGGTGCGCCGGACACGCCCGATCTCTGGCAGCTCGTCCGTTCCCAGTGCGAGGACTATCTGCGCAAGGTCCGCTACGGCTCCGGCACCCTCGCGCATGCGGTGGAGTGGGAGTTGGTCAAGTTGCGGGCCCGGATCAAGCCTGAGCCCGACACCACATGGCCCCCGCTGTTTCGCGACAAGCACGTCCACATCGGAAGCCTGATTCACCTGTGGCGCGGCGTCGCGCGCGAGGCGGAAGACAGGCTCGACGCCCAGGGCATCGAGACCTTCCTGGACATCGGCCCCTGGGGCGGGTTCAACTTCGTCGTGAACCCGGATGGCTACACGCGGATGAAGTTCGCGCGGCTGACGCTGGGAATCGGCAGCCTCGCCTCGACGCCGCTGGAGGAAACCGGCGGCCCCTTCTTCGACACCTTCATGCCGCTTTACAAGGCGCGCTTGGCCCAAGAGGGCCTGGTCGTGCCGGAGGAGTGGCAATATAAGAATCCCAAACGCGACTCCTCCGGACGCTTGTTGGAACTCGCCAATACCTACTACTTCCCGTGGCACACGTACGACAACCGCTCATTTGTGAAGGTCCGCCTCTCCCGCGAGTTCGAGACGTACGAGGAGATCATGGTGTGGGATTTCCTCGAGTTGCTGGCCCGGCTGCATTACACGACGGACTGGGCGGCCTACAGGCGGGAGACGAAAGATGTGGACGTGCGCTTCGACCTCCAGGATTTCATCTCCCTCAGCCATATCATGGAAGGGGTCTATCGGCGGACGGACAAGGAAGAGCGCCTGTTGCAGGAGATAAAGGAGGCGTTCCGCGGCGCGATCCGCGAGCAGGCCGTCCTCTACGAGTACCTGGAGCGGGTGGTGAAGGCCAAGTGGGTCGAGAACCTCTACTGGGCGGTCGCCGGCGTCGTGCTGGGCATCCGCAAGTTCGAGCGGACGGTGAGCTTCGGGCCGGAGATCCAGACGCGCCCCCTGCCGCCGCAGTTGCTGATTCCCGTCAAACGGCACGTGATGGCGTACCACGAGCGCATCGGAGCGTTCAGACCGTAGATTCTGGCGGGTCCTGTCGGCGGATAGCCCGTTCGAGCTGGGCGTTTCGCCGTCGAAGTCCCGGAACCCGGCTGTACGCCCTACGCTCGAGACGGGCGCCCATCCGCCGCCACCCGCCAGTTACAGTTTGGTCGCTTCGAGCGTGCCGATGTCGGGCGTGACCCGGCGCCGCTTGAAGCGGCCGAACCCCAGCGCCTTCAGCCATCCTTCCGTCTCGCTCCAACTGTAGCAGCGGCCCGTTGCCGTGAAGAGGTACATCATCAGCGAGAACACGGAGGACTTGGCCGGCCGGGTGCGGCTGCCGTCCAGGAAAAATTCTACGATGAAGACCTTCCCGCCCGGACGCAGCGCCTCGCGGACCCGCCTCAGCAGGGTGCGGTTCTCCCGTTCGTTGAACACGTGGATGACGTTTGAAACGAGGACCGCGTCGTACCCCGGTCCCAGATCAGCCGTGAAAATGTTTCCCGCCCGTGCCTTCAGGCGCGCGCCCAACCCTTCCCGGAGAATGAGCCGTTTGGCGATCGTGACGGTCTGATCCAGCACGACGCCCTGCAAGTGCGGATAGCGCTTCGCCAGGGCGATTGCGTACGAGCCGGGCCCGCCGCCGAGATCGAGAAAACGCCTGGCGTTTGGAGGGAGCCGCAGGGTGGCCGCGGTGGGCGCGGCGAGGACGTGGCTCCGCTCGTGCATGGCGAGCGAGAACCGCCGGCGGAACTCGGCTGATGCCGTGGCCGTTCCCCACCCTGGCCGGCCTTTGCGAAGGGCCCGGGGCAGGTTCGTCCAATCGTGCCAGTGGTGGCCGAGGAGCCACAGAAGATTCGAAATGGCGGTCGGGCTCCGGCCGTCCAGATATCGTCGCCCGAGCGGAGTATTTCGATAGCGGTTCCCATGCAACGACAACAGCCCCAGGCCCACGAGGGCATTCAGGAGGAGACGCATCCCTTCCGGGTGGGCCTTGCAGCGTTGCGCAATCTCGCCGGCGGTGCGGCCGGTTCCGCCGATGGCCGTGAAGAGGTCCAGGTCGTTCGCCGCCAGGAGGACCTGGGACTCGCTGAAGGCGTTGGCCAGGTGTATCAACTGGGGATAGGTCAGAGCCATCGTGCGCCACCATACCGAGCCGCGCGGAGGAGATCAAGACGGTCTTTCAATTTCCGCGGCGGCTTGTTAGAGTGGCCCCTACCGTGGAGAAAGAGCCGTGAAGCGAACCCCTCTGTTCAAGCAGCATCAGCAATTGGGCGGCAAGCTGGTGGACTTCGCCGGCTGGGAGATGCCGATCCAGTACGGCGGCGTGGTCGAGGAATACCAGGCGGTGCGGACGGCGGTAGGGCTGTTCGACGTGAGTCACATGGGCCGGGTGATGGCCGAAGGCCGGGACGCCGAGGCCTTTCTCCAGCGCGTCACGACCAACAACGTCGCCAGGCTCGCGGTTGGCGAGGCGCAGTATTCGATGGTCTGCAACCCCGCCGGCGGCATCAAGGACGACATCTTCGTCTATCGGCTGGGCCCAACCAGATTTCTCGTCTGCGTCAACGCCTCGAACCGCGACAAGATCGTCTCATGGCTCTTCCAGAAGGCCCCCCAGGGGGACGTTCGCCTCAGCGACGAGAGCGATGAGATGGCCCAGATCGCACTCCAGGGGCCGCAATCCCGGGAGATCCTGCGCGCCGTTTGTCCCTCGGCGGCCGACCGCCTCAAGCCGAGACAGTGCATGGAGGCCGACGTCTTGGGCGTACATGGGGTCATATCGCGGACCGGTTACACCGGCGAGGTCGGCTATGAGCTCTACGTTCCGTCGCGCAAGGCCGAGGCTGTGTGGGAGGGCCTCATGAAGGCCGGCGAACGGGCCGGCATCAAGGCCTGCGGTCTGGGCTCGCGTGACCTGCTGCGTCTGGAAGTTGGATACTTATTGTACGGCAACGATATCGACGAGCAGACCACGCCGCTGGAGGCGGGCGCGGCCTTCGCGGTGGACTTTACAAAGGGCGAGTTCGTGGGCAGCCAGGCTCTGCTCGAACAGAAGGAGAAAGGCCCGGCGAAACGACTGGTCGCCTTCGAACTGCTCCAGAAGGGCGTGCCGCGCCACGGCATGAAAGTCCTCGCGGACGGGCGGGAGATCGGCGTCGTTACCAGCGGTAATCTCTCGCCGCGCCTGCAGAAAGGGATCGGCCTGGGTTACGTCCCGGCGGCGTTCACCGCGCCCGGCACGCAGTTCCAGATCGACATCCGGGGCCGCCTGCATCCGGCCGTGGTGGTGAAGCTGCCGTTCTATAAAAGGACGTGAGCGCGGCATGACCAAGAACGTTTACAAGGGCCGGATCGTGAACCTGAATCTGGAAACCGTGACGTTGCCCAACGGGGCCACGGTCGAGCTGGAAGTGATTCACCACCCCGGCGCGGCGGCCGTGGTGCCGATGAAGGACGACCGGACCGTCATTCTGATCCGGCAGTACCGGCACGCGGTCGGGGGCTATATCTACGAGATTCCGGCCGGCAAGCTGCATCCCGGCGAGGACCCGCGTGAGTGCGCCCTTCGCGAGCTGGAGGAGGAAATCGGCTACAAGGCCGGCGCGCTTGATCACGTCACGAGCGCCTACACGACACCGGGTTTTACCGACGAGGTGATCCACATTTACAGGGCAACGCAGCTGCAGAAGGGCAAGCAGGACCTTGGCCACGACGAGGTGCTGGAGATCGCGGAGTTCCCGCTGGCGCGCACCATCGCCATGGTCCGCGAAGGGGTCATCAAGGACGCCAAGACGATCGTGGGCCTGCAGTGCGTCTACCTGCAGATCCTCGGCGAGAATATCGGAGAGCAGTGACTTACGAGGCGTAGCTCTCCATTGGCGGGCAGGTGCAGACAAGGTGGCGTTCACCGTTTTATTTCCCGGCTGTGCGGATGAGCTGAAGGAGCACGGATCGATGGCACTGGCGTTCATCCTCGCAGTAGCAGCACACGGAGATCGGCTGGTGCTTGGCGATCGCGGCCAGCAACCGGATCGTCTGTCGGGGCTCCGTTTGCTGCATCTCCTGGCGGTAGCGGCTGAAGAAGGTCGGTAGTGACATCTTCGATTGTTTGAACTGGGCGAGCAGCTGCCGGCTTGGAGCGAGCGATGGGAGCCACACGTCGAAGTAATTCAGGAGGGCGTAGTCCTGCTTTCGCACTCCGCGCGGGAGCAGCCGAACGGTACCCAGGCGAAGCCCTTCGCCGGGCTGACGCGGGCTGCCTGCTTGCACGGCTCGAACGTGAAGGGCCATCGTCGCGTTGCGTTAGGCGCTATAGCTCTCCATTGGTGGGCAGGTGCAGGCAAGGTTGCTACTTGTACGTGTGTTTGCTCTTGATGCCCACGCCAATGATGCGCAGTTTGTCCGCCGCCTGATCTATCTCGTATAGAATCCGATAGTCCCGGTCGATCCAGACGCGAAAGACGCCTTCTTGCCCCTCAACCTTGTCGTATCCTCGCGGTCTTGGATTCTCCCCCAGGTCCAGTATGGTCTTGAATGCCTTGATCAAGATGTGATCCGGGAGGTCCATCAATTCCTTCCGGGCAGAAGGCTTGACGGCGAGCTTCATCGCTTCGCAAGTTTCTCAATCCGTCGCAATATCTCCGCACAGTCCTGCAGTAGGACATCCTTTTCGGACTTCCTCGCATCGTAGAGCAGGGCATCGGTATCCACTTCCTTCTCGAAAGCCTCAAGCCCCAACTCCAGGAACTTCTCGGCCAACTCGCTTCTGGAACGTCTTGTGACCTTTGAGAGGTCGTCGACTTTTTTCAGAAGGTCCGGAGAAAGCGCAAAAGAAGTCGCACGCTTCTTCATTTTGGGTTTTAAAATTGTTGCCATTGGAACCCTCGCGTTATGAACACTCTAACAACAATGTTATTAACTTCTTGTTTTGTTGTCAAGCCTTGTGTTCAGAGCGTAACAGAAGGGGGACAGGCAGCTTTCGGAAAAGCAGCCAGTCCCCTAGCCCGAATAGCTCTCCAGCGGCGGGCAGGTGCAGACGAGGTGGCGGTCGCCGTAGGCGTCGTCGATGCGCGCGACGGCCGGCCAGAACTTGCTGTCGCGCACCCACGGCGCGGGGAACGCCGCCTGCTCGCGGCTGTAGGGATGCTTCCAGTCCGTGGCCGTGACGGCCGCGGCCGTGTGCGGCGCGTTCTTGAGCACGTTGTTGTCACGCGGCAGGCGCCCCTCGACGATCTCCTGAATCTCCCCCCGGATCGCGATCAGCGCGTCGCAGAACCGATCCAATTCTTCCTTCGATTCACTCTCAGTCGGCTCGATCATCAGGGTTCCCGGCACCGGCCAGGACACCGTCGGCGCATGGAAGCCGTAGTCCATCAGCCGCTTGGCGACGTCCATCACTTCGACGCCCGCGCTCTCCTTGAATGACCGCATGTCGAGGATGAACTCGTGGGCCACGAACCCCTGCTTGCCGGTGTAGAGCACCGGGAAATGCTTCTCCAGCCGCCTGGCCATGTAGTTGGCGTTCAGGATCGCCACCTGGGTCGCCTTGGTCAGCCCGTTGCTGCCCATCAGCGCGATATAGACCCACGAGATCGTCAGGACGCTCGGACTGCCGTAGGGTGCGGCCGCGATCGGCCCGATGGACTGCGGGCCGCCCAGACGCGTCACCGGATGCCCCGGCAGGAACGGCGCGAGGTGCGCGGCGACGCCGATCGGCCCCATGCCGGGCCCGCCGCCGCCGTGGGGGATGCAGAAGGTCTTGTGCAGGTTGAGGTGGCATACGTCGGCCCCGATGTCGCCCGGCCGGCACAGCCCGACCTGGGCGTTCATGTTGGCGCCGTCCATGTAGACCTGGCCGCCGTGGTCGTGCACGATCCGGCAGACGCGCCGCACGCCCTCCTCGAACACGCCGTGCGTCGAGGGATAGGTGATCATCAGCGCGGCCAGCTTATCCCGGTGCGCGCTTGCCTTGGCCTCGAGGTCGGCCACATCGATGTTGCCGCGATCGTCGCAGGCCACGGGGATGACCTTCATCCCGGCCATGGCCGCGCTGGCCGGATTGGTGCCGTGGGCCGACACCGGAATCAGGCAAACGTCGCGCTGCCCGTCGCCGCGGGACTTGTGATAGGCCCGGATGACCATGAGCCCGGCGTACTCGCCCTGCGATCCGGCGTTCGGCTGGAGCGACACCGCCGAGAAGCCCGTGAGCTCCGCCAGCCAGCCCTCGAGCTGCATGAAGAGCTCCGCGTACCCGCGCGTCTGCTCGGCCGGGGCGAAGGGGTGGATGCGGCTGAACCCCTTCCAGGTGACCGGGATCATCTCCGCGGTGCCGTTGAGCTTCATCGTGCAGGAGCCCAGCGGGATCATCGAGTGGACCAGCGAGAGGTCCCGCGCCTGCAGACGGTGGATGTAGCGCAGCATCTCGTGCTCGGAGTGGTACCGGTTGAAGACTTCATGGGTCAGGTACTTGCTGGAGCGCGTCAGCGACGGGGGGTAGCCGAGGTTCACCTGGCCGGCCAGATCCGACACGGTGAAGGGGACGGGCTGCCCGGCGGCGAAGATGTCGAAGAGCGTCTGGACCTCCGCGACCGTCGTGATCTCGTCGAGGGCGATGCCGAGCGAGCCGTCGTCGAACCGCCTGAGATTGACGCGGCGGTCGTTCGCCAGCTTGAGGATGTGGTCGGCGTTCGGTTGCACGCGGATCGTGTCGAAGAACGGTTCGTGGCCGACGCGGCAGCCGAGCCGGCTCAATCCTTCCGCGAGCGTGGCCGCCAGCCCGTGCACGCGCAGGGCGATCCGCTTCAGCCCCTCCGGGCCGTGGTACACCGCGTACATGCCGGCCATCACAGCCAGCAGCACCTGCGCCGTGCAGATGTTGCTCGTCGCCTTTTCGCGGCGAATATGCTGCTCGCGGGTTTGCAGCGCCATCCGGTAGGCCGGCTTCCCGGCGGCGTCCTTCGACACCCCGACGATGCGGCCCGGCATCTGGCGCTTGTACTCGTCCTTCGTGGAGAGGAACGCGGCGTGAGGGCCCCCGAAGCCGAGCGGCACCCCGAAGCGCTGGCTCGACCCGACCGCGATGTCCGCCCCGAACTCGCCGGGCGCGCGCAGCAACGTGAGGGCGAGCAGGTCGGTGGCGACCACCGCCAGGGCGCCGGCCGCATGGGCCCGCTCGATCACGTCGGCATAGTCGCGGATGGCGCCGTCCGTGGCGGGGTATTGCAGCAGGACGCCGAAGAGGCCCTCCCGTTGGAAATCGATCGCCTCGGCCGGGCCGACATGCAGGGAGATCCCGAAGGGCTCGGCGCGCGTCTGCATCACGGCGAGGGTCTGGGGGTGGCAGTCCTGCGCGACGAAGAAGCCCTTCTTCTCGCCGCCCGTGACGCGCAGGCACATCATCATCGCCTCGGCCGCCGCCGTTCCTTCATCCAGCAGCGACGCGTTGGCGAGCGGCAGGCCGGTCAGGTCGGCGACCATGGTCTGGTAGTTCAGGAGCGCTTCCAGCCGCCCCTGCGCGATCTCCGCCTGGTAGGGCGTGTACTGCGTGTACCAGCCGGGATCTTCCAAGATATTCCGCTGGATGACGGGCGGGGTGATGCAGTCGTAGTAGCCCATGCCGATGAACGAGCGGAAGACCTGGTTGCGGTCGTGCAGGACGCGCAGCTTCGCGAGGGCGTCGTGCTCGCCCATGCTCGGATCGAGCGCCACGGGCTTGCGCATCCGGATCTCTTCCGGCACGGTCGCGTCGGTGAGGGCGTCGAGGGACTGCAGGCCGAGGGTCGCCAGCATCTCCTGGATGTCGGCGTCCGTTGGGCCGAGGTGGCGATGGACGAACTGGTCGGTGGACGGGAAGGGCGGCATCATAAGTGGCTGGCAGGTATGGTCATTCCCGCAGGTTATCACGGTCGGATTCATTTGCCAAGAGGGTGGAGGGTAGGGTAATCATGTGTCGCCCATGAAGGAAGAGCCGGACACCGTCCATGACATCCTGATCGTCGGCACTGGCCTGGCCGGCATGCGGGCGGCCGTGGCGGCGCAGTCTGATTCCGCCGGTCGGGCCGGGCTCGACGTTGCCCTTATCTCCAAGGTGCATCCCGTGCGCAGCCACTCCGTCGCGGCGCAGGGCGGCATCAACGCGGCCCTGGGCGCGGACGACTCCTGGGAGAAGCACGCCTACGACACCACGAAGGGCGGCCTGTGGCTCGGCGATCAGGACGCCATCGAGACGATGTGTCGCGAGGCGCCCGACGACATCCGCGAGCTGGAGCGGATGGGGGTGATCTTCAGCCGCGACGCCCAGGGGCGGATCGCGCAGCGCCCGTTCGGCGGCGCCGGCTTTCCGCGCACCTGCTATGCCGCGGACCGCACGGGGCACGCGCTCCTGCACGCGATGTACGAGCAGCTCCTGAAGCGGCAGGTGCGCGTCTATGAGGAATGGTACGTCACGGCCCTCATCGTCGAGGACGGCATCTGCCGGGGCGTCGTCGCGTGGGACATCCTGAACGGCGGCCTGCGCGCCGTCGGCGCCAAAGCCGTCATTCTGGCCACCGGCGGCTGCAGCCGGCTCTATCTCACCAGCACCAATGCCGTGATCAACACGGGAGACGGCATGAGCATGGCCTACCGGGCGGGCGCGCCGCTCATGGACATGGAGTTCATCCAGTTCCATCCGACCACCTTGAAGGACACCGGCATCCTCATCACCGAGGGGGCGCGCGGCGAGGGCGGCTATCTGCTCAACACCCTCGGCGAGCGGTTCATGCAGCGCTACGCGCCGGAGCAGATGGAACTGGCCACGCGGGCCGCTGTTTCGCTGGCGATCGGGACGGAGATCGCCGAGGGACGGGGCGTGGACGGCTGCATCCTGCTGGACCTGCGCCACCTGGGCCGGGAACGGATCCTGGAGCGGCTCCCGCAGATCCGCCAACTCTCCCTGGACTTCGCCGGCGTGGACCCCGTGGAATCTCCGATCCCGGTGCGGCCGGGAGCCCATTACGTGATGGGCGGCATCAAGACCGATGTCTGGGGGGAGACCGCCGTCCCCGGCCTGTACGCGGCTGGCGAGTGCGCCTGCGTCAGTGTTCACGGCGCGAACCGGCTGGGCGGGAACTCCCTGCTGGAGACCATCGTCTTCGGCCGGCGGGCGGGCGCGCGCGCCTCCGAGTACGCCCGAACCGCGGCGCCGCCGGCGCACGACGCCGGCTTGCTGCAGCGCGAGCAGGCGCGGATTGCCGGGTTGCTGAAGAGCGACGGGCCGGAACGGCCGTGGCAGGTGCGCGATGAACTGGGCCGGGTCTTGGCCCTTCATCTCGGGCTCGTCCGGACGCGGGCCAGGATGGCCGAGGCGCTGGGTTTGGTGCGGGCGCTGAAAGTGCGCGCCGAACGCGTCCGGCTGGATGATAAGAGCAAGGCCTTCAACACCGACCTCATCTCCGCGCTGGAGCTGGGGTCGCTGGTCGAACTGGCCGAGACCGTCGTGGCGGGGGCCCTGGCCCGGGAGGAGTCGCGAGGGGCGCACTACCGGAACGATTTTCCCCATCGGGACGACGCGCGCTGGCTCACGCACACACTAAGCTACCATACCGGCGACGGTCCGAGGTTGGACTACACACCGGTGACCGTCACCCGGTTTCCGCCCTCGTGACCTCTGCCGCCGTGAAGGAGGAATTGTGATGCTCCGGCAAGTCCTGCTGTTTCTCGTTGGAGCGGTGCTGGCTTCTGCCGCTCCGGTTTCCGCGCAGCTCAACGAGCGCAAGCTCGTGGACCTCACCTATCCGTTTGATGAGCGGACTGTCTACTGGCCCACGAACAAGCCCTTTCAATGGGACAAGACCGACTGGGGCATGACCGTCGGCGGGTACTGGTACGCTTCTGCAAACTTCGCTGGCTCCGAGCACGGCGGTACCCATATTGACGCGCCGATCCATTTCGGGGAAGGGCGGCA
Organism: uncultured Nitrospirales bacterium; assembly: GCA_964384595.1. Classification (GTDB taxonomy): domain Bacteria; phylum Nitrospirota; class Nitrospiria; order Nitrospirales; family NS-4; genus SCTG01. The sequence goes on from CAYLLY010000031.1 coordinate 11,027, forward strand.
GACGGTGGACGAGATTCCGCTCCAACGCTTGGTAGGGCCGGCGGTGGTGGTCAACGTGACCCAGGCCGCCGCCCGGGACCGCGATTACCGGTTGACGGTGGACGATCTGAAGGCCTGGGAAGCCCGCCACGGCCGCATTCCCGATGGCGCGATCGTGCTGCTGTACTCCGGGTGGGGGCGGCACTGGCCGGACCGGGCGCGCTATCTGGGCAGCGACACCCCCAACGATCCGAAGACCCTGCACTTCCCCGGCTTCTCGAAAGAAGCGGCCGCGTTTCTGGTCAGGGAGCGCGCGATTGACGGCGTAGGGATCGACACGCCCAGCATCGACCACGGGCCGTCACGGGATTTCATCGCCCACCAGATCCTCAACGGCGCCGACCGCTACGCGCTGGAGAATGTCGCGAACCTGGACAAGCTGCCGCCGAAGGGCGCCACTCTCATTGCGCTCCCGATGAAGATCAAGGGCGGCACCGGCGGCCCCGTCCGCCTCATTGCGATTCTTCCGTGAAGGCGTTCTTTTAAAAAAACTCGACTTGTGTTATTGTAGCGAACGATCATGAACACACAAGGCCTGGCGCAGCCAGATTTCACGACGTTTCCTCCGGCCTCGCGGATCGCGGACGGATTGTCCAAGGTCGCGAAGGTCATCCGCCAGCAGGCGTGGAGTGAGGCCTGGGGCAAAGGCCTGACGCCCACGCAGGGCCAGATCCTGCTCTCGCTGAGCCGCCATCCGGAGAAGCGGCGGACGTTGCCGGAACTGGCCTCTGAGCTCGGGGTGAGCAAGGTGACCGCCTGTCTGACCATTCAGGTGCTGGCCCGCAAGAAGCTCGTCCGGAAAGAGCGGAGGAAGCGGGTGCTGGACAAGCTTTACGTAAAGCTCACGGCGAAGGGGGAGGCGGCGGCGACGGAAGCCTCGCGGTGGACGGACCTGCTCGTGCCGATCATCCAGACGCTCCCGCCGGCCCAGCAGGTCGATCTGCATCGCGCGCTCGTCCGGCTGATCGTGACGCTGCAGGAGCGCAAAGAGATCGCCGTCAGCCAGATGTGCGTGACCTGCAATTATTTCCGGGCCAATGTGCATGACAACCAGAACGCGCCGCATCACTGCGAATTGGTCGGTGCGCCGTTCGGGGACGGACAGATCCGGCTGAACTGCCCGGACCATCAGGCGACGACGAACCTCATCCAGCTCGACCGCTGGCGCTCCGCCACTACAGCCTAACAACTCTTACCGCATCCCCCCCCAGCGGAAGCCCTTCACGTCGCGCACCTGCGGCTTGGGCGCCGGCGCGGCGGCGGGCTTCTCCAGCAGCAGCACCTTGAAGTCCCAGAGCCCGAACCAGGCCGGGTCGGAGATGTCGTGGTAGTGGTGGCCGAGCAGCCGCGGCAGCATGTCGCCGAGGGTCTGCTTGAATTCCGCCTCCGTGTAGGCGCGGATGGCGAAGGGTTTGCCCTCCGCCTCGCAGAACCGCCGGATCGCATACGCGGCGCCCGTGCAGAGCACGCGCGTGTCGGGCTTGATGCCGAGAAACTGCGGAAGCGCGCCGTACTTCTCCTGAAAGCCCAGCCAGCGCGCGGCCTGCCGGAGATGGCCGAAATGGATTTCGTATTCGGTATGTCCCGGCAGCTTCACGGGCGCCGACCAGCCCTCCTCGATGCCGAACTCCACGAGGAAGGCGCGCCCGCCCGGCTTGAGCACGCGCCAGACTTCCCGGAGTAAGCGCAGCGGCCCCAGGTTGAAGATGAACTCCGCCGGCATCTCCTTGTCCAGCGAGAGCCCGGCCCGCCGGATCCACTCCAGCGCCTCCTGGTGCAGCGGCGTCTCCCCCTGGCCGGACTCGACTTCCCGCCGGGACAGTTTGACCGGCGTCATGTCGGCCATGTTCTCGTTGTCCACGATCAGGTCCACGCTGGCGTCTTTGAGGGGAAGCCATTCGCCGTTGGCCTGTACTCCGGCGGTGTCCCATCCCCCCTCTTTGCCCAGCGTCAACTGGGATTCCAGGAAGGGCCGGGTGATATCGATGAAGACGTACCGGATTCCCTCGCGCTCCTCTGCGGAGAGCCCTCGGGCCAGCTCGCGAGCCACGTAGCCGAGCCCACCGCCGACTTCCAGGACAACACGGGGCTTGCGCGTCCACCAGCCGAGCTTCCGGAACGCGTGGGCCAACTGCCGCCCGTAGGTCAAGCCTTGGAGCGCCTCGGTCGGCTCCCGGAACAGGTGCGACACGGTGGTCTCGATCACCTCGAAGTGGTCCTTTTGCGTCGCGATATTGTGGGTGTGGAAGTCCGACAGGTGCTGCTCGCCCTCGAAGCCGGACTCGCCGGACCACCCCTCCCGAATCTTCAGGAGCAGCAAGTCCCAGCGGGCCTCGCCGCGGTCTTTCGCCGGGACTTCCGCCCCGAAGTAGCAGAGGGAGTAGCGGGGCAGGGCCCAATGCTCCAGGCACCAGCGGCCCGTTTCGCCGCTGGACCCGCAGGCCCGGTTGCCGAATTTCGCGAGCAGTGAGCCGACGGTGGCCTGGCCGTCCATGGCGGAGAGAAGCGTGGCCCCTTCTCGGTTGATTCGCACTAGCGGGATCGCGTCGTCGAGCGTGGGGAGCCACCATTCGTCGTCCGCGTGCTGGTACACCACCATGTCGGGCATCCGCCAGGCGCGGAGCGCCAGCACGTCGTCCGTCAGCGCGAGCGAGTCCGGCCTGGGAGCGGTAGGTTGCATCACGCGGCGTCTGCCGGGACCTTGTCGAAAACCATCCGGTGCATGCCCTCCCAGAACGTCTGCCAGGCGTCGGCCGTGGTCCTCGCGCCTTGCGCCACTCGTTCGAGGTCCGCTGGCGTCCGCGCCGTCTTCCGGACCGCCTCGGTCAGCCAGGCGCCGTGGCAGTCTTCGGCCTCACGGTGCATCTCGAAAAAGACCAGGTCGTGCGCGGAGAAGGTCCCGTATTTGATCAAGCCCGGGTAGAAGTAGCGGAACTCGGACGCGGCGGTGATCTCAACCGCCATCTCGGCCCCGAGCGCCGTGAGGTAGTCGGATTCGATAAAGAGGCGGCGCAGCACCGCGAGGTACTGCGCCACTTCCGGAATGGGCGTCGTCCCGTCCAGGTCCTCCGGGCCCAGGTCCAGCGCTCCGGCGAAGCGCGCGAGCAACCGGATGTGAGCCTGCTCGCTCCGCCCGCCGCCGAGCTCCGAATGCAGGGTCTTGCTCAGCTCCGCGCGCATCTCCAGCTCATCCACCGGCGTCTTGTACAGGAGCCCCTCGAGGACCTTGACGAAGTGCTTGCAGAAATAGTGGTACTGGCGGAGGAATGCCCGGAGTTGGGCCGGGGTCAGGTAGCGGTCCTGGAACGCCTGAAAGAACGCGTTGGTATTGACCGGATGCTGCGCGAGTTCACGGACGAGCGAGTCGAGCGTCATTCATTCCTCCCACAGAGGCGTGGTGACCGAGTAGGCCGGGTCGTCGAGGTCCTCGATGTACGGCTGGTCGGCCTGGCCTTCAAAATAGTACTTGGAGGAGAGGCGGGTGAGAAACTGCTCGGGCGTGAGGCGCCCCGCCAGGAGGGCATGCTCGTTGGGGCGCAGGGCCAGAAGCACGTACCGGATGAAATGCGGCTGGCAGAAGGCGAAGATCCCCTCCTGCTCATCGAAGATGAGGTCCGCGGGATTCGCGCAGAGGGCGCAGGACGAGGGCTCCCACGCGGAGGCCGGGGGCTGCCTCTTCCTGATCACCAGCGCCAGCTCCTCCGGAGACAGGCGGCGGGCGGCGAACGCGGGCACGTGGTCCGGGCAGAGCGCGAACCGCCCGGCCGGGGTCGCGACCGTCTCGACCCGCGCGGCCTCGCAGATCGCACACGTCGGTCCGGGTTTCCGCGACTCGATGGTGATCAGCGCCATAGGCGACAGGATAGAAACGGCCGTCCTTACAGTCAAGGATTTCTGGTATCTGTGACGGCCCTGCTTGTGCTATTCTGGTGCTTCTCGGGGGCCATGTGCGGGGGAGTGCCGGATCATGACGGAAGAGTTGGGCTGGAACGTATTCGGCGTGGCGGTGGCGATCCTGGGGATCGTGATCGTCTACGCGGTGCACATGAAGAAGAAGTCTCCCGAGCCTCCCAAGGAATGACCCGACGCTAAAACTCCACTTGCAGGTTCCCGACCTCTTCGAGCGTTTTTCTGATCCCCCGGCTCTTCATCGTTTCATATACCTTTTTCAGGAACGCGGTGTCGTCATGGGTCATCACGCCCCGGAAGTCCACCTCGTCCCAGTGCACGATGAGCTTGAGGTACGGGCGCTCACCCTTCCGGTCCGGCACGACCCATTTCACCTGGTGCAGATCGCCCCATTCGCCGCCCGGGTGGTGCTTGTCCCAGAAGCTGTGCGGCCCTTCGAATATCGGGGGCCAGAGGCCCTTCATCTGTTCGTGATCGCGCAACTTCACCACGGCAGTGGGATTATAGCCGATGCAGGCTGAATCGCGCCAGACCGCCGTCCTCGCCCGCAGCCTGGGCCTGCTCGACGCGACCATGATCGTCGTCGGGTCCATGGTGGGCTCGGGCATTTTCATCGTCTCGGCCGATATCGCGCGGCTCGTCCAGAGCCCCGGCCTTCTCCTGGTGGTGTGGCTGGTCACCGGCTTCATGACCGTGGCCGGGGCGCTCTGCTACGGAGAGCTGGCGGCGGCGATGCCCGCGGCCGGCGGCCAGTACGTCTACCTGCGCGAGGCCTTCGGGCCGCTCTGGGGCTTTCTGTACGGCTGGACCCAGTTGCTGGTGATCCAGACCGCCACCATCGCCGCCGTGGCGATCGCGTTCGCCAAGTTCACCGGCGTGCTGATCCCCTGGTTCTCATCGGCGTCCTGGCTCTGGGAGATGGGCACGTTCGGTCCCTACCGCGTGTGGTTCGGGGAACTCGGTCCTTACACGGTCGGGCTGCACCGGCAAAATTTGCTGGCCATCCTCTCCATCGTCGCCCTGACGTGGGTCAACCTGCGAGGCCTCCATGTCGGCGCGCTGGTGCAGAACGTCTTCACCCTCACCAAAACCGGCGCCCTGGTCGGCGTGATCGCCCTGGGATTCCTGTTCGCCACGGACGCGGCGCTCACGGCGAACTTCGGACAGTTTTGGGGAAGCGGTTCCGCGCCCGCAGGGGCGGACGCCGGCTGGATGGGCGTGGCGACGCTGGTCGCCGTGGCGATGGTGGGCGCGCTCTTTGCCGCCGACGCCTGGAACAACGTGACGTTCGTGGCGGGGGAAGTCAAAGGGCCTGAGCGGAACCTGCCGCGTTCGCTGGCGCTCGGCACCGGCCTGGTGATCGTGATCTATCTCCTGGCCAACCTGGCCTACCTCTGCGTGCTGCCCCTCGCGGGGGTTCGCGACGGGGCGGCCGTGCTGGAGCGCGGCATGCAGTTTGCCGCGGAGGACCGCGTCGCCACCGCCGTGGCCGAGGTCGCGTTCGGTCCGGCCGGCGGCGTCCTCATGGCCCTGGCCGTCATGATCTCCACCTTCGGCTGCAACAACGGCCTGATCCTGGCCGGCGCGCGGATCTACTACGCCATGGCGCGGGACCGCCTGTTCTTTGCGAGCGTGGGCGCGCTGAACAGCAACCTCTCGCCCGCCCCAGCCCTGCTGATCCAGGGCGCCTGGGCCTCCGCGCTGTGCCTGTCCGGCACGTACAGTCAGCTGCTGGATTTCCTGATCTTCTCGGTCCTGCTGTTCTACATCCTGACGATCGGCGGCATCTTCGTGCTGCGCCGGACGAGGCCGGAGATGCCCAGACCCTATAAGACCTGGGGATACCCAGTCCTGCCGGCCGTCTATATCGCTATGGCGCTGTTCATCGAGGTCCAACTGCTGCGGTACAAGCCGCAGTACACCTGGCCGGGCCTGCTCATCGTACTGCTAGGCATGCCCGTGTACTGGGCCTGGAGGAGGGCGACGGCGGAGCGATGAGCGGCCGCCCCACAGCGTTGCTTTGCTGGAGCAGCGGCAAGGACAGCGCCTGGACGCTGCATGTCCTGCGGCAGCGCCAGGACGTCGAGGTCGTGGGGCTGCTGACCACCGTGAATACCGAGTATGAGCGCGTGGCTATGCACGCCGTCCGTGTGGCGCTCCTCGAAGCGCAGGCCGATGCGGTGGGATTGCCGCTGTGGAAGGTGCCGATTCCGAGCCCCTGCAGCAATCAGGAATATGAGGCCGCGATGGGCGACGCGGTGAGGAAGGCGCTCGCCGCGGGCATCACCATGATGGCGTTCGGCGATCTCTTTCTCGAGGATGTGCGTCGCTACCGGGAGACGCAGCTCGCAGGCACAGGCCTGACGCCCATCTTTCCGATCTGGGGCCTGCCGACCGACGCGCTCGCGCGGGACATGGTCGCGGCGGGCCTGCGGGCGCGTCTGACCTGCGTGGACCCGAAGCAGTTGCCCGCCTCATTTGCGGGCCGGGAATTCGATGCGACGTTGCTGGGCGATCTGCCTGTGGGAGTCGATCCGTGCGGTGAGCGGGGCGAGTTCCACACCTTCGCCTACGCCGGCCCGATGTTGCGCCACCCGGTGCCGGTACGGACCGGCGAAATCGTCACGCGCGACGGGTTTGTGTTTGCAGATCTACAAATCGACCCTCGTTCCTGAAAAGTGCTTGCTATAATCCTCTCTCAAATGGCAGGTTCCGCTGCTTATTAGGATCAATCTCTTTGATCCCCCGCCAAATCTTCAATCCTGCTTTGTCTTTTGAGAAGAAAAGAAGGTGGTACATGAGCGTGTCTGTTTCGGTAAGAAGGATAGGAGCGTCTTCGTCCTGGTGAGTAAATCCGAGCGTTGCAACTTTTTGACGAAAGGTTTTGACCCAAGGACGGTCAAAACTCTCTACCTCTGCAGGTGTAAGCTTCTTGCCCGCAGCTAGTTTTGCGGCAGGCAAATCGCGCCAGTCTTCTCCCCAAAATCCTTCCATTGGAGTCTTTGACTCGTGAACAAATTTCCCGAGATTGCGAGCAATTCCAATTCCACTTGGGAATAGATAAATAACATCAATGCGCTTAGTGGCCAAAAGTTGCAGAGTTTTGAATTGAACCTCAAAGCCTTCGGGATCAAGAAAGGCTAGCCCAAGGGTCTTATCTGTGACATCAGCAAGAAATTCTTTGATGAGGGAATTACAATCTCCTTTTCGACAAGTGACACGGTTCCGATCTTCCGCTGGTATCCTTTTCTTTAAGGTGTCGATATTCTTTTGGCCAGAGTCTGAGAAAAAGAGATGATCGAAGGCTGGCCGAATTTTCAATGCCCTGAGAGGGGATCCGTCATACTCCTGTAAGGTGTCTCGATCAATGCATATGCCAGGTCCACATAAGAGGTCGAAGTAGACGAGCTTGTCCCACTTGCCTTGCGCACGTTTGGGCGCCATGGCCGCCATAAAAGCTTGGCCGTAACGTTCAACGTAGGCTAACTTTTCAAGGGTACTGGGGCCGAGAGGCCTGGCCCCTAAGCCATCGGCGGCGTTGATGACTTTCTTTTTTGTGGAGGAATTCCTGCGGCTTTGAGGAGGCGTCACCTTACAGCGACCATTGGAAGATCCTTCGCTCTGGAAGATCTCGGCATGGCGTTCCATAATCGGCCGTCGAGCTTTCGACCGCCTGCTTTAGGAGTGAAACCACCCCATTGCTTAAAGAAGAATGGCACTTTTGCCCGCAGGCATTGATCGCGAATTTGTCTGACCCATTCAGCATTAACGGGCCTGAAGTCTGGTCCGCTTTCGCCTCCGACGATTACCCACGAGATGCCCTTGAGTGGAAGCTTTGGGATGGGTCCTAAAAGGGGTTCGACTGATAGGAATCGAACGGCAGCAGGGACTTTAACGAGATGCTCTATCCTCAAGGTGTAATCCGCGTTTTCGATTGAGACTCCCTGCCACACATTGTCTGGCCAAGGGAGCCGAGGAGCGATTTCAGCTAAGCGTTCCGCCCGCTTTGTGAGTATTTGGAATACATGCCAGTCAGCTTTAACCATAGTCTCGAAGACTCTTCGGATGTAATCTTCTGGAACAGCCTCGTGGAAAAGATCACTCATGCTGTTGACAAAAATCTGACGAGGTTGAGCCCACCGAAGAGGTAGTGTGAGTTGGTCAGGATGGAGGGTTGTAGTGAACCCGTTTTTGTATCGCGGGTTCCCCATGGCTTGTAGGCGGGCCGCTAGTCTCTCTGCGTAACAGTTCTTGCATCCAGGGCTGACTTTCGAACACCCGGTGACTGGGTTCCATGTCGCATCGGTCCATTCGATTGCTGACTTGTCCCCCATAATTTCCCCCTTTAAGGGGCTAGACTAGTCTTACCTTAGGGCTAAGTCAACGAAACAGCATTGATCAGCGGAACCGATCCTTCACGACCGGCTTTCCTGCGCCGCCCCACCAGCCGGCGCACATGGTGGGGGTGGTGTGGCGGATGGCGAAGCGGCCGTCGGGCGCGAGGACGAGCGCGCCGGCCCCGATGCCTTTCAAGCGCTTCACCAGCCTGGCGAAAGTCAGCCGCGCCGCGGCGGTGGGGCTCTTCCCTCTCGCCAGGTGATCCGCGATCTCCTTGGCCATCGCCAGGCGGATGATGCTCTCTCCCAGGCCGGTCATGGAGACGGCGCCGGCCTCGTTATCCGCATAGATCCCGCACCCGACCAGGGGCGAATCGCCGACGCGCCCCGGCAACATGAATGCGATGCCGCCGGTCGACGACCCGGCCGCGACCGAGCCGTGCCGATCCAGAGCCACGGCGCCTACGGTCTCCTCGCCCAGCATCGTGCGATAGAGACGGAGCATCCGGCGCTGGAACCCGGTCGCCGTGACGGCCTCGCGCGCGGCGTTCCGTTTCACTGGTGGCGGAACAGATGGACCGCGCCGCGCGGGGGCCTGGAGCGCAAGGCGATGGTGGCGGGCGAACCGCGTGGCGAGCGGACCGGCTAGGAGGACGTGCGCGGTCTCCTCCATCACGAGCCTGGCCGCGCTGATCGGATGGCGGACCTGTTCGATGCCGGCCACGGCCCCGGCCCGCAGCGCTCGCCCCTCCATGATGGAGGCGTCCATCCGGCGCACGCAGTCCAATTGGAGGTGCGCGCCGGTCCCGGCATTGAAGAGGCCGGAGCCCTCCATGACTTTGATGGCGGCTTCCACCGCGGTGACGGCTGGGCCGCCGCGTCGCAGCAGGGCGTGGCCCGTGGCCAGGGCGTCGGCCAGGCAGGCGAGCTGGGCCGGCGTGACGACCTTGGCCCCCGCCCCTCCGTGGGCCAGCATGACACCGTTCGCGTGGGACGGGGAGCGTTTCAAGCCTGCTTTGCGGGAACGGTGTCTTGCGGGCCGCGTTTGCGATGTAGCCGGCGGCGGTCCAGCCACCAGGCCAGCAAGGGAAGAGTGACGGGCGCTCCGGGGAGGACGACCACAACCAAATAGGGACTGAGCTCGGAAAGCCGCCTGAAGTGCGCGCGCAGCTCGGTCTTGTCTTCACGGGACCACTGCTGCCCGTTGCGTCTCTTCATCAGGAGTGGCATCAGACCTTTGATCTGGACTGCCTCGGCCAGCAGACGCTTACGCTCGCGCTCCTGCAAGTCCCGCAGGAGCGTGAACGCGCCGATCAAGCGGAAGCGTGTCCCGCTGCTCACGGGTTTTTTTCGGCGGATGCCGCCAGCCGGGAGCGATAGCGCGCGATGAGATAGCGCTGCAGCCACATGCCGCCGGCCACGAGCGCGACGACAAAGACCACGAGCGCGACCAGACGGCCGTCGCCGGGGCCCTCTTTCGCGTAGACTTTGCCGTCAGTCCCCTTGACGATCACCATGTCTTTCTGGTTCGCGTGAACCTTCCCGGAGGCATCGCCCAGGTTGATCCACTCTTTGCAGAGGCGGACCGGGTCCTTCTCGCCTTCCGGCTTGTACCAGGCCATGCGGAGGCACACGTCGTGGGCGGGGTCGAAGAACTCGCGCTCCGCGAAGATCCGGTCCAGGTCCAGCCCGCTGCCCCACAGGACCAGGAGAAACAGGGCGTTGGCTCCGATGATGAAGCCGATGGCCAGACGGACGGCGAAGCGTCTGACCCGATCCGAGACCCGCTGCTCCGAGGCGGTCTGCTCCCCTGCGTCCGTGGCCGGCGCGTCCATGTTCAGGCGAGGATCTCCGTCCCGATGCCCTTGTCCGTGAAGATCTCCAGGAGAATCGCATGCGGCGTGCGGCCGTCGATGATGTGCGCCTTCTTGACGCCCCCTTCGAGCGCGTTCAGGCAAGCCTGGACCTTGGGGAGCATCCCTTCGCTGATCGTGCCCTTCTTGACCATCCGGGCCACGTCCTTGCGCGCCAGGGTGGAGACGAGTTTCCCGTCCCCGTCCTTGATGCCGCGCACGTCCGTGAGGACGACGAGCTTTTCCGCGCCCACCGCGCCCGCGATGGCGCCCGCGACCAGGTCGGCGTTGATGTTGTACGTGCGCCCGTCCTTGCCGACGCCCATGGGGGCGATGACGGGGATGGCGTTGGTGGCCTGGAGGTTCTCCAAGATGGAGGAGTCTACCGCCTGGACGTCGGCGACGAGCCCGTAATCTTCGTCCTCGCCCCAGCCGCCGAGATCCGCTCCGAGCTTCCTCGCCCATTCGGCCTTCGTGAAGGGCTTGGCCTGGATGAGCCCGCCGTCCTTGCCGCTCAAGCCGACGGCCTTGGCCCCATGCCGGCTGATCAGCGACGCGATCTCCTTGTTGATGGTTCCCCCCAGGACCATCTCGACGATTTCCATCGTCGCTGCGTCGGTCACACGGACGCCCTGGCGGAATTTCGGCTCGATCGCCAGCCGCTTCAACATCTGGTCGATCTGCGGCCCGCCGCCGTGCACGACGATCGGGTTCAGCCCGACGTACTTCATGAGCACGACGTCGGTGGCGAAGCCGTCCTTCAACGCCGGGTCGGTCATGGCCTTGCCGCCGTACTTCAGCACGACGGTCTTGCCGGCGAAGGCCCGGATATAGGGCAGGGCCTCGACCAGCACGTTCGCCTTTTTGATCAATTCATCCATGCGTCGCTCCCAATAGCTACAAAATATACCGGCTCAGATCCTGGTCCTTGACAATATCTTTTAATCGGTCCTTCACGACCTGCGCGTCGATCGTCAGCTTCTTCTCGGTCAGCTCCGGCGCCTCGAAGGAGATCTCCTCCAGGAGCCGTTCCATGATCGTGAAGAGCCGGCGCGCGCCGATGTTCTCCGAGCGCTCGTTGACCTGGACAGCCGTCGCCGCGATTTCCTCGACGCCCTCCCGGGTGAAGTCCAGCGTCACGCCTTCCGTCTCGAGCAGGGCCCGGTATTGCTTGAGCAGCGCGTTCTGCGGCTCCGTCAGGATGCGGATGAAGTCGTCCTTCGTCAGCGGCTCCAGCTCGACCCGGATGGGGAAGCGGCCCTGCAGCTCCGGGATCAGGTCCGAGGGCTTGGCCACGTGGAACGCGCCGGCGGCGATGAACAAAATGTGATCCGTCTTCACCGGCCCGTACTTGGTCGTGATGGTCGAGCCCTCCACGATCGGCAGCAGGTCGCGCTGGACGCCCTCGCGGGACACGTCGGGCCCCATCGTCCGCTCCCGCCCGGCGATCTTGTCGATCTCGTCCAGGAAGATGATGCCGTTCTGCTCCGTCTTGGCGACGGCTTCCTTGACGACCGCCTCCATGTCGATCAGCTTCTGGCCCTCCTCCTGGACCAACAGGTCGAGCGCCTCCGGAACCTTCACCGTGCGGCGCTTCTTCTTGCCCGGGAACATGCCCCCCAGCATCTCCTGCAACTGGTCCTGGATCTGCTCCATGCCGCCGATGTTGGAGATCACGCCGATTGGGAGCGTGGCCTTGTCCTTGACCTCGATCTCGACCGAGCGGGTGTCCAGTTTCCCCTCGCGCAGCAGCAGCCGGAACTTCGAGCGCGTGGCCTCGTAGCTCTCGTTCACCGGCGGGGGCTGCGCCTCGTAACTCGACTGGTCGAAGATGCCGGGAGGGGTCCTCGGCGGAGGCGGGGGCACGAGCAGATCGAGCAGACGTTCCTCGGCCTGCGCCTCGGCCTTCTTTTGGACCCGTTCGGCATACTCGGCCTTGACCATAGTGACGGCCTGCTCGACCAGATCGCGGACCATCGATTCGCAATCCCGTCCGACGTAGCCCACTTCGGTGAACTTCGAGGCTTCCACCTTGATGAAGGGCGCCTGCGACAGCTTGGCCAGACGCCGCGAGATCTCGGTCTTGCCCACGCCGGTCGGCCCGATCATGATGATGTTTTTCGGCATCACCTCGTCGCGCAGGGACGCGGGCAACCGCTGGCGCCGCCACCGGGTGCGCAGCGCGATGGCCACCATGCGCTTGGCGTCGCGCTGGCCGATGACGTAGCGGTCCAGCTCCTCCACGATCTCGCGCGGGGTGAAGTTTTCCATCAGCCCTTCAATTCTTCCAGCGTGATTTCCACGTTCGTATAGATGTCGATGCCGCCGGCGATCT
>CAYLLY010000032.1:0-22998 GCA_964384595.1 uncultured Nitrospirales bacterium
AGTAAAGTGAATAAATTGTAAGGGCGCGGCGCGCCGTGCCCTTACTTCTTCGGTTCGCTCTTCGTCGGCTCCAGGATCTTCTCGCCCCTGCGGAAGACGGCGAAGATGGCCTGCGAGGGGCAGGCGTCGAGGCAGAGCCGGCAGGTTTCGATGCAGCGCGACGAGTCGAACTTGAACGGCGGCGTGGAGAGCCAGGCGCCGGTCGGGCAGACCGGGATGCAGATCGCGTTGTGGGTGCAGCGGTCGGGGTGGCGGACCAGGTGATCTCGTTTAATCAGCATCGGGTTGACTCCTTCGAACAGGGCCCGCGAAAACAGCTCAAAGATGTCCTTCGCCGGCGTCGTCATGGTTTCAAGGGTGCGAGCGGTGTTTTCGGCGGCTCGTGCCCTGGCATGAGGAGGCGCTCGACGATCTGCCCTCCGACGACGTGCCTTTCCACGATCTCGGTCACGTCCGCCTCGGTGCCGGCCCAATACCAAACGCCTTCCGGGTACACGACGATGCTGGGCCCATATTCGCAGTGATCCAGGCACCCGGCCTTGTTCGCCCGGACGATCCCCTTCAACCCCAGCCGGTCCACTTCCATCTTCATGAACTCCTGGAGCTTCACCGACCCATTGTCCGCGCAGCAACCGCGCGGATCGCCCTTGGGGCGCTGGTTGATGCACATGAAGATGTGGCGCTTGAAGGCGGGCATGTCAGCCGCGGCGGGCATCGAGCGCGCGCGCGAGGGTGGACACGTCGTCCGGCTTCAGCAGGGTCTGCTTGAGCGCGTCGGCGGCGATCATGGCGGCGATCTCCTTCACGCGCAGCGTCGCCCGATCAAGCTGATCGGCCTGGCTGAGCGCCGAGACGGCGCCTTTCGACAATTTGTCCAACTCGCCCTTGATGTCCCGGAAGTCGCGCTGGAGATTCTTCTCGACGGAACAGGCGTCGCAATACCACTTGGGGCTCACATCGGCGTTCGGCGAGAGCCGGTCGTAGACCCGCCCGAAGAAGTCGCGGCCCAGCGAGACCTTCATGAGCGGGACGTCGGCGGCGCTGCAACCGTCGCATTTGCCGGCCGACAGCGGGGCGGCATTGGCATCCATGATCGGTGTTCACCCTCCCAAGGCAATAGAATCTTACACCAAAGCGCGAAAGGGTGTCTATTGTGATTTGGCGCGCCATCGGCGAAAATACAGGTATGCGGATGCGAATGCTGTTCATCGTGGCGGCGAGTTTCTGGCTGGCGCTGACCGCTGCGGACGCGCTGGAATTGGACGCGGCGGTGGAAGCCAAGCGGTTGGAGGCCGGCCTCGCGCGGCTGTGCGGGGTATGGGACTGGACGGTGCATTCCCATTCCGCGAATCACCGGGAGTCCAAGGCGAAGATCGTCCTGCCGTCGGCACAGGCGGCCGGCATCGAAGGGCCGTCGCCGACGGAAATCCGGATCTACGGCGACGCCGTGTATTTCCGGTGGGACTTCCCCGGCGGGTATCAGGAGGACAGCATGTTGTTCATCGAGGGCCGGCGGCTTGAAGGCACATTCCGGACATCGCACGGCGCGGTCGGTGCGATCAACGGGAAGAGACTGTCTTCGTGCCGGCCCGCTGCATCGGGTGGCGCCGCCGGGCCGGAGAGCAAGCCATGATCATCGGCGTGCCCAAGGAGATCAAGGACCATGAGTTCCGCGTCGGCCTGACGCCGGGCGGCGCGCGGACGCTGGCGCAGGCCGGCCACCGGGTGCTGGTGGAGGGCGGGGCGGGCGTCGGCAGCGGGTTGGAGGATGCGCAGTACAAGGCGGCCGGCGCCGAGGTGACGTCCGACAAGAAAGCCCTGTTCGAGCGCGCGGATCTCATCGTCAAGGTCAAGGAACCGCTGGAGCCGGAATACCCGCTCTTCCGGAAGGGCCAGACGCTCTTCACCTACCTCCACCTGGCGGCGGACCGGCGTTTGACCGAGGCCTTGCTGGAGCGGCAGGTCTTCGCCCTGGCCTATGAAACCGTCGAACGGCCCGACCGCAGCCTGCCGATTCTCCAGCCGATGAGCGAGGTGGCCGGGCGGCTCTCGGTGCAGATCGGCGCCCACTACCTGGAGCGCACGAACGGCGGCCGTGGAGTATTGCTCGGCGGGGTGCCCGGCGTCGCGGGCGGCAAGGTAGTGGTCCTCGGCGCGGGCGTGGTGGGAACGCAGGCGATCCGGATCGCGGTCGGCCTGGGCGCGCAAGTGACCGTCTTCAATCTGGATCGAAGGCGGCTGGAAGCGCTGGACGCGCTCTATTGTGGGCGGATCGTGACGATGGCCTCGGATCCAGCCTGGATCGAGGCGGCGGTTCTCGAGGCCGACCTGGTGATCGGCGCCGTGATGGTGACGGGCGCGAAGACACCCGTGTTGGTGAAGCGCGAAACGGTGAGCCGCATGAAAAAAGGGGCGGTGATCGTGGACGTATCGGTGGATCAGGGGGGCTGTGTCGAGACGACCCGGCCCACTTCCCATGCCGATCCGGTCTACGCGGTGGACGGGGTCCTGCACTACGCCGTGCCGAACATTCCCGGCATTGTGCCCCACACCTCGACTTTTGCCTTGACCAACGCGTCGTTTCCCTTTATTCTGCGTCTCGCCGAGTCGGGGCCGGAGCAGGCGGTCCGGACCGATCCGGTTCTCGCGAAAGGCCTCAACCTTGCTTACGGCCGGGTGACGTGCCGGGCGGTAGCTGAGGCGCATAAGATGCCGTTCAATCCCTGAATCGGGGCGTAGCGCAGCCTGGTAGCGCACTGCGTTCGGGACGCAGGAGTCGGAGGTTCAAATCCTCTCGCCCCGACCAAACCTCGCCGGTGCGGTCGTTATTCGTTAAACGTTATACGTTATTCTGAAGCGCGACCGACCCGTTTAACGATTAACGTTTAACGGTGGACTTATGGGCCCCTCCGAAGCTTCAGACCTCGTCGCCGCCGAAATCGTCATCTCCGGGATGGTGCAGGGCGTCGGGTATCGGTTTTTCACGCAGCGCGTTGCGGAAGAGTTGCACTTGTCCGGCTGGGTGCGCAACCTGCCCGACGGGCGGGTGCAGGCCGAGGCGGAAGGACCGCGCGCGCGCATCGAAGAGTTGCTCGCGCGCCTCCGCGTCGGGCCGCGGCTGTCCTCGGTGACCGACGTCGCGGTGACCTGGAAAACCGCGGGCGGAACGGTGCGGGGTTTTCTTGTCAAGCCGTGAGAGAACCGCCGCGGCGGCGCGGGAACGTTTTTCGGGTTTGTGTGATTGACAGGCCTTCCCCCGTCCTCCTATACTCTGCCCCCACATGAATTACAAAAAGCTCATCCGCGAGGTGCCGGACTTTCCCAAGCCGGGGATTGTGTTCTACGACATCACGACGCTGCTCAAAGACCGCGAGGCCTTCAAGAGCGTCATCGGGGACCTGACGGCGCTCTACCGGAATCACAAGGTGGCCAAGGTGGTCGGGATCGAGTCTCGGGGGTTCATCCTGGGGGCGCCGCTGTCGCACCAACTGGGCGCCGGCTTCGTGCCGGTCCGGAAGCCGGGCAAGCTGCCGGCCGATATCTTCGAGGTCAAATACAACCTGGAATACGGGTCCAATTCGCTCGCGGTGCATCGGGATTCGATCGCGATGGGTGAGCGGGTGCTGATCGTGGACGACCTGCTCGCGACCGGCGGGACGGCCGCCGCGACGGTCAACCTGGTCCGTCAGCTCGGAGGGGAGATTGTGGGGCTGGCCTTCCTCGTCGAACTGTTGTCGCTCAAGGGGCGCGGGCAGCTCGACGGCTGCGAAGTCCAATCCCTGATCCAGTATTGACGCCGATGGGGACCCACCGCATTTCGTCGGGCGGCGTCGTCTTCCGACCGATCGGGGCGGCGCACGAGGTGGCGCTGGTCCGGGTGGCCCGCTCCGACGGCCACGCGTGGGCGTTGCCGAAAGGCTGGGTCGAAAAAGGAGAAGATCTGGAGCAAACGGCCGTGCGGGAAGTGCGCGAAGAGACCGGGCTCGACGCCAAGGTCCTTCGCAAGCTGGGCGAGATCACCTATGAGTTCTATTCCAAGGGCGATCGGAGCCGCGTGCACAAGACGGTGCACCTGTTCCTGCTGGAATGCCTCGGCGGGAACATCGCCGACCATGATGATGAGGTCGAAGAGGCCCGTTGGTTTCCGCTCGACGAGGCGGTCGCGACGTTGACGTACAAGAACGAGCGCGACATGCTGGAGAAAGCCGTGAGTCTCATCCAAGGAGGAGGGCAGTGCTCATGACATCGAAGTCCAAGCCTCGCCGGGCGGTGAAGGCCGTGAAGCCGGCAAAGGCGGCGGCGAAGGCGAAGACCAGGGCCAAGACCAAGGCGACGATCAAGGTCAAAGCCAAGAGCAATACATCCGCGCCCAAGGCGAAAGCCACGCCGGTTGTGAAGGACGCGGCATCCAGCCTGCGGAAGGACGCCCTCCGGAAGATCTTGATGGACCGCCGGCAGGAAGTGATGAAGGAGATCGACGGGCTCCTCGGCAACCGCATGTCGGATGAGTACCAGCGGCGCGTGGACTCGGCGCCCGACGTCGGCGATCAGGCGCTTCTCGACACCGAACGCGTCCGGGACATTTCCCTTCTGGAGATGCGCAACAAGATGCGGCAGCAGATCGATGAGGCCCTGGCCAAGCTCGAAGAAGGGACCTATGGCCGCTGCGCCGATTGCAAGGTCGAGATCAGCGAGAAGCGACTGCGCACGGTTCCGTTCGCCCGGCGGTGCGTGACGTGCCAATCCAAACAGGAACTCCTCGAGAAGATCGAACTGGAGCCGGAGGAACAGGAGCACTGACCGTCATGACGAAGCCGGACGAATGATCGCTCCGTTCCTGGCGCTCGCCTTGGCCGGTCTGGCGGCGGCGCCGCCGGTCTGGGCGCTGACCGGCGATGAGGAGAACAACGTCTCGATCTACCGGCGGCTGAACGCCGGCGTCGTCAACATCACCAACCGGGCCGTCGCTTACGACTTCTTCTTCAATCCGATCCCCAGCAATTCCTCCGGCTCCGGCTTCATCCTCGATGCCCAGGGGCACATTCTGACCAACCACCACGTGGTACAGGGGGCCCAGCGGCTGGAAGTCGGTCTGGCCGACGGGAGCAAGTGGGCCGCGAAACTGGTGGGGACCGATCCCCAGACCGATCTGGCGGTCGTGCAGATCAAGGCGCCTCCCGAAGCGCTGACCGTGCTGCCGCTGGGCGATTCCTCGGCCCTGCAGGTCGGGCAAAAAGTCTTGGCCATCGGCAATCCGTTCGGGCTCGAACACAGCCTCTCCGCGGGGATCATCAGCTCGGTGCGAAAGTTTGTGAAAACCGGCGCAACGGAGCTCGAAGACGTCATCCAGACCGATGCCGCCATCAATCCCGGTAATTCGGGCGGCCCGATGCTCGATTCGGAGGGCCGCGTGATCGGCATCAACACGGCGATCTTTACGCCGTCGGGAGGCAGCGTCGGCGTCGGATTCGCCGTTCCGATCAACACCGCGAAACGGGTGGTGGCGGATCTCCTCACCCGCGGCTACGTCGTCTACGCCTACCTGGGTACCGAGACGCAGACCCTGACGCCGGTGGTGGCCCGAGCGCTCCAGCTTCCGGTGGAGCAGGGGGCCATCGTGGTCCGGATCGCGCGGGGCAGTCCCGCCGCCAAGGCCGGGCTGCAGGGCGGGACGCGACAGGTCGCCATCGGCAACGCGATCGTGGTCATCGGCGGGGACATCGTGATCGGGGCCGACGGCGCGAAGGTCCAGACCTCGGAAGGATTGCGGCGGATGCTCCGCAAGCACCAGCCCGGTGATACCATGAAGTTGGAGATCCTCAGGCAGGGGAAGCGGATGGAACTCGAGGTGAAGCTTTCGGAGCAGCCTCGATAGGAGTCGATGTCCATGCCGGCGAAACGCGCTGTTGTGTTGTGCAGCGGCGGGCTGGACTCCACGGTCGCGGCCGCCGAAGCCCGGGCCGTGGGGCACGAGCTGTTTCTCTTGTCCGTGCACTACGGCCAGCGGCACGCCGTCGAATTGAAGCAGATGCCTGAGATTGCCGCGGCGCTCGGCGCGACGCGCCATCTGGTGGTGAATGTCGATCTCCGGGCGTTCGGCGGGTCGGCACTCACCGATGCCGTGTCGGTGCCCAAAGACCGCCCGGATGAGGCGATCGGCGCCGGCATCCCTCCGACCTACGTCCCCGCCCGCAACACCATCTTGCTCTCGCTCGCCCTGGCCTGGGCGGAGGTGCTGGGAGCCGAGGCGATCTACTTCGGGGCGAACGTGCTGGATTACAGCGGCTACCCGGATTGCCGGCCGGAATTCCTGCAGGCGTTTGAAGCGCTGGCCCGGCAGGGGACGAGGGTCGGCGCGGAGGGAGGGCGCATTCGTGTCGAGGCCCCCTTGCTCCGGATGACCAAGGCGGATATCATCCGTCGGGGCGTGGCGCTGAAGGCGCCGCTCCAGTTGACCCATAGCTGTTACGACCCGGACGAGCAGGGGAGGGCCTGTGGCCGCTGCGACAGCTGCCGCCTGCGGCGCAAGGGTTTTTCCGAGGCCGGGGTTCCCGATCCGACGCCCTACGTTCAGGCGTAGAAGAGGACACATCCCATGTACGGCATCTCGCCAGAAGAATTCTTCATGTACCTGACCATCGGGCTGATTTTCGTGATCCCGATTTCGGTCCGGATCTACCGGCGGGTGATGCTCGGCCGGCTCAAAGCGCAGCTCCGGGACAAGGGGCAGACGCCGTGAGGCTTTCTGCGCGCCTCGTGGCGGTATTTGCGTGCGTGGCAATTGTCCTGGGCGTCGCGCATGCCGAAGCGGCGCCTCCCGCCGGCGCGGACAGCGAGCTCACTGCCCTGTTCGTCCGGTACTACAGTGCCGTGCAAAAGAAGCGGTGGGACGAAGCGCTTGGCCTTCTGCACGAGCGTCTGAAGAAGGCGATGAACGTGCAGACGGCGAAGGAACTCGCCGTCCGGGATGTCGTGGCGCAGCAAAATCTCATCGAGGGCTTCCGGCGGTTCGACAATCTCGAGGTGGCCAAGACCGAGGTGGACCTGACTTCCATCAAAGGATCCGTCACGGCCTCTGGCGACGGCAACATGGCGGGCCAGGTGGTGTACGACCTCGTGGTCTTTCCGGTCGGGCCGGGCCGCTCGCTGATGTACCGCGTGGTCATGGACGTGGGCCTCGCGCAGGGGCAGATCATCCGGCTGAGCCAGGCCTCCATGACGCGCATCGACCCCGGCGCCCTCGGCGACGTGCTGTAAAGGGGGACTGGCTGCTTTTCCGAAAGCTGCCTGTCCCCTTTTTCTGAGCTATGCCACGTCTCACTGCTACCTTTACCGCATGTTTCAACCTTTTCGTGGTGTTATGCAGCGCATCATCTCTTGCCGAGCAATCGAAGGTAGAAGTATTGATGGCGGGAAGCGGGAAGGAAATCACCGGTAATGACGGTGCTCCGATGATACTGGTACCTGCTGGAGAATTTATGATGGGAAGCAATGAGTATGGCAATGAGAAGCCACTTCATCGGGTGCATCTTGATGCGTTTTACATGGACAAGTACGAAGTGACCGCCTCACGGTACGCCAGATTTCTGGAAGCGACCGGCCGAGAGCAGCCGTTCGGATGGAAAGAAGTGAACTTGTCGAGCCAGGGAGATCGACCAGTGACAGGCGTTGATTGGCATGATGCCAACGACTACTGTCGTTGGGTGGGGAAGCGCCTGCCTTCAGAGGCCGAATGGGAGAAGTCTGCACGGGGAACTGATGGCCGCAAGTACCCCTGGGGCAATGAGGAACCGACGGATCGGCATGCGAATTCCAACAAGTGTTGCAATTGGAAGGGCTATGGGACGCTCACGGCAGTTGGAAGTCTTGAAGCCGGCGGGAGCCCCTATGGAATCTACGATTTGGCGGGAAATGTCTGGGAGTGGGTGGCGGACTGGTACGACAAGAGCTACTACCAACGCAGCCCGGATCGGAACCCGGAGGGACCTTCTGAGGGCGTTATGAAAGTGATCCGGGGAGGCGCGTGGGATAGTACTGCGCTTTTCCTGCGGTCCACTTTCCGGCTCAGCTACGATCCGCCGCACAAGCACTTCAATTTCGGGTTCCGCTGCGCCGGACCTGCTGAGTAGTTCGCTTTCTTGATCCTCCCGCTCGATTCTGTTTACATGGAACTCGCCACTGGGCTCGGAAGGAGGCAGGTTATGCCGTTCTTCTGTGCTTCCCCGCATCGAGCATCTGCATTCCGCGCCGGCGAGGCCCGTTAATGCGGGATCGGGTTACGGCGTCTAGTATAGGCCTGGTTTTCTTCCTGAGTATTCTCCAACTCTCTGCTTGTGTTGTGCTTGAACAGCTCCAGGAACCAAGCATTAAAGCGGCTGCTCCTGTTGATCACGGTGACTTCATCGAAGGCACCTACTGGGCGCTGATCATCGGCACCGACATGTACTCCCGAATGGACAAAGACAAGCAGCTTACGGTGGCCAGGAAGGACGCCGAGGCAGTGGCCGCTTTGCTCGTCGAGCGGTATGGGTTTCAGAAGGAACACATGGTCGAGTTGTACGACGAGAGTGCCACCCGCACGAGGATCATCGAAGCGTTTAACTCTCTGAAGCAGCGCCTGACGGATAAGGACAGCCTGTTCATCTACTACGCTGGCCAGGGCGATCATGAAGGAGATAAACCGGAGGTGTCGTTCGGTTACTGGCTTCCGAGTGATGCCAGACTGGACGATCCGGCTTCATATATCTTTAATTCTCAGGTTAGTGACTATTGGAGAGTTATTCCAGCCCGCCATATCTATGCAGTCGTGGATTCTGAGTTCAGTGGATCTCTGATGGGAAGGATCGGCAGGCTAGGCAAGGGGGCGATCAAGGAACTCTATCAGGAGAAATCACGGTGGGTGTTGACGTCGGGGGGACATTACCCGGTGCCGGACGTGGCCGACAAGAGCAAGAACGGCCATAGCGCATTCGCTTGGCATTTCATGAGGGTCTTGGAGGAGAACACGAGCCCATATCTGCTTGCGAAGGACATTGCGGCACCGGTTGCGATTGGAGTGTCTGCTGAAGTATTTGGGCTGTTGCCGCGCAGCGCTCCGGTCGTTCAGGCGGGCGACAAGGGTGGGCAGTTCGTCTTCCGGTTGAAGAAAGAGTTTCAAAAGCAGATTCCGTAGGGGCGCGATTCATCACGCCCGCCGCTCCCTTTCTTGACCCTCCGGGCTGATTCTGGTTACATACGACATTGTGGCCTCCTCGCAGAATAAACGGGCACAGGCGAAAGCGCGGCGTGAGATGAAGGGCCGCGTCGCCGAGATCCGGGCCCGCGTCACCAAGGACATCGACTACGCCTTCGAGGCGCTGTTGCAGGAGCAGCCGGACCTGTCCCTGAAGATGGAGGGCGCGTTGGAGGAAGTGCTGCGCATGGTGGAGACGATTGACGGAGAGCTGGAGGAGGTCTCCAGTATCACCGAGCTGGAGCGCCTCGACCGGCGCATCGAATTCATCGAGGAGCAATTCGAGGACATCGAAGCCGAGCTCTACGGCCGTCCCCGGCGGCGCCGGAAGCGCCGGCCCAACCTGTTCGATTTCTTCCGCCAGGCGACCGGTGGCGGCGGGTGGGGCGGCGATTCGTCGGACCCGCAGAGCGAGGTGAGGACCGCCGCCGATGCGTTCGCCGTCTTGGGTCTGGACGAAGGCAGCTCCTATACGGCCGTCACGAAGGCTTTCCGGAAGAAGGCCAAGGAGCTCCACCCGGATTCGCGCGACGGCGACCGAAGCGGCGAGGCGCAGCTCCGCAAACTGATCGCCGCTTACCAATACATCAAGACCATCTATAACTGGGGCGAGGACAAACCGGCTTCGGGATCACCGAACCCATGAACGCCCGCTTCCTACCGGCTGCGCTGGTGATCGTTGTCGCCGGGATGCCCCTCGGCGTCGTGTCGGCGGCGGACGAGCTGGTCGTGTATTCCGGGCGCAAGGAGATGGTGATCAGGCCCGTGGCCGAAGCGTTCCAGAAGAAGACCGGTATTGCGGTTAGGCTCAAGATCGGCAAAACGTCCGGCCTTGCCAACGAATTGATCCAGGAGAAGGCCCGCTCGCGGGGCGATGTCTTTATCGCGACGGAAGCCGGCGTGATGGAAATCCTGACCCAGAACGGCGTCCTGGAATCCTATGTCTCGCCGGAAGCCAAGGACCTGGAGCCGGGGTTCCGCGACAAGGAGGGCCGGTGGACCGGCATTTCCTCGCGCGCCCGCGTGATCCTGTTCAACAAAAATCTGGTCTCGGAGAAGGAGGTGCCCCGCTCGGTGTTCCAGTTGACCGATCCCAAATGGAAGGGCAAGGTCGCCATCGCCGGCACGCGGGAGCGGACCACGTTGAGCTGGGTTTCTTCGCTCATCGCCGTCAAGGGAGCCGAATTCACCAGGAATTATCTTTCCAAACTCTCTGCGAACGGGTTGAAGGTCCTGCCCGATAACTCGGATGTCTTGCAGGGCGTGGGGCGCGGCGAGTTCGCCGTCGGGCTGACCAACTCCCCGAATTATTTTCTGGCGCGCAAGGCGGACTATCCCGTCGGCGTGGTCTATCCGGACCAGGACAACGGCGGGACCGGGACGCTGCTCAACCTCAATGCGATCGCGCTCGTGAAGGGCGCGCCGAACGCGGGCGCCGCCAGGCGGTTCATCGATTTCGTGTTGTCCGCGGAGGGCCAGCGCCTCCTGATCGACGGCGCCTACGAGATCCCCCTCAAGCCGGATATCATCGATCCCGTCCCGCTGACCGGATTCCGGCGGACCCCCGTGACCGAGGAACAACTGGCGGGTCTGGCGGAGTCCACGCTCAAGCTGTTGGCCGGCATCGGGCCGGAGTGGTGAAAGGAGCGATCATGCGTTATCTGCAGCGGCTGGCCCTGCGCGGTGCGATCGTCGTCATACTGTCGGTCACGGCGCAGGCAGCCTGGGCTCAGGACATCAACCGGGACCTGCTCCGGAAGGGCATGGGGCTCAATGACGTGGTCCAGACGTTCGGCCAGCCGAATCACATGGAATGGGCCAACGTGAAGGGCACGCCCGTCCTTTTCATCTTTTATCCCACCGACAAGTCGGACGCGGTCTTCCGGGTAGACGGTTCGATGTGGCTGCCGCTGGGGTTTGTTACCGAAGTGCTGGCCGGATGGGGCAGGGAGTACTACGAGGAGATCCAATCCGCTCAAGGGCATAGCGACAAATGAACATTCTCATGCTGGCGAGCGAGGCGGTCCCGTTGGCCAAGACGGGCGGCCTCGCCGATGTGGTGGGAACGCTGCCCGGCGAGCTTGCGCGCCTGGGGCATGACGTCAGGCTGGCGCTCCCACGCTACGCCGCCATCGATCCCGCGCCAGCCAAGCTCAAGAAGGCATCCACGGTGCAGGTTCCCTGGCGCGGCGATCGCCTTGAGGTCGGTATCGAGACCGGGACGCTCGGCGGCGGCGCGGTCCAACTGACCTGCATCCGTCACGAGCCCTTCTTCGCCCGCCAGGGACTCTATGGCGAGGGCGGCCGGGATTACCCCGACAATCTCGACCGCTTCGTGCTCTTTTGCCGCGCGGTCATGGAGGCCTGCAAGCAGCCGGGGCGGCCGCCGGACATCCTGCACGCGCACGATTGGCAGGCGGCGCTGGCCGTCGCGTATCTCAAGACGCTCTACCGGAACGATCCGGCGTGGGCGCGCACGCGCGCGGTCTTCACGATCCACAATATGAGCTACCAGGGCCTCTTTCCCGTCACGGCGTACGAGGCCACCGGTCTGCCATGGTCGGAATACACGCCCGAGCGGCTGGAATATTACGGGCAGGTGAATCTGCTGAAGGGAGGCCTCGTCTATGCCGACATCATCAACACGGTCAGCCCGACCTATGCGCGCGAAATCCAGACCGCCGAATTCGGGTACGGCCTGGAGGGCGTGCTGCAGGTCCGGAAAGACAGACTGATGGGCGTGACCAACGGGATTGATTACAACATCTGGAATCCGGCGACCGATCCGCACCTGCCGGCGCGGTACTCGGGGGAGGATTTGTCCGGGAAAAAGGAGTGCAAGCGCGCGCTGCAGGCGGAGATGAAACTGCCCGTTCGGGACGTCCCGCTGTTGGGCCTGGTCTCCCGGCTGGCGTTTCAGAAAGGGATTGACCTCATCGTGGACATCCTTCCCAAATTGCTCGAACTGGATGTGCAAATGGCGGTGCTCGGCAGCGGCGACCCGTCGTATCAAACGCTCCTGGCGGGCCTCGGTGAGCGCTATCCCGGCAAGCTGGCCGTGCGTCTCGCGTTCGACGAGCCGCTGGCGCACCGGATCGAGGCGGGGGCTGACCTCTTCCTCATGCCGTCCCGCTACGAGCCCTGCGGGCTCAACCAGCTCTACAGCCTCCGGTACGGCACGGTGCCCGTCGTGCGGAAGACCGGGGGGCTCGCCGACACGGTGGTTCCCTACATGCCGGACGCCCGATCGGGCTCCGCGGCGACGGGCTTCAGCTTCGAAACGCCCGAGCCCGAAGTCCTCCTGGGCGCGATGTTCCTGGCTTTGCGGGTGTACCGCGACAAGGAAGAATGGACCGGCCTGATGCGGCGGGGCATGAAGCAGGACTTTTCCTGGCAGCGCTCGGCGCGGCAGTACGTCGAACTCTACGAGCGGGCGATGGCTCTGTGACTCTCCGCGCTTCGTCCCTGTCCAAGCTGTCGGCGTTGCTGGTGCTCGCGTTGCTCGGCGCTTCCCCCCTTGGGATCTCCTGCGCCGAACCCGCCGCTGAGACGCCCGCGGCCGTTCACTCCCATCACCAGCAGGCGGCGCGGACGATCGAGGATATCGAGCACTCGGAGTTCAATCACCGTGCGGCCGGCATGGGCGTGCTGTTCATCGGGCTTCTCGCGCTGGGCATGGAAACGGGGATCGCCCGCCGGCCCACCCTCCGTGCCGTGCTTTGGCTCTGGCCGGCCGGCTGGTTTTTGTTGGGGATCTTTCTGTTCGTCCGGAATGATCCCCATAACTGGCCGTGGGGACCGATCGGCCTGATGGACACGTTGCGCGCCCCTGATACGCTTCAGCATCAAATCTTCACGGTCGTGGTGGTGACGATCGGGGCGATCGAGGGACTGCGGGTCGGTGGCCGGTTGAGCGGTCTACAGTGGAGGTTTTTCTTTCCGGTGCTTGGCATCGGCTCGGGGATGCTGCTGGGTCTTCATGCCCAGGCGCATGCGCTGACCCCTCACGTGTATCTCCAGCACGCGGTGATGGCCGCGCTGGCGGTCTCGATGGGAGCGAGCAAGCTGCTGCGGGAACGTGGGACGCTGCAGGGAAGGTACGGATCCCTCCTGTGGCCGGTCCTGCTTATGCTGTTGGGGGCGCAGCTCTTCTTTTACACGGAACACTGAGCTGATGACGTAGGCATTCTTCTCAGTCCAGTCACCGTCATCTTGAGGAACGTGACTCATGTCACATAAGGCGTTGACAAATCAAGAAACCTTGATATGATGTAGCCGTGTCCTCTTCTGCTGCAAAGGAGTTGGAACGCACGGCACGCTGGTTTCATGCGCTATCCGATGGGACGCGTCTGCAGATCATCGAACGCCTGAGCGAGGGCGAGCAGTGCGTCTGCGATCTGACGAACATGCTCGACACCACGCAGTCACGTCTCTCCTTTCATCTCAAGACGCTGAAGGACGCCGGCATCCTGACGGACAGGCGCGACGGGCGGTGGGTGTATTACTCGCTGAACGCCGAGGTCATTGAAGAAGTGGATCAGTTCGTCGGCTCGCTCAAGACCCACAGCCGACGGCTGCGCTACGCGTCGAAATGTTGCGAGTGACTCTTTTTTTGTCTAACGTATCAATATTTCTTGATTGGTTATGCATGAAAAGGAGGAAAAGGCCATGAAGTCGCTTCACATTGAGTGGCAGCACCTAGAGAAGGACGGAAAGACATGCCAGCGCTGCGCCGAAACAGGCACGACACTTGCCCACGTCATCAAAGAGTTGACCGAAGAGCTGGAGCCTAAAGGGATCAGCGTGCAGCTGACGGAAACCAGGCTCTCCAAAGACGAAATCTCGGAATCCAACAGACTGTTTTTCAATGGTACGGCTCTCGAAGATGTCCTCCCGGATGTGACGGTTTCGAAGAGCCCTTGCTCGTCTTGCACGGATCTCTGCGGCTGCGGCGATCTGTGCGGAACGGACGTCAACTGCCGCACGATCGTGAGCGAAGGGACGGTCTACGAAGCAGTCCCTGCGGCGCTCATCCGCAAGGCAGCCTTGAAGGTGGCAGGGTTATGAGAAGGCGCAACCTGCTTGCCGAGGCGGTCGGAACTTTCGCGCTCGTCTTCGCCGGCACCGGCGCGATCGTGATTAACGACATCGTCGGCGGAGCGGTCGGCCACATCGGGGTCAGCCTGACGTTCGGGCTTGTGGTGCTCGCCATGATTTACGCGCTCGGCGACATCTCGGGCGCTCATTTCAACCCGGCGGTCACGATAGGGTTTTGGACGGCTCGTCGCATCGAACGCTCGACGGTCTTGCCGTATATCCTGAGTCAGTGCGCCGGGGCTTTTCTCGCAAGCCTTCTTTTGAGGTTGTTGTTCCCCTCCCATGGGTCGCTCGGAGCCACCCGGCCGGCCGGTCCCGCCCTCCAATCGTTTGTACTGGAAAGCATCCTGACGTTTTTGCTGATGCTGGTGATTCTTCAGGTTTCGACGGGCGGGAAGGAAAAGGGAATCACGGCGGGGATGGCAGTCGGTTCAGTCATCGCGCTGGAGGCCTTGTTTGCCGGCCCGATCTCAGGGGCGTCCATGAATCCGGCGCGATCGCTTGCGCCGGCGGTCGTGTCTGTGCAACCCGCACACCTCTGGATCTATCTCCTGGCCCCTCTGATCGGAGCCATGGGGGCCGTGTTCGTCGTGCGCAGCTTGCAGTCATCATGATGGAAAGCGGGTAGCGCCTGATGTGGGAAGACTTCGAGGTACTCTTTCTCTACATGATGTTTGCTTGGGGCACCATGTATGTGATCGCAGGGCCGCCGCTGGAACGGTGGCTGCGACGGCGACGACCGGAAATTTCACTGGATGAACTACAGCGTCGACGGGATTGGCTCATGTTTCTATGGGCCATCGTCAACCTGATTGTTCTGATCATTTGGTGGAACAGGCTGCTTGTGATCGGCACTGTCTGAGAGGAAATTGTCGGTCGGCTAGATCTGTTTGGCTTGGCGAATGAGCGGCGCGATCGCCGTGATGACGCGGTCATGGCAGACGCCGTTCGTGGCGACGAGGCCGTTGCGGTTCTGCAGGTCCTGCCCGCCATATATTAAGGTATGTCCCGCGAGGTCGGTCATGCGGCCGCCGGCGCCCCGGAGAATGGCCTCCGGCCCGCACGCGTCCCAGGCCTTGGTGAACTCGGAAGGCTCCACATAGAGATCCGCCTCCTGCGCGGCGATGAGTCCGACCTTCAGCCCGACGCTCCCGCACCGGGTTTCCTTGCCCAGGCCGAGTCGCTCGCGGATGGCGCCAAGAATCTGGTGCCGATGGGATCGTGAGACGACCAGCCGCAACTGAGCGAGGTCCGTCCGGCTGGAGACCAAGAGTGGTGTTCTCTTGTTTTGTGCCTCGACCCACGCCTCCTGATCGGCGATGCCGGCAAGGAGGACGTCACCCACGGGGCGATAGACCACGCCGATGCGGGCCTCGCCGTTCACGGCCAGCCCGATCATTACCGAGAATTCGCCGTTCTTCGAGATGAACTCGTGCGTGCCGTCGAGCGGGTCCACATACCACACGCGGCCTTTGCGCAGCGCGTCCGAGTTGTCCGTACTTTCTTCCGCGACGACGCCGTCCGCGGGAAAGGCGGCCCGGAGCCCTTCGACCAGCAACTCGTTGGCCCGCTTATCCGCTTCCGTCACCGGATCGTTGGGCCCTTTGTACGACACGGCGAAGTCGGTCGCGTAGATCCCCATGAGGATCGCGCCGGCCGCCCGCGCGAGACGGGCCGCCTCGTCCAGCTCGCGCGTGAAACTTGTCACGAAAAGTTGCGGGAGTCGAGGGCGGGAAAGATGTTGTCCTTCTCTTCGATGTCCTTGAGCCAGCCGGCGTCCACGCGGTTGGAGCGCAACTGCTCGTAGAGGCGGGTGAAGCGGGCGATGTGGTTCTTCGTGCGCTTGACGGCGTACTCCACCATCGTGCCGGTCTTCATGATAAAGGCCCAGTCGGAGCTTTGCGCCAGCAACATCTCGCGCCCGGCCTGCGCGAGGGCGCGCTGCGAGAGCCCATCCGCGTGGGCAAACCGTTGCGTTAGTTCCTCCATCCGCCGCGCGGCCATGTGCAGGTGCCGGTAGATCCAGTCGTTGCCGCCGTTGAGCCAGACTTCATGGTAGCCCTTGTGTCCCCATGAGGACCCGCAGGGCGTGCAGACCTGGTTGATCTCGTGCCGCTCCAGATATTCGGCGGGCGTGATCGGCTTGACGATCTGCTGATCGAAGTGCAGTTTGCGGAATAAATAATCGAGCCACTCCGGCCCTTCGAACCACCAGTGTCCGAAGAGCTCGGCGTCGTACGGCGCCACCACGATCGGCGGCCGGTCCATCATGGGGCTGAGCCACTCGACCTGACGCTCCCGGTTGAACATGAAGTTGCCCGCGTGGTCCGCGGCCCGCTCCAGCGCCCAGGCCCGGTCGTACACCTGCTTCTGGTCGGTCTTGCCGGTGATCCGGTAGTACTTGATACCGGTGCTGCCGCGCTTGCCGTCCGGCTGGATGTAAGGCCGGATGTAGTCGTAGTCCAGGTCCCAGCCGGCGTCGCGGTAATAGTCGCGGTAGGCCGGGTCGCCGGGATAGCCTTCCTCGGCGCTCCACACCTGTTTGGAGGAATCGAGGTCGCGGGCAAAGGCGGCAACGCCGGTCGGGCAGAACACGGGGGCGTGCACGCCGTAGCGCGGGCGCGGGTCGGCGTAGAGGAGCCCGTGGGACTCGGTGAAGAAGAACTGGATCCCCGCGTCCCGAAGGACTTCGTCGAGGCCCGGGAAGTATCCGCATTCCGGGAGCCAGATGCCGTGGGGCGGCCGGCCGAAGGTGTCCTCGTAGTGGGCCACGGCCGTGCGGAGCTGCGCGCGCACGGCGCTGGGCACGACGTTGAGCAGCGGCAGGAAGCCGTGCGTGGCGCCGCAGGTGATGATCTCCAGCTTGCCCAAGTCTTGCAGACGTCCGAAGGCGCCGACGAGGTCGCGCCCATGCTCGTTCGTGAAGGCATTGCGCATCTGGAGGAACCGTTCCAGGTACATCGTGGCGAGCCGATGGAACTCCGGCTGGTAGGCGGTGCGGTACACTTCCTTGGAGACCAGCTCGATCAGCCGGTTGATGTGCCGTTCGTAGCGGGAGAGCAACAGCGGGTCCCGCAGCATCGAAACCAGCGGCGGCGAGAGCGTGATCGTCAGCCGGAAGTCCACACCGTCGCGGACCAGCCCGTTCATGACCCGCAGGAGCGGGAGGTAGGTGTCGGAGATCGCCTCGTACAGCCAGTTCTCCTCAAGGAAGCGGTCGTGCTCGGGATGCCGCACGTAGGGGAGGTGGCAGTGGAGGACGAGGCAGAGATAGCCGGTCGGCTGCGCGCTCATCGCGGGCCCCTCTCAGGAGACGACGGCATCGTGCCGACCCCGAATTGCGCGGCTGCCAGCGCCTTCTCCCTCGCCAGGCGTTCCTCCAGCGCGCGGAGTTCCTCGGGGGACAGCCGCCGCGGCATCTCCGGGGCCGGCACGAACTCCAGCGGCCGCGCGCGATCGGGCTTTCGGCGGCGCACGAACTTCACGCGCATCCAGCGCTCGTCGGTCCTGGCGGAGACGCCGGCGCGGGGCGTGTGGATGACGTTCGACCGCACGATCGCGTGGAAGCGCCCGGTGCGGGCCACAAAGCCCAGGTCCGCGCAATAGGACTTCTCGGCCGTCCAGAGGGGAACGTACCAGCCGCGGGCCTCCAGGCCGATGTCGATGTCGAACGTGTGGTGCGCGTTGGTCCCGTCGAAGTGGATGAGCGAGATGTCGTAGAACCGGACGATGGCGCGGGCGCCGTCCATCTCCGCCCCCAGCGCGTCCTGGGCTTCCTGGAGGCTCTCCGGCGTGACTTCCCAGTAGGCGAACAGGTGCAGCGGGTCCATCACCATCAGGACCAGTTCGGTCCGGCCGTATTTGTCGGGGAGGTCTGAGGTCATGATGGGTGTGGTTACCGCCCGTCCAGCTTCATACCCTTGCCGATGGTCACGATGCCGGACTCGGTGACCGTGAAACGCGTGCGGTCGGACTCCAGGTCGTAGCCGATCTCGGTCTTGGGCGGAATCATCACGTCCTTGTCGATGATGGCCTTACGGATCCGGCAGTGGTCGCCGATCACGACGTTTTCCATGATGATCGACTGGAGCACCTCGGCGTGGTCGTTGACCCGGACGTTGGCGGAGAGCACGGAGTTCTGCACGCGGCCGCCGCTGATGATGCAGCCGCCGCTGACGATCGAATCGAGCGCGAGGCCCACCCGTCCACCATTACCGTGCTCCTCTGCGAACACAAATTTCGCGGGCGGGTACTGGCCCTGGTAGGTGCGGATCGGCCAGTTCTGGTCATACAGGTTGAATAGCGGGTCCACAGACACAAGGTCCATGTTGGCTTCCCAGTACGCATCCAGCGTGCCGACGTCGCGCCAGTACTTGACCGCCTTGCGGTTCTCGTCGCGGAAGTTGTAGGCGAATACGCGGCGGCTCTCAATCATGCCGGGAATGATGTCCTTGCCGAAATCGTGCGAGGTCTCCCGTTCCGCGTCCGCGAACAGGTGCCCTTGCAGGATCGAGGTTCGGAACAGATAAATCCCCATCGAGCAGAGCGCGCGGGTCGGGTCGCTCGGCATGGGGGTGGGCTGAGCGGGCTTTTCATCCCAGCGGGTGATCCGCGCGTTGCCGTCTATGGTCATGACGCCGAAGCTGGAGGCCTCCGCCAGAGGGTATTCAATCGCGCCCACTACCACGTCCGCTTGCTTCTGCTGGAGGAAGCTGTGCATTTCCTTGTAGTTCATCTTGTAGACGTGGTCCCCGGCCAGGATCAGGACGAACTCCGGCTGCTTGTCCTCGACGATGAACCAGTTCTGATAGACCGCGTCGGCCGTGCCTCTGTACCAGTCCTGGCTGATGCGCTGCTGCGGCGGCAGGGAGAAGATGTATTCGCCGACCTCGGGGTTGAAGACGTTCCAGCCGCGCCGGATGTGGCGGTCGAGGGAGTGCGACTTGTACTGGATGAGGACGATCATGTTGCGCAGGCCGGAGTTGATGCAGTTGCTGAGCGTGAAGTCGATGATGCGGTACTTCCCCCCGAACGGCACGGCGGGTTTGGCGCGGTCCGCCGTCAGCGGGTACAGGCGCTCGCCGCGGCCACCCGCCAGGATCATGGTGAGGAAGTTCTTCACGAAGTGTCATTGTAGCAAGATGCGCAGGGGATGGCAAAAGCGGCACAGGGGTCTGGCTCATTTTCTTCCGAGAAAATGTGCCTGACCCCGTCTTGCTGTGTTAAAATTTTGACCCGACGGAGCGGCTGGTGGACGAAAACGGCAACAGCGTCGAGCTGCGGGACGTGACCAAGCGCC
The DNA here is from genome assembly GCA_964384595.1 of uncultured Nitrospirales bacterium. Taxonomy (GTDB): domain Bacteria; phylum Nitrospirota; class Nitrospiria; order Nitrospirales; family NS-4; genus SCTG01. Next base: position 19,629 of record CAYLLY010000032.1, read on the forward strand.
ATGGGGCGACCGTGGCGGTGGACCGGCTCTCGCTCACGATCCGCAAAGGCGAGTTCTTCTCCATCCTCGGCCCCAGCGGCTCCGGCAAGACCACGACGCTCCGCCTGCTGGCCGGCTTCGAGCAGCCCGACGCCGGCGAGATCATCATCGAGGGCCGGCACATGGAGGGGGTCCCTCCCAATAGCCGGCCGGTCAACCTCGTCTTCCAGAACTACGCGCTGTTCCCCCACATGACCGTGGCCAAAAACGTTGCCTTCGGCCTTGAGATGAAGGGGATGACCGCAACCGAGATCGGCCCACGCGTCACCGAGGCGCTCGAGATGGTGCGGCTCGCCGCGAAGCAGGACCGGCTCCCGTCGCAGTTGTCGGGCGGCGAGCAGCAGCGGGTGGCGCTCGCGCGCGCGCTGGTGAATCATCCGGCGGTGCTCCTGTTGGACGAGCCGCTGGGCGCGCTGGACAAGCAACTCCGGCTCGAAATGGAAGTGGAGCTGAAGGTATTACAAGAAAGAGTCGGCATCACCTTTGTCTGCGTGACGCATGATCAGGAGGAGGCGCTCACGATGTCGGACCGCCTCGCCGTCATGAACCAGGGACATTTGCTACAGATCGGCACACCGGAAGAAATTTACACGGCCCCTGCATCGGCTTTTGTCGCCAACTTCATCGGTGTCTCAAACGGCCTGTCCGGGAAAGTGGAGGGGATCGTCGGGCAGCACGCGACCGTGGCGGTGGAAGGGATCGGCGTGATCCATGCGCCGGCCGTTCCCGGCGTGTTGGTGGGCGCGCCGGTGCTGGTCACGGTTCGGCCGGAGCGCCTGCACCTCTCGCGCGATCAGGCGCCTGAAGGGTATCAGAACCATTTCGCGGTACGGGTGGCAAAAGCCATCTACGTCGGCAACGAGACGCAATACCTCCTGACCCTGCCCAACAACCAGACCTGGAAGGCGCGGATTCCCAACGCAGACGGCGCGGCCAAGCGGTTCCATGCCGGCGAGTCCGCCTATCTGAAGTGGCGGACGGCCGAGGCCGTGCTCTTGCCGGAATGAAGACCTTTCAAACGGGAGGGGGGCGGTTTCCCTGGCTTGTAATCCCGCCGGCGGCAGTACTGATCGTCCTGTTCGGCGTTCCGCTGTTGCTGGTGCTGGCCGTTAGTTTCGCCTCGCGCGGGACGTACGGCGGCATCGAATGGGCGCTCACCTTCACCAACTACACCAGCATCGCGGATCTGCTGTACCTGCGCATTTTCTGGCGGTCGCTGTGGCTGGCCGCCGTCACCACGGTGCTCTGCCTGGTCATGGGCTTTCCGCTGGCCTACGGCATCGCGCGCGCGCCGAAGCGTCGTCAGGGAATCTTATTGTTTCTCGTGATCATTCCCTTCTGGACCAACTTTCTGGTCCGCACCTACGCCTGGATGTTCATCCTGCGCACCGAAGGTCTGCTGAACCAGGCGCTGTTGTCGCTCGGCCTCATTCACGAGCCGCTGAATCTGCTGTTCACCGACTGGGCCGTGCTGATCGGGTTGGTGTATGGCTACCTGCCGTTCATGGTCCTGCCGCTGTACGCGGCGCTGGAAAGGCTGGATCGCTCGCTGGTCGAGGCCGCATGGGACCTCTACGCGAAGCCCCTTCAAGTATTTACGCGCGTGGTGCTGCCCTTATCAAAGCCGGGTGTCATCGCGGGCTGCGTGCTGGTCTTTGTCCCCTCGCTTGGCGCCTACGTGACGCCCGACCTGTTGGGCGGGGCGCGGACGATGATGATCGGCAACCTGATCCAGCACCAGTACCTGGTGGTGCGTGATTGGCCGTTCGGCTCATCGCTGTCGTTCGTGTTGATGGCGGGCGTGCTTGCGGCGGTGCTGTATTACCTGCGCGCCGGCGGGGCGAGGAGTCTCACGTGAAAACCGGCCGCTGGCTCATTGCGGCGAGCGTGGCGGACCTGCTGTTTCTCTATCTGCCGATCGCGATCCTGGTCGTGTTCTCGTTCAATGCGTCCAAGCTCTCCGCCCGCTGGCAGGGCTTTTCGCTCCAGTGGTACGCCAAGCTGTTCACGGACCAGGCGCTGCTGGCGGCCACCGTGAACAGCCTGATCATCGCGGTGGTCTCGACGGTCCTTGCCGGCGTGCTGGGCGTGCTGACCGCCGTGGCCTTGGAGCGACAGTCGTTTCGCGGGCGGGCGGCGTTCGAGGCGTTCCTGCTCCTGCCGATCGTCATTCCCGAGATCATGATGGGGGTGGCGATGCTGCTGTTCTTCGTGATGATAAACCTGCCGCTCTCGCTGGCCACGATGACCATCGCGCACACGGTGTTCAACTTTCCCGTCGTGGCGTTGATCGTGCGCGCGCGCCTGCGCAAGCTGGACCCGCGGTTGGAGGAGGCGGCGAGGGACCTGGGGGCGACGCCGTGGATCGCCTTCAAACGGGTGACGCTGCCGCTGCTGATGCCCGGCATCGTCGGCGCGCTGCTGATGGCCTTCACGCTGTCGTTGGACGACTTCATTATCAGCTTCTTCACGGCGGGGGTCGGCTCGACGACGCTGCCGATCAAGGTCTACGGGATGTTGAAGTCGGCGGTGACGCCGGAGGTCAACGCGCTCTCGGCGATCCTGGTACTGGTGTCCATGGCGCTCGTCGCCGCGGCGACCTGGGTGCAGCGGAAGTGAGCGAAACCGAAGAAAAGAGCGGGTCCTGTCGGCGAACAGCCCAGCCGTGCTCGCTCCACCCATCCCCCAGTGGGGCCCTTACGCTGCGCGCGGACTGGGCGCCCGTTCGCCGCCACCCGCAAAAAATTCCCCTCGCCCCTGTGAGGGAGAGGGGAGGGTGAGGGGGCAAGCATGTGATTCTTCAGATCATTAAGAAGTAAATGGAGGTATGCTCATGAAAGAACCGAGGGGGTTAGACTGGGGAGATAGGTTCTGCCTTAATTTCGGTGGTGCACTCATTTTAGTTGGAGCCTTAAATGCTTTTTGGTGGGGTACGGGTCCAAGTATTATCGTTATAGGAGTTGGATTCAGTCTCCTGGCGCTAACACTTATTGGTCGACTAAACATTGTGATACTTGAGCTGCAAGAGATGAATAGTACGGTGCGAAGAATTTTGGAGGGTCCCGAAGCGGAGTTTATATCCGATTACGCCTGCAATCGGATCCGTCAGAAGCTGAAGATCGATTAGCTGTGGGAGGGAGACGAATGGTGTCGTTACCTTTTCTGCTTTGATGTGTCTATAATATAAGCCATGAAATCGCACAGCGCAGCGTTGCGGAAAGAGGCGCCGGCACTGTTGGCGCGGTACCGGTACCCGATTCAATGGCATCGGGGGAGAGGGACGTGGTCTGCCTGGCCGGTGGGTTTGCCGGTTGTGGCCATGGATACGACA
>CAYLLY010000033.1:0-22612 GCA_964384595.1 uncultured Nitrospirales bacterium
TATATCCGCTTGAACCCGATCGTTCCCGCTTCCCCGGCGGCACGTCCTCCGGCGGGATCGGCGCGGTCTTCTTGCCGCAGGCCCCTGCGCTGGCAGCCAACACGGCCGCCAGCACGACGTTAATCGTTAAACGTGAAACGTTAAACGTAAGTCCTCTGAACCGCTTTACGATTAACGAATACCGGTTAACGATTCTCTTCCTCCTTCAACGTCTTCGCCAGCACCTTGAGCCGGGCCTCTACACGCTTGCGGGCGGTCCCGCCGATCTGCGCCTTCCGCTCCAGGGCCCCCTCCACGGAGAGCACGTCCAGCGCGTCTTTCTCGAACGCCGGCGAGAAGCTCCGCAAGTCGTCCAAGCTGATGCCCGTGAAGTCCTTGCCGCGCTCCAACCGGTCCCGCACGATCCGGCCGACCACGGCGTGAGCCGCCCTGAACGGCACGCCCTTGAGGACCAGGTAATCGGCCAGCTCGGTCGCCAGCAGAAATCCGGCCGCCGCCGCGCGGGCCATCGCCCTGCGCTGGACCGACAGGCCCGAGACCAGCGACGCGAGAAGCCCAAGGCAGTCCTTGACCGTTTCCAGGGCGTCGAAGATCGGGGCCTTATCCTCCTGCAAATCACGGTTGTAACTCAAGGGGAGCCCCTTCAGGACGGTCAGCAGCGCCATGAGATGCCCGTAGACACGCCCCGTCTTGGCCCGGATCAGTTCCGGCACGTCCGGATTCTTCTTCTGCGGCATCATGCTGCTGCCGGTGCAGAAGGCGTCCGGCAGCTCCACGAACCCGAACTCCCGGGACGACCAGAGCACCAGCTCCTCGGAAAGCCGGGACGCGTGCGCCATCACCAGCGCAAGGGCCGCCAGCGTCTCCACCACGAAGTCCCGGTCGGAGACCGCGTCCAGGCTGTTCTGGCTGACCGCCGGAAAGCCGAGCAAGCGCGCCGTGTACTCCCGATCCAGCGGGTAGTTCGTGCCCGCCAACGCCCCCGAGCCGAGCGGCATGACGTTGATCCGCCGGAGCGCGTCCCGCAACCGCCCCCGATCACGCTCCGCCATCTCCACGTACGCCAGGAGATGGTGCGCGAACAGAACCGGCTGGGCGCGCTGCAGATGGGTATAGCCCGGCATCACGACGCTGATCTCCCGGCGCGCCAGCGCCACGAGGCTTTCCTGAAACCGCCGCAGCCCGGCGAGCAGGTCGGCGACCTCCTCGCGCAGATACAGCCGGAGGTCCAGCGCCACCTGATCGTTCCGGCTGCGGCCGGTGTGCAGCTTGCCGCCCACCTCGCCCACCAGTTCGGTCAGCCGCGCCTCGATCGCCATGTGGATATCTTCCTGCTCCGTCGCGAACCGGACCCGTCCCTCGCTGATCTCCCGCTCGATCCGATGAAGCCCGGCGATCAGCTTCTCGGCCTCCCGGCGGGTCAGCACGCCGGCCCGCTGGAGCGTCCGGCAGTGCGCAATGCTTCCCGCAATGTCCTGCCGGTAGAGCCGGCGATCGACCGCCAGCGAGGACGTGAAGGCCTCGACCTTCGGGTCCGTGCTCTGGCGGAACCGGCCGGCCCACGGCTTTTTCCGGTCCGGCTTTCTCTTCCCGCTCATCCGCGTCGGGCTCCCTTCCCTTTTTTGCGCGAGGCGCGGATCGCGAGCCTCAGCGCGCTGAGACGGATGAAGCCCTCGGCATCCTTCTGCCGGTACACGTCATCCTCTTCGAAGGTGGCCATGTCCAGCCGGTAGAGTGAACGGGCCGACCGTCGCCCGGCGACGGTGCAGGCCCCCTTGTAGAGCTTGACGCGGGCCATGCCCGTGACATCCCGCTGAGCCTCGTCGAGCGCGGCCTGGAGCATCTCGCGCTCCGGCGCATGCCAGTACCCGTAGTACACCATGTCCGCGTACCGCGCAATCAGCGAATCGCGCAGGTGCAGCACTTCGCGATCGAGCGTCAGGGACTCCACGGCCCGATGCGCCACGTGCAGAATCGTTCCGCCCGGCGTTTCATAGACGCCCCGTGACTTCATGCCGACGTACCGGTTTTCCACCAGATCGACGCGGCCGATCCCGTGCGCCCCGCCGAGCCGGTTGAGCTGCGCCAGCAGCGTCGCCGGGGAAAGCCGCCGGCCGTTCACGGCGACGGGATTGCCCTCCTCGTACTCGATCTCGACATAGGCCGGCCTGGCCGGCGCCTTCTCCGGCGACACGGTCGTCTCGAAGATGTCCTCCGGCGCCTCCTCCCATGGGTCCTCGAGAATCCCCCCCTCGTAGCTGACATGAAAGAGGTTCCGGTCGGTGCTGTAAGGCTTGGCCTTCGTCGCGGACACGGGGATTCCGTGCCGTCGGGCGTATTCGATCAGTTCCCGTCTGGACCGGAATTCCCATTCCCGCCAGGGCGCGATGATCCGGACCGACGGGTTCAAGGCCAGATAGCTCATCTCGAACCGCACCTGATCGTTGCCCTTCCCCGTCGCGCCGTGCGCCACCGCGTCGGTGCCCTCGCGCTCGGCGATCTCGATCTGCCGCTTCGCGATGAGGGGACGCGCGATGGACGTGCCCAACAGGTAGCTGCCCTCGTAGACGGCATTGGCGCGCAGCATGGGAAAGAGGTAGTCCCGGACGAAGGTCTCCCGCAGATCCTCGACGTAGACCTTGCTCGCGCCCACCTTCAGGGCCTTGGTCTTGACGGCTTTGAGGTCCTCCCCCTGGCCGAGATCGGCGCAGAACGCGACGACCTCGCAGCCGAACGTTTCCTTCAGCCACTTGAGGATCACCGACGTGTCGAGCCCGCCCGAATAGGCGAGGACGACTTTCTTGATCGAGGCATGCCGGGTCCGCATCATCGTCACCGATCCCGAAGCAGCCGGGTGAGAATGGCCTTCTGGACATGAAGCCGGTTCTCTGCCTGGTCCAGCACGACCGACTGCGGGCCGTCCAGCACGTCCGCTGTGATCTCCTGGCCGCGGTGGGCCGGGAGACAGTGCATCACCACGGCGTCGGCATGAGCGGCCGCCAGCAAGCGCCCGTTGAGCTGATACGGGGCCAGCACTTTGATGCGGCGCGCCTGCTCCTTCTCCTGGCCCATGCTGGTCCACACGTCGGTGTAGAGGACGTCGGCGCCCTTCACCGCGACGAACGGGTCCCGGACGATCTCGATCGAGGCTCCGGTGCGCTCCGCGCGCCCGCGGGACCAGTCCACAATCGAGGTATCCGGCTCGTACCCGTGTGGACAGGCGACGCTGATCGCCATGCCCATGATGGCCGCCCCTTCGATCAGGGAATTGGCCACATTGTTACCGTCGCCCACGTAGGCGATCTTGACGCCCTTCCAGCGCCGCTTCTTCTCGCGGATCGTGAACAGGTCCGACAGGACCTGGCAGGGGTGATGCAGATCCGTGAGGCCGTTGATCACGGGGATGGTGGCGTTGCGCGCCCACTCCTCGACGGCGTGGTGCTCGTAGCACCGGATCACCAATCCATCCAGGTAACGGGACAGCACTTTGGCCGTATCGGCCACCGTCTCTCCGCGCCGCATCTGGATATCCGCGACCGAGAGAAAGATGGACTGCCCGCCCAACTGGTTCATCCCGGTCTCGAAGGAGACGCGGGTGCGCGTGGACGGCTTTTCGAAGAACAGGCCCAAGGTCTTGCCGCTCAACCGCTGGGCGGACAGGGCCCGCCGGCGCATGGCCTTCAGCTCGGCCGCTTCTTTGAACAGGGCGAGAATCGTTTCCTTGGACAGGTCATGGACCGCCAGCAAATGGGGCGAGGGGGACGTCATCGGCGGGCCTCGATCACGTCGCCCAGCGTGACCACCACCCGGTCGATCTCGGCCGTCGTCACGATCAGCGGCGGCACGAACCGCAGCACGCGCTCGCCCGTCGCGTTGGCCAGGATGCCGCGCTTACGCAGATCATGGACCAGCTCGCGGGCATCGAGCGTCACTTCCACGCCGATCAACAGGCCGAGGCCCCGGACATCGGTGACGGCGGGGCACCGCCCCTGGAGTTCCTGCAAGCCCTTCAGGAAGTACTCGCCCAAGCGGACGCACCGGCCGAGGATGTCCTGGTCCTCAAGGATCACGTCCAGCACGGCCAGCGCCGCCGTGCACACCAGTGGATTGCCGCCGAACGTACTGGCGTGGCTGCCGGGTGTGAAGGACTTGGCCACGGCGTCGGTGGCTAGACAGGCCCCGATCGGCACGCCGCCCCCCAAGCCTTTCGCCAGCGTCATGACGTCCGGCGTCACGCCAAAATGCTCGTAGGCGAACAAGCGCCCGGTGCGGCCGACGCCGGTCTGAACCTCGTCCAGGATCAGCAAGGCCCCCCGTTCCCGGCTGATATCCCGGCACGCCTTGAGAAAGGCCGGCGTGGCGACCCGGACGCCTCCCTCACCCTGGATGATTTCCACCAGAATCCCCGCCGTCCTGGACGTGACCGCCTTCGAAAGAGCCTCCACGTCGTTGAACGGGACGTAGCGGAACCCCTCCGGCAGCGGCTCAAAGCCCTTCTGCACTTTTTCCTGGCCGGTCGCCGTCAGCGTGGCGAGCGTCCGCCCGTGGAACGAATTCAGCATCGAGACGATCTCATACCGGCCGGCGCCGTCTTTCTCATGGGCCCAGCGCCGCGCCAGCTTGATCGCCGCTTCGTTCGCTTCCGCCCCGCTGTTGCAGAAGAACACCTTGTCGGCGAATGAGCGGTCGACGAGGGCCTGCGCCAGCTTCACCTGGGGCTCGGTGTAGAACAGGTTGGAGGTATGAACCAGATGCTGGGCCTGCTGCTGCAGCGCCAGCGTCACCTTGGGGTGGCAATGGCCCAGGACGTTGACGGCCACCCCGGCGAGAAAATCCAGGTACTCACGCCCTTCGACATCGTACACCTTGGTGCCCTGTCCCCGGACCAGCGCCAGAGGGTACCGGGCATAGGTGTCCATCAGGTACTGTCGGGCCCCTTGCATCAACTCTTCGGTCAGCATACCTGTCCTGGGATTTCAAAGAGGTGACCGTAGCACAAAAGCGCCCTTCGATGCAATCAACTGCAAGGGAAAACAAGGGCTTAGGCGTGGTGGGATAGCTGCTGAAAACTACTTATCCGTTCTTGAACGCTTCCTTCAGCAGGGGGGCGACCTCGCCCTTTTTCTCCATGGGGTCCAGGATGTCGGTATCCCCGTAGAACTGCCCGTTGATGAAGACCTTGGGGAGCGTCGGCCAATTCGTCATCTTCGTCAGAGCCTCCCGTTTGGCCGGGTTCGGCAGGACGTCGATCAGCTCATAGGGATAGCCGTATTTGTCGAAAAACTGCATGGTCTCCCTGGTAAAGCCGCACATGGGCGTCGCCTTGGTGCCCTTGCCGTAAATCAGGATTTTATGCTTTTTGATCTCTTCTTGAATTTCGTCGACGATGGGATCAGCCATGGCGCTCTCCTTATTTATGATCCGTCCGTGGTCTCGGCCTTGATCTCCAGCGCATGGATGCGGCCGTCTTTCATCGGCTCGCCCAATGCGTCGTAGATCAAGCGGTGCCGATCCAGGAGGTTTTTCCCCTTGAACATGTCCGACACGACCCAGATGCTGAAATGATCCATCGTCCCGGTCCGGTCGGTGACGGAAACGGCGGCGTCGGGGATGGCCTGTCGGACGTAGGTGGTTAAGGTGTCGGTGGTGATCATACCCTCTCGCGTGAAACGTTAAACGTTAATCGTTAAACGGGAAGAAACTCTCAGTCTAAGATTCACGTTGAACGTTTAACGTATAACGTATAACGCCGCCCGGGGCGGGGTGGTGGAGGGCACGGGATTTGAACCCGCGACCCCGACGTTGCGAACGTCGTGCTCTCCCAGCTGAGCTAGCCCCCCTCCCGACCCAACACATTCGACCGGATTATACATGACCTGATTCCGCGCCGCCAGGCGCCGCCGGTCACGTGATGCGCACGCGCCGTCCCGCGACCGTGAGACGCCCCTCCGCAAACAACTGGATGGCCTCCGGATAGATGCGATGCTCATCGGCCAGAATGCGCGCTTCAAGCGATTCCGCCGTATCCCCTTCCAGGACAGGCACCGCCGCCTGCCGGATGATCGGGCCCATATCCACGCCCTCTTCCACAAAATGCACCGTGCAACCGGACACCTTGGCCCCCCAGTCGAGGGCCTGCTGCTGGGCCGCCAGACCCGGGAAGGAAGGAAGGAGCGACGGATGAATATTCATGATCCGGTTTGCGTAGGGATCAGTGAGGACCCGTGTGACGATCTTCATGTAGCCGGCGAGCGCGACCAGTCCCACGTCGTACTTCCGCAGTTGCTCCAGGATCACGGCGTCGTAGGCTTCGCGGCCCGGGGTCGCTTTCGGATCGAGAAAGACGGCCGGCGCGCCGTGCTTGCGCGCCCGCTCAAGGGCCTGGGCCTCAGCCTTGTTGCTGATGACCACGGCCAGGACCGCCTGCAGACGTCCTTTTTCGATCGCGTCGATGATCGCCTGAAGATTGGAGCCCCGGCCGGAGGCGAGCACCGCGAGGCGCAGGGGCGAGTCAGGCATAGGACACTCCGGACTCGCCCTTGTCGACCATCCCGATCCGGAACGCCTGGTCGCCCTGTTTTCCAGCCAGCTTCATCACCTTGTCGGCCTGATCCGGAGGAACCGCGAGGACCAGCCCGACACCCATGTTGAAGACCCTGAACATTTCCTCATCAGCCACCCGGCCGCGCGATTGGATCAGGCCGAAAACGGGCGGCTGCGTCCATGACCCGCGCGTGATCACGGCGCGGCACCCTTTCGGCAACACCCGGGGAATGTTCTCGGTCAACCCGCCCCCCGTGATATGGGCGATCGCGCGGATGTCACCGGATTCGACGAGGGCGCGGATCGTCTTGACATAAATACGCGTGGGACGCAGCAAGAGCTCGCCCAATACGTCACCTTCGCCCGTCACCGGCTCAACCAACGACATCTTCGCTTCGTCCAGCAGCACCCGCCGCGCGAGCGAATAGCCGTTGCTGTGAAGGCCCGTAGACGCCAGGCCGATCAGCGCGTCGCCCGGACGCACGCGGCTGCCGTCAATGAGCTGATCGCGCTCGACGACGCCGACCGCGAAGCCGCCCAGGTCGTATTCCTCGTCGGCATAAAAACCCGGCATCTCGGCGGTCTCGCCCCCGATCAGCGCACACCCGGCCTGGCGACAGCCCTCGACGATCCCGGCGATGATCGCCTCGGCCTTGCCGACCGCCAGCTTGCCGACCGCCAGGTAATCGAGAAAAAAGAGCGGCTCGGCGCCGCAGACCGCCACGTCGTTGACGCACATGGCCACGAGGTCGATCCCGACGGTGTCGTGGCGTCCCGTCAAAAAGGCGATCCGGAGCTTCGTCCCGACCCCATCCGTACCGGACACGAGGACGGGGTCCCGGTACCGCTTCGGATCGAAGCGGAACAGCCCGCCGAACCCCCCGATGTCCGTCAGGACCTCGGGCCGGAACGTCGACCGGACGAGGGGACGGATTCGCCGGACAAACTCACTGCCGGCGTCGATGTCCACCCCTGCCTTCTTGTAGTCCACCCGGCCCGTTCTCCTGATTTTCAAATGGAGTCGGCATCTTACCGGAACGGTCGAAGACGGTCAACGCGAGCAATATGTGGTAAGACGGGGCACAAATTGTCGTGGAATTCCAAAAAGGATAGGCATTTCATTTCATAGTTTCAAACAACCTGTCGTGCAGTGGAAATCCATGTTTCCGTTTAAGTCATTGATAAGCAATACTTCTTCGCTTCAGAGGCCCGTTGGCACCGGCATTGCTCACTTTATAGCCTAAAAGACCATTAATCCTTCCCTTCGGGTAGGGAAAGAAAGGAGGAAAGCGAACATGTTTATGGACAAGCAGAAGAAAGCGCAGCCGAGCACCCTCATGACCGTCAAAGACGTGGCCACATACCTGTCGGTGACGGAACGGACGGTCTACCGGCTGGTGAAGGACCATCGTCTGCCGGCTTACAAGGTGGGCGGGCAGTGGCGGTTCAAGGCCGACATGATCGAGTCCTGGATGCAGAAGGACGGCGCCATGGACTCTCTGACAGAGTCCGCATCGGACCTTCATCCTGGAACGCCGCAGTACGCCTAGAAGACGAACTGCGCGGGCGTGAATTACTCTCCCCGCGCCAGTTCGACGAGGGTTTCGATATGCATGGTCTGAGGAAACATGTCATAGGCCTGCAGCCGCATCATGCGGTACCCAGCCTCCCGCATCGCCCGCAAGTCCCGCGCCAGTGTCGGCGGATCGCAGGACAGATACAAGATCCGGCTTGGCCGGAGATGGACCAACCCCGCCAGGGCTTCCTTATTGAGGCCGATCCGGGGAGGGTCCATCAGGATGAGGTCGTATTCTCCCGGAGAACTGCCCGCCAGAAACGCCTCGGCGGATTCTGATCGAAACCGGCACCGGCCGATATGATTCGCCCGCGCATTGTAGCGGGCATCCGCCAGCGCCGATGCATTCCCCTCCACGAACGTCACCAACGCCCCCGCCCGCGCAATCAAGAGGCCGAAATTTCCGATTCCCGCATAGAGCTCCAGCACCCGGAGCGGCACCTCGCCTTTCCCTTCCAGGGCCCAGGCGGCGACGGTTTCGACCACGGTTGCATTCAACCGCCAATTCGCCTGCACGAACGACCGATCGCTGCATCGAAGGCGCAGTCCGCCGCTGTCTTCGGTGAGGGCGGGGTCGCCGTCTACCCACCGCCGATGCCGCGCCCCGCGTCCCGCTAGCATCACCTGCCCCTTCACGCCGGTGAATCCCGTCCGGACCCGCTTGAACCAGGCTTCGGCCTGCTCGCGCGTGCACCGTTCAGCCATGTACTGGAGCACGACTTCACCGCCGGTCACCGAGAGCCCGAGGCGGACTTCCTGTAAAAGAGATGCCATCGCCCGCGAGCCGGCGAGGTTCTTATTCAGATGCGCGACGGCCTCGTTGAGGCGCGGCGCGAGCAGCGGGCAGTGCGTGATCGGAACCGGCCGGTGGCTGCCTTCTTCGAAATACGCGAGGCTCGCCGCTCCACTTCGCGGACAGGTGACTGCCAGTCGCGCGCGGCTGCGGTAGCCATAGACCTCGGGCGACGCCACCAGCGGCGGCACTTCCAAGCCGGTCAGCCCGCCAAGACGCGCCAGGGTCTCCGCCAGGATATCCCGCTTGATCGCAAGCTGGGCCGTGGCGCTCGCATGCTGAAGCTGGCACCCACCGCACCGGCCGTAGACCGGACAGGGCGCGATCACGCGGTCCGGAGACGGCTGGACCACTTCAAGGATCTGCGCCTCCCCGTACCCCTTCTTGATGCGCCCCGGTTGCAGGCGCACCGTCTCGCCGGGCAACACGCCCTCGACGAACAGCGCCAGCGACTCCCGATGGGCCAGCCCGCGCCCGCCATGCACGAGTTTCTCGACCTGAACGAGAAGGGTTTTGTCCGATTGTAAGTCCGAGGAGGGCATGGCGAGGTGAGTGTACCACGAGGACGCCGGTCCGGTAACGGAAAAGAGGTCGTCACACTGGCAGGTGGGTGCTTCTGGTGCCTCGAAGCGGTCATTGAGGAAACTCAGTCGGAGCGGTGATCTGTTGCCACCCCTCGCCGTTCAGCGCGCGCAAGAACGCCGCCACGTCCTTCTTTTCCTGCGCGGTGAGTTCGAGGGGAATGATCAGGTTATCCTGGAACGGATTCTTGATCCCCGCTTTGTTGTAAAACTCCACGACTTCCTCCAACGTGCCGAACCGGCCATCGTGCATGTAGGGCGCCGTCCGGGAGATCTCCCGCAGGGTCGGGGTCTTAAAGGCCCCCATGTCTTCCTGGTTCTTGGTGACGGCATAGCGCCCAACGTCCGGCCTGTCGGTGTCCCAGCCGATGCCGATGTTGTGGAACTTCTCATCCGTGAAATTGAATCCGGAGTGACAGCGAGTACACCGCGCTTTCCCCCGGAATAGCTCAAGCCCGCGCTTCGCCGTATCGGACAGAGCCGTCTCCTCTCCGCCGAGATCATAACGATCCGCCGGACTGTTGCCGGAGAGAATCGTCCGTTGGAACGACGCAATGGCTTTCCCGACCTCCTTCACGGCAATCTCCGTGCCGAACACCCGCTTGAACAGCTTCTTGTACCCCTCGATCTTGTTCAGCTTGGCGAGCATCTCATTGTAATCAACGAACCCGTGCTCGACCGGATTCACGAACGGCCCGATGGACTGCTCTTCCAGGGTCGCGGCTCGGCCGTCCCAGAACTGCGCTTTGCTGAACGCCCGGTTGATGGAAGCCGGCGCGCTGCGTGTTCCCAGTTGACGATGGATGCCCATGGAGACGGGCTGTCCATCGGTGAAGGCGAGGACGGGCATATGACACGTGGCGCAGGCAATGGTGTTGTTCCGCGACAGCCGCTTGTCGAAAAAGAGCAGCCGGCCCAATTCGATCTTTTCCGCGGTCATCGGATTGTCCAAGGGGACAGAGTAGGCATCTTTGTCCAACCCGAATGGGAGAGAGAGCGAAGAGACCTTGTCTTTCGGCGCCGCGGCACTGATCCCCATCGCGACCAGACCGCTCATTAGACTCATAACCAGTATGACCGACATCCGCTTATGCATGGCTGCCTCCTTTCGAATTCCCCTGTGCTTATTTTTGATATTTAGTCTAATATTATAATAAATCTAATTTAATGCCAAAAAATTTTAACTACACTTTTTACATTTCCCCTCGATCACGACATGCACATCGTTCACCTGAAACCCTGACACCCGCCCTTTCACCTGCTCGGCGGTCAGGAGCCCATAGGGCATGTCCTCGACCTTGCCGCACTTGACGCATTTGAAGTGGTGATGCCGCGACACGTTCGGATCGAACCGCGCCTTGTCCTGCTCGGCCATCACTTCCCGGATGACGCCGGCCTTCGTCAACGCCTTGACGGTGTTGTAAACCGTGGCCCGTGAAATGTAGGGAAACTTTTTCCGGACCTTCGTGAAGATCTCGTCGGCCGACGGGTGGTCCGTGTTCCCGTGCAGGAACTCAATCACGGCCGCCCGCTGCGCCGTGACCTTCAGGGCTTTCTCCGCAAGAATGTGCGCTCCCTCTTTCATTTGTAGATTATACTAAGTCTAATTAAATATGAAGTCAAGATTATTCTTCAACAGACAGAAATGCCATTGTTATCAATTAGTTGCGATGGCGCAGACGTTATGATAGTGCTTCCTGGAGAACCTTGACGCCGACGCCCCATGTGATGCGGGCGTCGATCTCATTCTTCCCGTAGGCCGCCATCAGGACCGTCAGGCTCCAGCCCTCGACGTTGTTCTGATGGAAAATCGTCGGCTGGAGTTTCAGCGTCACATTCAAATGCAGAGTCCGCTGCAGCTCGTTGCTCGCTGTCTGCAGCAACTCGGTTATCCGCTTCCCGAGAGACCCGGCCAGGTCGGCAAGAGTCTGCTTCCCGTTCCGCGCGACATCGGCATAGCAGAGCGTGACGAAGGAAGTCAGGACCGACTTGAGCTCCCGGTGGTCCGCCGCCGTGAAGGCTTGATCGGCCGCCAGCGTCATGAGCGGAGAGCCCGGCGCGTTGACCGCCCGCAATAAGTTCTGCGTTTCGGGCCAACCGAGACACGACGCGACCATGGGCACCAGGTCCGGCTTGCTCTTCACATCCACGAACCCGGCCCCCGGTGTGCCTTCGCTGTTCAACGGTCCGTAGGGGACGTGAAAGACGGCGGCGCTTTCCGAGATGCTGATGCCCACAAGGAACGTTCCTAGGAGGTCACGGTCGAAGAGGCCGGCTACCTGTCTTTGAGGGCCTTCGCGACGGCACCCAGCAACTCCGAAGGGCCGACGGGTTTGAGGAGAAACTCCACGATCCCTTGCCTGAACAGAGACTCGGCGCTCGAGATGTCCTGGCTCCCCGTCATCGCAATCACTGGGACGGCGGGCAGGTGGGAGCGAAAGTAGGCGATGGCCTCCACCCCGCCGACCTTCGGCATGTAGAGGTCACAGATGATAAGATCGGCCTTGCGGGGATTGTCCCCGGCCTGCACGGCGGCAATGGCTTTCTCGCCGTCCTCGGCGACGATCACTTCGTAGCCGGCCTTGACGAGCGTCATCCGGACCGACTGCCTCAAGTCGGCGTCGTCGTCCACCACCAGGATCCTGCGCAAAGCCACGATGTTTCTCCCACGAGGTAGACTAAGGGCGCGGGATCACCCTGCTGGCATGGTCGATGTACAGGGAATCGGTCTCCGGGTAGTACTGGAACTTCATCTTCCTACCTCTCTGAAGTTTTGGTCAGGGAACGCATTGTGAACGGTCTCGCCATCGTTCAACGTCACCACGCGTCAATATTGCCCTATTTCCGGAATGAAAATCCAGTGCCGGACGCGGCCGTGGAGGAGCGCCCTGCCTTCCCGTCGTCCCTGCGAAAGCGGGGACCCAGGACTGGATTCCCGCCTGCGCGGGAATGACACCACAAGAGGGCGCGGGGGAACCTGTTGCTCTTCGCATGCAACGGGTCAATGGGAGCGGGAGGCAGCCCCGCGACAGTCCCACAGGACCCCGGAGCCGAAGGCGACAGGATTCGGCTAGACCCAATCAGAATCGGCGCGGGATTTGGCGGGGGCGGCGGGAAGAGCGGCCAGACGTTCGGCGATGGCGGACAACTCGGCATCAAGGGCGCGCGCTTCGTCGGCGGAGGCGATGCGAGCCGCGCCCGCGGCCAGCTCGATGCGGTAGTGATTGTCACGGTCCGAGAACCATTCGAGGTAGGGATGCGGCGGCAGATGCGGGTGCGGGTCGAACGACATCAGACTGACTTCGCCGGTTTGCGGATTCTCCAGGTCCCCCAGGACATGGCCGGCCGGATCATCGTCCTCAAACGACGGGTTGCTGAAGATGATCAGCGCTCCCTGAATCTCGCCACGGAAATCCCCGCGCAGCAGAAACTCCACCGGACCGACCGCCGCGAAGACGATTCGGCCGACGACCCGCCCAGGCGTGCGGTTGTCCAGGAATCCCTCCTTGACCCACCGGCCATTGCCGAACTTCTGCGCCACCGTGCATCAATCGGGAATGAGCTGCCACTCGTCCTTTTCGATCCAGACCCATCTGCCCGTCTCGAGCTTCTTGACGTCTTCCTTCTCGAACAGCTTCATGTACCGCGCAATGCGATCCGGATCGTCGATCCGCTCCTCCTGCATGATTCCCGTCGGTAGCTTGAATTTTCTCAATAACACCGGCATGGCCCTCGAACCTCCCTCGCACAGGTTTTTATCACGTCAATTCCAGATGTTGCACAGTACAAAACGCTTCCCCGCGATGTCAAGATAGCCGCTGGATTTGCCGTACCGGCCACCCTTATAATATGCTCTACAAACGAGAGCGAGGAATCTTCCATGCCGCTGTATGAATACCATTGCGAAGGATGCGGGCGGGATTTCGAGGAACAGCAGTCGCTGAACTTCAATTCCGCCGACACCGAGTGCCCCCACTGCATGCAGAAGAAGGCCGTCCGGAAAATTTCGGTGTCGTCCATGGCCATTAAAGGACCCACCAGAAAGCCCCGGAGCTCCGATATCAAGGCCGAGGCCGGGATTAAGAAAGCGGAAGCGGTGTTGAGGAAAATCCCGCCGGCTTTCGGCAAGCGTGGCGACGCCCCCGATCTTGAGTAGGATTTTAGGAGGTTCAGCATGAAGACGATAACAGCGACTGTGCTCGTGCTCTTCGGAGCGGCCCTTGGATTCCTCCCTCTCGCCTCCGCCGACGTCGTCATTCCCGGTATGGGCTCCGGCGCCTATGACGTCCCTTCCGTGGGAGGGCCGGGCGACTCGGTTGACAAGGCGCCGGTCTGCGACAACCGCGCGCGCCCCAAAATCACCAAGGTCGAGCCGGACCCCATGAAGCCGGGAGACAAGATCACGATCACGGGCGAAAACTTCGGGACGAAGGAATGTTTCGGCGGCGTTTCCTTTGGAGGCATGGCGGACGGCTCCAAGATCTCGTTCAAACACGTGAACGAGACGACCGTCGAGGCGACCGTGCCGGAGATCAAGCCCGGCATGAACCGTCTCAACGTGGTCACGGGCGGCGGCAGTGCACAGCAAATCATCCTGATCCAGGCCAAATAACATCTCTCTTTTCGGCGTCTCCCCCGTTTCCTCCCCTCGACTTGCTCGCAGCCCTGTGATACCCTGACGCACTCTTTTTATGTTTAAGAGAATTCTCATAGCCAACCGCGGCGAAATCGCCATGCGCATCATCCGCGCCTGCCGGGAGCTCGGCATCCGGACGGTCGCGGTCTACGCGGAGTGCGACGCGACCGCCATCTACGTGAAGAAGGCCGACTCGTCGCATCTCATCGGGCCGGGACCGGTCCAGGGCTACCTCGACATGCAGGGACTCGTGGACCTCGCCAAGCGGACCGGCGCCGACGGCATTCACCCGGGCTACGGCTTCCTCTCGGAGAACGCGGACTTCGCGCGCCTCTGCGAGGCCTCCGGCATCACCTTCATCGGGCCGTCTCCCCAGACCATCCACCTGATGGGCAACAAGGTACAGGCCCGCGAGATCGCCCGAAAAGCCGGCGTCCCGATCGTGCAGGGGACCGAGAGGGGCATTACCAACCCGACGGACGCCTTGAGCTTCGCCGCGCACGCCGGTTATCCCCTGATGGTCAAGGCCACGATGGGCGGGGGCGGGCGGGGCCTGCATGTCGTCCGGACCGACCAGGAGCTGATCGCCCAGATGGAAGTGGCCCGCCGGGAGGCGCTCTCGTCGTTCGGCAGCGGCGAGATCTTCCTGGAGAAATACATCGAGCGGCCGCATCACATCGAATTCCAGATCCTGGCCGACAAGCACGGGAACATCATTCATCTCGGCGAACGGGACTGTTCGATCCAGCGCCGCCACCAAAAAATAATCGAAATCGCCCCGTCGCTGGTCTTGGACAAGGACCTGCGGGCCCGAATGGGCGAGGCCGCCATCGCCGTGGCCAAAGCGGTGGGCTACGACAACGCCGGCACCGTCGAGTTTCTGCTCGACCAAGACCGCAACTTCTACTTTATCGAGATGAATACCCGCATCCAGGTGGAGCACACGATCACGGAGCAGATCACCGCGATCGACCTCGTGAGGTCGCAGATCGAGGTGGCCGCCGGACAGCCGCTCGAGTTCTGCCAGGAGGACGTCACGCTCCAGGGGCACGCCATCCAATGCCGGATCAACGCCGAGGATCCTCGGAACAACTTCCGCCCCTGCACCGGCACCGTGACCGCCTATTACTCGCCGGGCGGCATCGGTGTCCGCATCGACGGCATGGCCTACAAGGACTACACCATTCCGCCCTATTATGACGCCCTCCTCGCCAAGCTGGTCGTGCGGGGTCGGACCTGGGAGGAGACGGTCAGCCGGGCCCGCCGCTCACTGGAGGAATTCGTGCTGCGGGGGGTGAAGACCACAATCCCCTTCATGAAGCGGATCATGGAGGAGCCGGACTTTCAGGCCGGCCGGTTCGACACCAGCTACCTGGAGACGCACCCCGAGGTGTTCGACTACGAGGACTACAGCGATCCGGAGGATCTCGTCGTCGCCATCTCCGCGGCCATCGTGGCCTATGAAGGGCTGTAAGCGTGAAGAGGCCCACTAAGAGAACAAAGGCGGCTCGACCGGCCCCCCTCGAAATCGAAGCCGCGCCGTCCAAACAGGTCCTGCTCACCGACGTGGCCCTGCGCGACGGGCACCAGTCCCTGCTGGCCACGCGCATGCGGACCGAGGACATGCTGGATGTCGCCGACCAGTTGGACAAGGTCGGCTTCTGGTCGCTCGAGGTCTGGGGCGGCGCCACCTTCGACACCTGCCTGCGGTTCCTGCGAGAAGATCCCTGGGAACGGCTCCGCGCGATCAAGCGGGTGATGCCCCGCACACGGCTCCAGATGCTGCTGCGCGGCCAGAACCTGGTCGGCTACCGTCACTATCCCGACGATGTGGTGAACGCCTTCGTCGAGCGCGCCGCAGCCAACGGCGTGGACGTGTTCCGCATCTTCGACGCCCTGAACGACATCCGGAACATGGAAGAGTCCATCGCCGCCGTCCGCCGGGCCCAAAAGCACGTGGAGGCCACGATTTGCTACACCACCAGCCCGGTCCACAGCCTCGACCGGTTCATCGCTCTGGCAAAACGCCTGGAGGACCTCGGCACCGACACCCTTTGCATCAAGGACATGGCCGGGCTCCTGGCGCCGATGGACGCCTACAAGCTCGTCAAGGGCCTCAAGGCGGCCGTGCGCGTGCCGATCCACCTGCACAGCCATTACACGTCGGGGATGGCCTCGACCAGCGCCCTGATGGCGATCCTCGGAGGCCTCGACATGCTGGACACGGCGCTCTCCCCGCTCTCCGGCGGCACGTCGCACCCGCCGACGGAAACGTTCGTCGCCCTGCTGCGCGGGACGCCCTACGATACGGGACTCGACCTGAAGACGCTCCCGCCCGTCGCCGAAGTCCTCCGGAACGCCAGGAAGAAGTACCACCAGTTCGAAAGCGATTTCGCCGGCGTGGACTCCGAGATTCTGATCTCGCAGATTCCCGGCGGCATGTTGTCGAACCTGGCCGCGCAGCTCGCCGAGCAGAACGCCCTGCACCAGTTTAAGGCCGTGCTGGAGGAAGTCCCGCGCGTCCGCAAGGACTTCGGGTTTCCCCCGCTGGTCACACCGTCAAGTCAGATCGTCGGCACCCAGGCCACGCTCAACGTCCTCACCGGCGAGCGCTACAAGGTCGTCACCACCGAAACGCGGAATTACTTCAAGGGTCTCTACGGCAGGCCGCCGGGCGCCGTCGATCCCGCCGTTCAAAAACGCGTCCTCGGGAAAGAGCCGGTCATACAGGACCGGCCCGCCGACCTCCTCGAGCCGGAACTGCCGAAAGCCGTCCGCGAAGTCGCGGACAAGACGACCAACCCGGAGGACGTGCTGTCGTACGCGCTGTTCCCGAGCGTCGCGAACGACTTCTTCGACGAGCGCGCCAGCGGCCAGCTCAAGCCGGAACCGCTCGCCCCCTTGCCGACCAAGGGCCCCGCCGTCGCGCATGAACTGAAGCTGGCCCCGCTGGAGTTCAACGTCACGGTCCACGGCGAGAGCTACCACATCAAGGTATCGGGATCAGGGCGGAAGGCCGACGGGAAGAAGCCCTATTACATCAAGGTCAACGACCGGCTGGAAGAAGTCCACCTGGAACCGCTGACGGAGGTGCTGACCGGCACGCCGGAAGCTCCGGCAGTCGGAGGCGAAAAGAAGCCGCCCAGGCCGAAACCGGCCGGCCCCGGCGACGTGGCGACGTCCATGCCGGGCAAGGTCATCAAGGTCCTGGTGAAGCAGGGCCAGCCTGTCAAGAAGGACGAACTGGTGCTCATCATCGAGGCGATGAAGATGGAGAGTCAGGTGCTGGCGCCGATCGCCGGGACCGTGAAGGCGCTCTACGTCAAAGAAGGCGACGACGTGAAGCCCGACGAGACGCTGGTCGTCGTGGAATGAATTGAGGTTTCCTCCCCTTCCTCCGTTAGACCGCTACCCGCCTCAGTTCGTCACCGCCAACGGACACCGCACCGCGTACATCCGGCACGGTCAGGGGTCGCCGGTCGTCCTGCTGCACGGCTATGCCGGCGCGATCTGGAATTGGGAGCATCAGATCGAACCGCTTGGGCGGCGCTTCACTCTCTTTATCCCGGATCTGATCGGCCAGGGTCTGTCGGACAAGCCGCGTGCCGCCTACACCCCGGCGTTTTATACCGATTGGCTCCGCGGATTTCTTGATGCCGTCGGCGTCGGGCGCGCCGCCCTCGTCGGGCACTCGATGGGTGGCGGTCTCGCCTTGAGCCTGGCCCTCACCGATCCTGCCCGCGTGGACCGGCTCATCCTGGTTTCGGGGTTCCCGCGGGACGTGCTGAGCCTGATCCGCGGCCCCTACCTGAAGCTCTTCGCCCGGCTCGGGTCGGGACTTTTGTTCGGGCTGGGCTATCACTTCCTGGGCCGTCGCGCCTTCCGAAAGTTCATCGGCGGGCTGGTCCTGGATCGCAGCCTCGTCACGCCGGCGGTGATCGAGCGCGCCTATCGTCTCAGAAAGGACTGCGGCAAGGCCCGGCCGCTCTGGTCCACGCTCACGCATGTCGACGCCTGGGAGACAGACTACGTGCCCCGGCTGAATGCCGTGACCGCCCCCACCTTGATCGTCTGGGGACGCGACGACCGCTTTCTCCCGGTCACGGCGGGGGAGGAACTCCACCGGACGATCCCCGGCTCGCGCCTGGCCATCATCCCCGACGCTGGCCACCTGCCCATGTGGGAACGCCCCGACGAGGTCAACCGCCTGATCCTCGAATTTTTGGCGGGTCCTGTCGCCGAGCCACCCTGACGTGCTCGCTCCAGCGAAGCGCGGGACAGTCGCTGCGCTCCGCCAGGGTCCCGCTCGGCGCCACCCGCGACCCCTTTCCTTGACCTTTACCCGACCATGGGACTATAAAACATTGTCCCTCGTTCTTTCCTTTAGGAGGCCTCACCATGACTCGCATTCGGTTCCATTCATCGATGATAGCCCTGGCCGGAGCCGGTTTGCTGTTGGCCGGCTGCGCCATGGGCGGATTCATGTACTCGGACCTGCCGGTTTCCAAGAGCAGCGCGTCAGCCGGGGCCGGCAATACCGTCACGTTTAAGGGCAACCCCCTCAAGCTCGACGGCACCGCCGTCAAGGTCGGCGACACCATCCGCGACGCCAAGGTGGCCGGAGGCGACCTCAAGCTGGTCAGCCTCACCGACGGCAAGGGGAAGGTTCGGATCATCAGCATCGTCCCGTCACTGGACACCAAAGTCTGCGAGCAGCAGACACATCACCTGAGTGAAAAGAATGCCAATCTCGACCGCGACATCCAGCTCATCACGGTGAGCGTGGACACCCCCTTCGCCCAGAAACGCTTCGCCGAGGAGGCAAAGATTTTCAACATCACCTTCCTCTCGGACTACCGCGGAGGAGACTTCGGGCGAGCCCATGGCCTGTTGGTGCCGGACATCCACGTGCTGGCCCGGACCGTCATGGTCGTGGACAAGGACAACGTGATCCGGTACATGCAGGTCGTGCCGGAGATCGCCTCGATGCCGGATATGGAGACGGCCTTCCACGCGGCCCGGAAAGCGGCCGGCCTGCCGGCGCCGCTCCCGCCGCTGGGCTCCATGGGCGGCTTCACGTACTAGATGCGCGCCGCCTGGGCCGCAGAAAGACCCGGCCATGTCCATGCGTGAATTCGACCTCCTGGTGATCGGGAGCGGCCCTGCCGGCCAGAAGGCCGCCATCCAGGCGGCCAAGCTGCGCAAG
This sequence comes from uncultured Nitrospirales bacterium, assembly GCA_964384595.1. Classification (GTDB taxonomy): domain Bacteria; phylum Nitrospirota; class Nitrospiria; order Nitrospirales; family NS-4; genus SCTG01. The sequence goes on from CAYLLY010000033.1 coordinate 19,336, forward strand.
CGGGTGGCCGTCATCGAGAAGGAGCGGGTGGTCGGAGGCGCCTGCATCAACACCGGCACGCTCCCCAGCAAAACCCTCAAGGACGCCATCTACTACCTGCACGGCTTCAAGCAGCGCTCCTTTTCGAGCATCTCGTATTCCCTGAAAAAGAGCATGACCCTCCGGGACCTGATGACCCGAAAGGACCTGGTCGTCAAGCACGAACTGGAGGTCATCAACAACCAGCTCGAGCGCAATGACGTGGAGATCATCCAGGGAACCGCCGCGTTCGTAGACCCGCACACCGTCTCGGTCGCCACCAAAGGCGGCGACGCGGACCACCTGCATGCGCCGTTCATCGTGATCGCCACAGGCTCGCGCCCGCGCCGGCCGGAGGACATCCCCTTCAACGACGTCACCATCTGCGACTCGGATTCGATCCTCTCCACAGAAGCCATTCCCAAGAGCCTGATCGTCATGGGCGGCGGGGTGATCGGTTGCGAATACGCCTCTATGTTCGCCGCCTTCGGGATCAAGGTCACGCTTTTCGACCGGCGTCTCGAACTCCTCCGGTTCGTGGACCAAGAGATCGTCCAGGCCCTGATCTATCACATGCGGACCAACGGCGTGACGATGCGGATGGGCGAGGAAATCGACAAGGTGACCATCGACGAAAAAGGCCGGGCCGTGACCAATCTGAAGAGCGGCAAGACCATCATCACGGACGTGCTGCTCTACTCGATGGGCCGGACGGCGAACACGGACTTATTGAACTTGACCTCCGCCGGCCTCACCGTGGACAAGATGGGCCAATTGAAAGTCAACGAGCATTACCAGACGGAGGTCCCGCACATCTACGCGACCGGAGACGTGATCGGGTTCCCGGGACTGGCCTCGACCTCGATGGAACAGGGCCGGCTGGCGGCCTGCCACGCCTTCCAGGTGGAACAGTCCACACTGCCCAAGGTCCTCCCCTACGGCATCTACACGATTCCGGAGATCTCCACGGTGGGCAAGACCGAGGAAGAGCTCACCAAGGAAGGGGTGCCGTACGAGATCGGCCGGGCCTTCTACAAGGAGATCGCCCGCGGCCAGATCGTCGGCGACCTCGAAGGGCTGCTGAAGCTCGTCTTCCACCGAACCACGATGGAGCTGCTCGGCGTCCACATCATCGGCGACGGCGCCACCGAGCTGGTCCACATCGGCCAGGCGGTCCTCACGTACGGCGGCAAGGTGGACTTCTTCGTCCACAACGTCTTCAACTACCCGACTCTCGCCGAGTGCTACCGCACGGCGGCGCTCGACGGCATCAACCGGCTCGCCAAGACGTAGGGGCGTACAGCCGTACGCCCCTCAAGTGGGGAATCCCATGTTTCAGGAAGAAAAAACGTTCATCCTGCGCTTTGTCCTCGAAGCCAACTTCCCGGATGACTACGCGGGTGACGAAGACGGGCACCAATGGGCCAAGGAATGGGAGCAACAGCTCAAGCCTGAGCTCGTGAAGACGGTGTTCGACTGCCTCCGGCGGCATCCCGCCTGGAAAGCGCACGTCCGCAACCGCGGCGCGTCTCCTCTGGATGAGATCGAGATCGCCCTGGCGAAGGAGTTTGGCGCGGCGTGATCGGGCGGGATTACTGGTCCCGGTAGAGGCGCAGGTAGGGGTTCGGGTGGAAAATCACGTTGTCTTCCTGGATCACCTCGTTGCCGTTGATCCCGTCCTCCTCGACATCCTTCCATAGCGCCCGCCCCCACCAGATCAGGAAGGGATGGGGCGCCAGCTCGTAGCCAGGCGTCCCGTCCGGATTCATGACCAACCGCATCACTTTCCGCGCGGTCGCGTAATCCACCACATCCGGGCTTTGGGTCGCATACAGCTCGATCCAGAGTTCCAGGCGGTTGTCGAAGACTTCGGCGACGCGAAGTTCAGGGGCGGGAAGCAACGGCAGCTTGCGCGACTCGCCGGCTGAGGCCGATGAGGCCGCCAGGGCCAGGAGCAGCCAGCTCAGAAGGGCCACCCACGAACGCATGACGACATTATACCGCACCGCGTCGCCTCTTGCGCCACTAGCATGATTTCGCTAAGGTACGGCTACCTACGAGGAGCCTAATGAAATTCAGCCAGCACTTGCGGTCGGTCGCGGAGCCGATCTGGGCCGCCCAACTCACCCACCCGTTCGTCGTAGGGCTGGGCAGCGGCACCCTGCCGGAACGGAAGTTCAGATACTACATTCTCCAGGACGCGCTGTTTCTCGGCGACCTGGCGCGGGTCTTTACGATCGCCTCTGAGAAGGCCCCGGACCCCGATTCGGCCACCATATTCGCCAAGCTGGCTGAAGACACGCTGGTCGTCGAGCGCTCGCTCCATGAGACCTACGGCAAGCGCTGGAAGCTGACGCGCAAGGAGATGGCCCGGGTCCCGATGGCGCCGACGAACTACGCCTACACGCGGCACATGCTGCAGGTCGCCCAGAACGGCTCGGCCCTCGATGCCGCGGTCGTGGCTCTCCCCTGCGCCTGGATCTATTGCGTGGTAGGGCGGCATCTCCTGCGCAAGGGGAAGCCGCCGAAGTCGCATCCCTACCGGGACTGGCTGCTGCTATACGCCTCGCCGGAGTTCGCGGCAGTGGCCGCGTGGATGCGGGCGCGGGTGGACGCGTGGGTGAAGCGGGCGGGCGAGGCGGAGAAAGCCCGCCTGGAGCACGCCTTTCTCATCAGCTCGCGGTACGAGTGGATGTTCTGGGAGATGGCGTGGAACGAAGAGTCGTGGCCGGTGTGAAGCCGCGCTGTTGGTGGTGTGGGGAGGATTCGCTGTACTGTGAGTATCACGACAAGGAGTGGGGAATCCCCGTCCATGACGACCGGAAGATGTTCGAGATGCTGATCCTGGAGGGTTTCCAGGCGGGATTGAGCTGGATTACGATCCTGCGCAAGCGGGACAATTTCCGGAAGGCGTTCAAGAACTTCGAGGCGCGCAAGGTGGCACGATTCGGAAAAGCCAATGTCGCGCGCTTGCTAAAAGACGCGGGCATCATCCGGAATCGCCTGAAGATCGAAGGGGCCGTCACCAACGCGAAATGTTTCCTGGAGGTGCAGAAAGAGTTCGGCAGCTTCGATCGGTACATCTGGGGCTTCACGGGCAATCGCACGCTGCGCAATCCCAACGGAGTGACCCGAAAAACCATCAGGGCGTCCTCGCCTGAGTCCGACGCCCTGTCCAAGGACTTGAAGCGGCGCGGATTCAAGTTCGTGGGCTCGACGGTCTGCTACGCGCACATGCAGGCGACCGGCATGGTGGACG
>CAYLLY010000034.1:0-22353 GCA_964384595.1 uncultured Nitrospirales bacterium
AGCCGATTCGACCGCTGCGGTCGAATCGGAAAGGCGCACGCTCATATTATCTACGGAAGACGAATCCGATCAGACAAAAGGAAACAGGGACAAAGGGTACAGGTTATCGGGCGTCCTGGGCGCAGCGGAAGCCCAAGGTGTAGTACCGATACGTTGGGGTGACCCAGTCCCGGAGCGTCGAACGCAGATCGAGCGCATAGTTGGTCCACGACCCGCCACGGATCACCTTGTAGCTACTGTCATAATCCGAACTCGTCAACTCCCACACATTTCCCGCCGTGTTGTAGATGCCGTAAGTACTCTTGCCGGACTCATAGCTCTCCACCGACGCCAACGTGGAGTAACCCTGCCAGTTCCGCTCGCCGTCCCAATTATAGCTGGCAATCGATCTGCTTGGCTCTTCATTGCCCCATGGATATTTGCGTCCATCCGTGCCCCGTGCCGCCTTTTCCCATTCCTGCTCCGTCGGCAGCCGCTTGCCGTAAAAGCGACAGTAGGCCTCGGCATCATGCCAGTCCACCCCCACGACAGGCCGGTCGCCGAGACTGGCCAAGCTCACTTGGTTCCAATAGAACGGCTGTTTGCGCGCGGTTTCTTGCAGAAACTTCGCGTAGCGAGACGTCGTCATTTCATACTTGTCCATGTAGAACGCCTGCAGCGACAGCCGCTGATTGTTGTCCCCGTAAAGGAACTCGCCCGCCGGTACCAGCACCATCGGCGCGCCGTCCTTGCCTGTGATCTCGCGGCCGGTCTGCCCCGGCGCCGACGGAGGCCGCACGCGAGCCTCTTCGATGGGCTCCGGCTTCTTGGGTTCGATTCGCTTGCGCATCTCTTCCATCTGTTTCCGAAACATCGCAGTCAGCTTCTGTTGTTCCGCAAGCTGCTGTTGGTGCTCTTCCAGCGCCTTGAGATCCTGTTGGGCCTCCTCAATATTCCTCTCTTCCCGTTCCTTTTGGGCTTTCTCCTCAGCTACCCGACGACGTTCCTCTTCCTTCTGCCGCCGTTCTGCTTCCAGCTTGGCCCTCTCCTCGGCCTCCCGCAATGCCCGTTCCATCTTCTCCCGCTCAGCCTGCTGGCGCGCCTTCTCCTCCGCCACCTGTCGTCGCTCGGCTTCCAGTTTCGCCCGCTCCTCCGCCAGTTGCTTCTCCCGCTCCAGCGCATCCCGTTCGGCCTGGAGCTGTTGCTGCTCAGTTTTTGGATCCTTGGCGGCGATTCCAGCGCTTGTACGGGAAGAGCCAGCGGGCTTGTCACGCACGAAGACGAACTCTCCTTTCTCCGGTGCCAGTACCCACATCTCCGGCCGTTGCTTGTGCTTCTTCAACTGCGCGGCGTCGAACACGCGTTGGTCCAGATAATAATGAAGTTCCGAGGCCGGGATGATCCCGTCACCATTCATATCCGCCAGCCACTTACCTAGGCCCTCCAGCAGGTAATAGGTAAAGACGCTGTGCCCCCACTCCGGCCCTTCCAATGCCTCCTGGTCGCCACCGCCGGCCGTAATTAACTGCCGCCCTCGTTCCCGCGTAATCACTTTGAAGTAATCCTCGCTCGCCTTTACCGGGACGCCTCTCGACCGCCTTCCTGCGATACCGGCATAACACGCATCCACAAGAAACAGCACGTGCTTGGCCGGAAGGCCGTCGGCCAGTTCCTGGATCAGCCCCATGCTGATCGCGGAATCGGTGAGGGAGCCCGGTCTCACATTGACCGGCATGAGGTACCCCATTTCCTTCCCTTCGCCCTTCGCTTTCTTGGTTTCCCCGTGCCCGGCGAAGAAAATCAGCACACGGTCATGCGCCTCGGTGCGCTCCACCAGCTTTTCGCCTAATTCCTGGAGTATCCCACGGCGGTGGGCTTCTTTGTTGTACAGTTCCGTAACCTGAAACCCTTGGCGTTCGAGCAAACGCGCCACGGCCTGAGCGTCCGCCACCGCGTAACTCAGGCGCGGCATCAGCTCATACTCGTCAATGCCGATCACGACGGCCCAGGCCTTCCCCCCTTGTGACGCGACGAATTCAGCCGGAGCTTTACCCTCGATCTTCAGGCTGCTTTTCTCGGCAAAAGTCCAAGGCGAATCGAACAGGAAGGCCAGTGCGGCCAAAGGGATGAGAATGGCCAGCGCGCGTTGCATGCAGCGCCTCCGTCGAAGAACGACAAAACTAAGAAAACCGTGAACGGGCCGTATAGAAGAAATGGTAGGCCGAACGAGCAACCAAATCAAGGGCTGCAAGGACGGAGGGCGCACGGCCGTGCGCCCCTACAAGGATGGGATCAGGTCGGATGTGGGGATGGCCCCGCAAGACTAGACGATCAACGACACGATCAGCAGCGCGACGATATTGATGACTTTGATCATGGGATTAATCGCCGGGCCGGCCGTATCCTTGTACGGATCGCCGACCGTATCGCCGGTGACGGCGGCTTTATGCGTCTCGCTTCCCTTCTTGCCCTGCTCCTCGATGTACTTCTTGGCGTTGTCCCACGCCCCGCCACCGCTGGTCATGGAGATGGCGACGAAAAGGCCGGTCACGATCGTCCCGACCAGCACACCGCCGAGAGCCACGGGCCCGAGAATGAAGCCCACCAGAATGGGCGCGAGCACGGGGATCGCCCCCGGGATCATCATCTTCTGGATCGCCGCCTTCGTCACGATGTCGACGCAGGTGCCATATTCCGGCTTGCCGGTGCCTTCCATGATGCCCTTGATCTCACGGAACTGGCGGCGGACCTCGCCGACGACTTCGCCGGCGGCCTGCCCTACCGCCTTCATGCACATCGAACCGAACAGGTACGGCAGCATGCCGCCGAGGAACAGGCCGACGAGGACCTTCGGATTCGACAGGTCGAAGCTGCTGGCGGCCCCCGACCCGCCCGCCCCCGCCACTTGCCGGGCGTACTCGGCGAACAGCACGATGGCCGCCAGGCCGGCCGACCCGATCGCATAGCCCTTGGTGACGGCCTTGGTGGTGTTGCCCACCGCATCCAGCGGGTCGGTGATGTTCCGCACGTCCTTCCCCAAATGAGCCATCTCGGCGATCCCTCCGGCGTTGTCGGTGATTGGGCCGAAGGCGTCGATGGCGACCACGATGCCGGCCATCGACAGCATGGACACCGCCGCGACCGCAACCCCGTAGAGATCCGCCATCGCATAGCTGGCCATGATGGCCGCGGCGATCACCATGACCGGCCACGCCGTCGATTGCATGCCGACCGCCAGACCCGCGATGATGTTCGTCGCATGGCCCGTCTCGCTGGCCTTGGCGATTTCCTGCACCGGCTTGAAGCTCTTGGAGGTGTAGTAGTCGGTGATGAAGACCAGCGCGATGGTGACCGCCAGGCCGGCCAGGGCACAGCCGTAGTACGCCGCGCCGCTCACGCCGCCGACTCCGTCCATGAGCCATGTCGTGGCCGGATAGAACGCCACCGCGGCCACGCCCCCGGCCCAGAACAACCCCTTGTAAAGGGCCCCCATGATGCTGCCGCCCTCGTTTGCCTTCACGAACCAGATGCCGATGATCGTGGCGAAGATGGTGATCCCGCCGAGCAACAAGGGATAGACCAATGGTTCGGAGGCGCCTTTGAAGATGGTGAAGCCGAGGACCATCGCCGCCACGGTCGTCACGGCGTAGGTCTCGAACAGGTCGGCGGCCATGCCGGCGCAATCGCCGACGTTGTCGCCGACGTTATCGGCGATCACGGCGGGATTCCGCGGGTCGTCTTCGGGAATGCCCGCCTCGACCTTGCCGACGAGGTCGGCGCCCACATCGGCCGCCTTGGTGAAGATTCCGCCGCCGACCCGGGCGAAGACTGAAATCAGGCTCCCCCCGAACCCGAGCGAGAGCAGCGCGTGCATCGCCTTGGCGGGCCCGGCCAGGGCCGTCGCCACGTAGTAGAACCCGGCGACGGCGAACAGCCCCAACCCGATCAGGAGCAGCCCCGTCACCGCGCCGCCTTTGAACGCCACCTGCAGGGCCGCATTGAGACCGCCGTGCGCCGCCTGTGCGGTTCGGACGTTCGCGCGGACGGCGATCTTCATACCGACATAGCCGGCCGAGGCGGAGGCCACCGCGCCGATGAGGAAGCCGACCGCCGTCAGGAGCCCGAACTTCTCGGACCAGAGGCCCGCCGCCCAGAGGACCGCGAACAGACCGGCCGCCACATACGCCACCGTGGTGTACTGGCGGTTCAGATAGGCGTTGGCGCCTTCCTGGATGGCCTTGGCGATGGCCTTCATCTTGTCGGACCCCTCTTCCAGCTTCAGGATCCACTGTATCAAGTACGCGCCATAGGCGATCCCGATAAAAGCCGCCGCGACGGCAAACAGCACAATCCCCGTGCTCCGATCCATGCCAAGGGTCTCCTTCTAGGCGTCGATGATGGTATCTGAAAACGAAACGGCGGCCCATTGTATAGAGCCGTCATCCAATATTCAAGCCATCCTCGTCGCTTTCCATGTCGCTTTCGCCTACAATCGAGGCCGTGCTGGATCAACTCCTGGTCTATCATCCCTCGCCCTGGGATGACAGGGACTGGGCCCGTTTAAGCGGGCTTCCCTTGGAGGACGTCTGGTTCGACGCCCAGGACGGCACACGCCTGTTCGGATGGTATGTGCGCGCCTCGGGCAGTCCGGCGGTGCTGCTGTGGTGTCACGGGAACGCGGGCAACATCATTCACCGGCTGGAAAACCTCGCCCTGCTCTACCGGACCGGCCTGTCCGTGTTCCTGTTCGACTACCGCGGTTACGGCCGAAGCGGCGGCGCGCCGTCCGAAGACGGCCTCTACCAGGATGCCCTTGCCGCCCATGACTGCCTGGTAACAACGAAACGGGTGCCGCCGACACGGATCGTACTCTTCGGTCGCTCCCTGGGCGCCGCGGTGGCCGGCGCGCTGGCAAGCCGGCGGCCGGCGGCCGGGCTGATCCTCGAGTCCGCGTTCCCGTCCGTCGAGGCGCTGGCCCGGCTCCACTATTGGGGACTACCCGCGCACTGGTTTGTGCAGGCGAAGTTCAATCTCGCCGACCGGTTGCGCGAGATTCATCGGCCGGTCCTCGTGATCCACGGAGATCGCGACAGCATCGTCCCGCTCCAGATGGGGCGGATGGTGTTCGAGGCGGCGCATCCGCCGAAGGACCTGTACATCGTCCCCGGAGCCGACCATAACGACCTGGTGTTTGTCGGCGGGGTGCCGTACTTCGAACGGCTCAGGCGCTTCGTGAAGGACGTGCGTTCGTAACGAGAGCGGGCGCTTCGCTTGCCTGAGGACGGTGAGGCTGGTATAGTGCGGTCGTGGACCAGCAATACATCGTGGTGGATCAGAAGACGTTCACCAAGGAGGACTTGGTGTTGGACAACCACGTCTACAGAAACTGCCAGATGGACAAGTGCCGGATCTATTACAGCGGCGGACCCTTCGAGCTGATCGACACCCACATCACGGAGTCGGAGCTCATCCTGAACCAGCCTGCGAAGAACATCTACGCGGCCATCCAGATCTTCCGCACCAAATCGCCGGGCTCCACCATCACCTTCGAGTAGCGTCCCGCCCGATTCAGGCATTACTTGACCACTAACACCGTGCAGGGGGAGAGCTTGGTCAGGCTCTGGGACGTGCTGCCCCAGATGCGGCCGAAGATCTTCGAGTGCCCCATGAAACCGATGACCAAAAGATCGAATTGATGGTCCTTGGCGAAGGTCACAATCGTCTCCACCTCGTGGCCTGGCACGATATGGCTGTGGAGCGTCACGCCCGACGCCCGGGCCGATTGCTGGGCCTCCGCGATCAGCTTGCGGAAATAATTAGCCGCCTCTTGTTTACTTTCGACAACCTCTCCCACTGTAGCCGCATAGTGCGGGAGTGTCTCCTCAACCGAGATAGAGTGAATCTCGGCGCTGAATTGGGAGGCCAGCTTCACCGCCATCACCAGCGCCTTGTTGGCCCCTTCAGATCCGTCCAAACCCACCAGGATCTTACGCCACATAGCTATCTCCTTCCTCCCCTTCGATCGCCCAGTTGATCCAATCGGTCCGAACTACGGCGGGGCAGGACCTCTTCGGCCGGTTTTCTATAACCCGGATCGAACCACCGCTCAGCGATCAGCGTCGGTACCACGGCGCTCAGGATGACGGCCGTCACCAGCACGGCATATTGTTCTTGCGAGATGTAACGGTTTGACAATCCATACAGAGCGGAGATCGTACCGAACGTTAATCCGGTGGACATCAACAGAGTCAAGTACATCCCTTCACGCTGGCTGAATCGGAAGGCGCGGGTCAGTGGCCAGACACCGATGAACTTGGCGGCGACCTTCACGCCCAGAAAGATCCCGATCAAACCGAGACTGTTCACGATGGCGTCCCATCCGACGAGCACGCCGGCCTTCAGGAAATAGAACGGCGTCAGAATCGCGAACGCGATCAGCCGCATCCGTTGCGCGAAAGTCCTGTTGGCCAGGAAAAACGGGGCCAGCGCCATGCCGACCAGATACGCCGGCAGGACCGCCTCGCTCTTCGCGGCCTGGGCCAGTCCGCCCAAGGCGAAGAGCACCAGCAAGAGGAATTTCGCTTCGGGTTCGCTGATCCGGCTGCCAACCTTCGCGAAGAACCACGGCGTCACGCGCGGCAGGAGCCAGAGGGTCAGGCCCGTGCCGGCGCCGAACGCCACCAGCCGCCAATCGTAATCGGCGAAGAGCAGCCCGAGCGCCAGGACCGTGCCCAGGTCCGTGATGAAGCAGGCGGCCAGGATCATTTGGCCGAACCAGGTCTCGTTATAGCCTCGCTCGACCATCACGGCATACACCACCGCCACCGACGTGGTGGAGAGCGCGATGCCGGCGATCTCCGATGCCTCCAACGACCATCCGGCCACCCAGTAGGCGTACGCGCCGGCGCCGATGAACGGCACCAGGAACGAGACAAATCCGATCGAGAGCGTCTCCCGCCATTTTTCCTTCATGACCTGGATGTCGATTTCGGCCCCGGCCAGGAAGGTGAGCATGATGCTGCCGAAGCCGGCCAGGAAATCGATCCAAGGAGTGGGCCGGAGGTCCAGCAGATTCCCGCCCAGCGTCCCCACCAGAATCTCGACCAGGGCCACCGAGACTCCGATGCGAATTGAAACCAGGGTGGCCACCAGCGCCAGCCCGATCCAGATCGCCGCAACCTCCCATGTGAACGACATTGCCGCCTCTCTCCTCTCTGTTACCCAATCAAAACCACTGAGGGGCGGGCAACAAAAAACCCCTACCAAGTCACCTCGGTAGGGGTCATCAGCCGTGCACACGGCGGTTCCAGGCGAACCCCATCGCCTACCTGCTCTGTCGCCATTCCAACTATAGCGGATTCAACATCGGTGTGTCCACCAGTCGCTCAGCCTCGCCCGAACTCCTACGGACACGACATCTTCCTGATCTTTCCCTCCGCCACCTTCGTGTTGCCGCACCGTTTCGTGATCTCCGAGGGCTTGAAGACCGGGTCCGTAAAGCCCTTTATCGTGAACGAAGCGACCCGCTTGGCAAAGGCCTCCGGCCACAACTCGGCAGGAGTGGCGAAATGGAGAGAGAGCACCACGTCGAAAGAAGGGGTCCCCTCCGGAGTCAGGAAGGTAAAGGTCTCCGTGCGGATCTCATCCGCTTTGAGGGTCGTGTCCTCCAACAGCTTGACCGCGTCGTGATCCATCAGCGTCTTGTTGCCTTTCGCGTCGGCGAAGGTGCGTCCGTAGATACGTTTCTCCTTGAAGACCTCCCTCAGGTTCAGCCCGCGAATGCTGACCTGGAGATAGACTTGGTTCCAGATCGGATGCGTGGTAGGCACGTTGTGGGGGACGAGGTTTTTCACCTTCACGGTCAGCTTGGTCTGGGCTCCTTGGATCTCGGTCTCATAATCCAGGTCAAAGGCCTGCTTGCGGAGCGCCGGGGACTTGCCGTTGAATTCGTGCCCCGCGATGTCACGCTTCTTCTCCTCATTCGCCGACGAGTCGAATCCCTGCGGCATATGGCAGGTCTGGCAGGTCTTGCCCTCCTTGGCCGCCTTGCTGCCTTTCCAGTTGCCGACGGCTTCGGCCGTCGGGACGCCCGGCGGGGCAATGGTGTGGCAACTCAGACAGAGATCGGACTTCTTGAAGATGTCCACGAACTGCGACTCGTGCGCTTTGTTCTCGAGAAAATCCTTGTAGCCGCCGAACACCGTTCGCCCCGGCTCCAATTTTACAGGAGGGTGTCCCTTGACGTTCGGCTCCACCGCCTTGATAAGGTGGCACTGGATACAGCCGACGCCTTCGAACGTGGGATCTCCGGAGATGATCTGTTTCACCATGGTATCGACCAGGTCCGGAAACACCACGGCTTGAGGCGCATGGCAGTTGAGGCAGTAGCGCTTGTCCTTCCCCTTGCCCGCATAGTCCTCAAGCATGGCCCGGAAGGTCGGCGTCACAATGGCCCTGGCGACGACGGACTCCTCGTATTCCTCGGAGGCCCGGATGTGGCATTTTTTGCACTTGGAAGAGGCCGGGAAAACCTTTTCGGGGGTCAGCGGGCCGCTCTCGTCCTTGGCGGCGAACGTGACCTGAAACCATCCCACGCCGATGACCAGGCCCAGGACGGTGAGACCGATCATGAGTACCTTGACTTGCCGCGATGTCCATCTCATAGCATTCGCATGCTCCCTGTCTCGTGATGTCCTGCCACGGAAGGCGGGGTGGCTTAGAGGGTTTTCGTCCTGAACGTCAACACGCGGGGTTCGGCGTAATCGGCGAGGAGGCGCTTCGCGCGCTCCCGTTCCGCATCTGTCGGGAGGGTTTTCAAGTACCCGTCCAGCAGCGCGGGGGCGGGCTTGGGAATCAGGCTGTAAGTCAGCACGGCGTCGATCTGCAAGCCTTCACCATCTTCGCTCAGCGTCAATTCAAACGGCACCCGCTTGGTCGTGCCTCCCTTGACGAGAACGTCTCCCAGCGGCTGATCCATCAATTGCTCGTACTGGGTCCCGAAGGTCTTCTGCACGGAACCCAGCAAACGGCCTTTCTTATCCTTCACGGACACCGTGATGAAAAACTGCTTGAGGACGGGATCGCCGTCCGGGAAATTGTGGGGGACGGCTCCGTTCATGACGGCGACCTGGCCTTCCACGCGGGTCCCGTTCTTTTGGGCCTCCACCTCGAGGCGGGGCATCCACTCGGCCTGCAGGTTCCGGTTCTTCAGCATCAATCCCGGGATGACGATGCCGCGGAATAAATGCCGGCCGATTTCGCGGGTCATGGCCCCCCGTTTGGACGTCGAGCTCCCCGTCGACTGTTCCATGTGACAGGACTGGCAGACAGTGCCCTCCAGAATCTCGCTATCGAGGGTCGCGCTGCGGATGTCGCGAACCTTCTCAAAATGGCAGGCCGTGCAGAAATTGGCGCCCTTGTAAAGCGGCGAGTGGAAAGACGTGTGGACCATGTTGTCTTCCGAGTCCTTGAACGGACCGTACATGGTCTTGCCAGCGGTCAACTGGAAGGACGGGACTTTCTTGGGATCGTCCGCCAGTTTCTCGACCAAATGACAGGACGCGCAGCTGATGCCTTCAACGGTCACTTTGCCGGTCATCACCTGCTCGATGATCCGATCCGTGTGCTGCGGGAAGAGCGTGACGGCCGGCGCGTGGCAGGAAAGGCACTGCTGCTTCTTGGCGGCGCTGGGATTGGTCTGCAGCCAAACCCCCATCACGGACCGGAAGATCGGGGACGGCAGGGCCGTCCCGTGCAATAGAGCCGCATCCACCCGCCCCATCAGCTTGAGGTCCATCGTCATCTCGCGAAGCCCGGCCATCTCCTCGTAATGCCGATCGTGACACTGGCGGCAGACCTCCGAGCGGACAAATACGCCTTCGATCTCTTCGATCCACGGCTCCTTCTGGACTTTCTTGTCCTGCCCGACGCCTTCCTGAAAGACGGCGGCGCCCAGTCCGACCAGGAGGAAAGCTGTCAGACCCGCCAGAAATGCTCCGCCTTTCATGCCGGTCCTCCGCATGCGCCCCACCACAGACGACACCGCGCCCTAATCCGAACCCTTGGGAACGAAATGAAAGTTCATCTGCTGCCCGATGCCCTGGTTCTCGGGATTGGTCGGTTCCCACGTGCCGACCGTGAAATTACCCTCTTTCAGGTACTCGGCCAGCAGCCGCCCGAAATCGTCCAGGTTCTTGATCGGCTTCTTATTGATCTCGGTAATGACCGCGCCGACCTTGATCCCCGCCCTCTCCGCGAGGCTGTCGCCGATGACCTCGAAGACGGCGACGCCTTCCGGCGCCCGCAAATTCAGTTCCTTGCGGATGTCCTCGGTCACCGGCCCGACGATGAGCCCGAACTCTTCGGCCATGGCGATGACGTCTTTGCTCCTCTTGTCCGAAGACTTGTCTGCGGAGACGGCCGCGCTTTTCTTGTCGGACGACGGATTCGCCGACGCCGGCCCCGCGCCGGCCACCAAGGCCAGCAGCACAGCACCCACTATTCCGAGAACACGCATGCGCCGGGTATCCTTACTTGGTCTCTTGCGGAATCGGATCGATGATCAACTGGAGCCACGGCGCGACCGCCTTCTGGCCGTTCCGCTCCTTGTTCTCCCCATTCCAGGCCGCAAACGCCACCGTCTGCATGCGGCCCGGTCCGAACGTCGCGTCGTTGTCCGGGTCCCGCGTCTCCATCGGCCGCTTGAAGACCACCCGCCATTGCCCCTGCTCCCAGAGGGCGTTCCCCTGGACGGTCCCCTGCCCCCGCTTGGTTGTCAGCGTGCTGAAGCCCCCCCCCACGAGATCTTCGACGGAGGACGCCCTGCGCGGAATGACTTCGAATCTCCGCACTTCGCCTTCCGCGCCTTTCGCCTTCCGCTCCGCCTCACTGGCTTTCCGCCGCTCGATATCGGTCTGCCAGTCGGCCTTCCAATGCCAGATGTTGAGATAGTGATCCAACTGTCCCATGCAGAAAAACGCCGGCGCGTCGCCCAGCGGGAACGCCATCGCCGCGCCGTCCCGGAAAGTGCCGGGCGTCAGTCGGTCGTTTTTTGTCGGATCCTGCCACTCCAGCAGAAACACCAATTCCTTCCCATTGTGGAGGGACCGGACCGTCAGGCCTTTGATGGTCGGATCAGGAAGGGTCGGTCGCGTGACGACCTGGCCGCTGAGAGGAAGGACCATCGGGGTCGCCTTGCCCCACTCCGGCGCTTTGGGATCGAAAGGGAGATCGCCGGAAAGAAAATGCGCCCGGATGTACAGACCCTGCGAACTGACGACCTGCACGCCCAAACCGTACGACCCGAGAACGAGAATGAAGGCTGTCGCAAGGAGAACCCGCGCGCGGCGACGTGTCATGGCAGCAAGAGACAACCAGCCCATACGCACCTCCATCCCTCGCAAACATAAGACCTCCCTCTCCTGGGAGGATCCTCGTTAATACAATTTCAATCGGCGTATCTTGTTCTCGCCCCGCTCGCAGATGTACAGGAACCCATTGGCGTCCAGGGCGAGGCCGGCGGGAGAATTCACCACTGCCTCGACGGCCACGCGGCCGTCGCCGTGCTTGATCATCTCCTTGTCCACGGCTTTCACGAACTTGGCCATCCCGCAACCGCCCATCGCGCCGGAGTCCTTGTACCCGCTCTCCCCGATTCCCGCGACCGTCGTGATGATCCCCGTCCCCGCCTCGACGCGCCGCACCCGGTGGTTCATCGCGTCCGAGATGTACATATGTCCGGACGGATCGAAGATGACCGCTTCCGGAGCGTTGAGCATGGCCTTGGTGGCCGGCTTGCCGTCCCCGTCGTAGCCGAAGAAGCAGGAACCCGCGACCGTGGTGGTGATCCCCGTCCTCATGTCGATCTTCCGGATCCGATTGCTCCCTTTATCCGCCACGTACACATCGTCGCTTGCGTCAACTGTGATGGCGACCGGGTCGTGGAACCGCACGTCCGGGCCGGGCTTCCCATCGTCCAGGTACACGCTCATGTCCATCCCATCCGGTGAGCACTCCGGACGCAGCCACCCATGGTCGTCGCTGAAATCGATCCCGATGGCGTCTCCCGAGAGCACCACCAGGTTCTTGGCGATAAGCGGGCTGTCCCGATCGTCATCCTCTTTCGTCCACGTTCCGGCAAGGGACGTGATCTGCCTGGTCTCCGGATCGTACATCCGGATGCGATGAGCCTGCGCGTCCACGATGAACATCCGATCCCTGGAGTCGAACGCGATTGCGCTCGGATAGGTGAGGTTGACCTCAAGGGCCGGCCCGTCGCCGTTGAACCCGAACTCGCCGGTGCCTGCGACCGTGTCGATGACGCCGGTTTTCATCTCAACCCGGCGGATCCGGTTGCTCCCGGAATCGCAGATATAGAGGTCTCCCTTGGAATCGAACGCCACACCCAGCGGCAGGTAGAGCCCCGCCACGACGGCGGGGCCGCCGTCACCGCTATAGCAGGTCTCGCCGATCCCGGCCACATGGCTGATGATACCCGTCGCGAACTCGATCCGGCGCACGCGATCGGACCCGGATTCGGCAAAGTAGAGATGCTTCCCTTCAGGGTCGACGGTCACGCCCACCGGCAGCGGCATGCCCGCTTTCGTGGCGATCTTGCCGTCGCCCGTACTGCGGGACTTTCCGTTGCCTGCAAAGGTTTCGATGATCCCGACGGTAATGACGCTGCTTTCCATGGCCTTCACCTCAGTTCCGCGTATCCGCGATCACACCTTCGGCGGCTCAGGGGCCACAGGCGGAGGAGGAGGCGGCGCGCCCGGCGTTCCCATCGGCGGGGCGGCCTGCGCGGACCCCGCCGCATCCGGCGCCGGCTGCTGTTGGACTTGGGCCTGCTGGGCCTCCAACTCAATGGCGTCCGCCTCGTGGACCGACTTCTTGAAGCCCTTGATCGCCTTCCCCAAGCCTTCACCAAGCTGGGGCAGCTTCCCGGCCCCAAAGATGATCAGCACGATGAACAGAATCAGCACCAGCTCGGTGATACCCATGCTTCCAAACATATCGCGCGCTCCCTGTTAGGTTGACTCGCCTACTTGTCCTTCGATTCCGCCGGCCGGCGCGAGGCAAACCGCTGCTTGAGCCGCTCGCGCGTCTGGTCGGCCTCGGTGAACCGCTTGACCTTCTCATACGTACTGATCAGGTTGTAGTAGGCCAGCGGCTCGTCCGGATTGTGCTCGACCGCCGTCTCCAGCACGCCGATGGCCTCCTCGGGCTTTCGCAGGTTCATATAGACTTCCATCAACGCAAAAGCCGCTTCCAGATTGCGCGGATCGAGCTCGAGCACCCGACGGTACGCGGCGACCGCGTTCTCAATCGTATGCAGGTCGGAGACGTGCCGGAGATCCAGCTTCTCATAGACCTTCGCCAGTTGGAACCAGGCAATCGGGTCGTCGGGAGTGACGTCGACCAGCCGCTCAAACAGCGGCATGGCCTCCATATACTCGTCCCGATCGAACAATGCCCGCCCGAGATTGAAGAGCGCCAGCACGTCCTTGGGGTTGATCTCGAGCGCCCTGCGGAACTGGGAGACGGCTTCATCCATATCGCCCTTGGTGGCCTGGATGGTGCCGCGGTTCGCATAGTACATCGCCAGCGAGTTGTCCATCTGCTTGCGGATGGACTCCGCCATCTCAATGGCCTTCGAGACGTTGTCGAGCGCCTCCTCCAGCATGCCCTTGGCGAAATAGACCTCACCGAGCCGGCACTGCGCCTGGAAATCCTCCGGGTCGTCCGCCAGCAGCTTCTTGAGTTCGCCGATCTCATCATCGAGATTCAGCGGCGTGTCAACGGCCTGCTCCGTGGCTTTCCCCTCCTGCGGCGTGTCTCTGTCGGTTCCAGCATCCATGCGCTTCATTCCCTCAAAAATATTTTACCAGACCGGTTCAGGACACCCCCGACGCCTGCGCCGTGGGGGGATTCGGCAGCTCCACCGGGAGCAGCCGGCCGACCGACTCCCGGGCGTCGATCCGCCCGTCGTTCACGATCAGCAGCAGCCCCACCACCACGAAGAGAGTCAGATGGGACAATTGCAGCGCGTAGCCCGCGATGAACATCAAGGCCAGCCCGTAGCCGGCGCGTCGGCCCATGCCGACTTGCTTGATGACCGCGTATGACCAGAACAGCAAGCCGGCCATATACAGCGCGAACGGCAGATAGAAGGTGTACCCCATGCCCATCTGGAAGATCCACCCGATGCCCTGGCTCGCCTGGCGGACGTGTTGGGCCGTCGCCGGGTTGAAGATCTCGATCACGCCGTCCATCACCAGCAGTCCGATGAAAAGAGCCGCCCACGTCGCGACGAATTGCACCGCGCGCCGGCGCTGCTGCTTGTTTTTGGACCGGACGGTGAACCCCGAGTACACCACGAACACCAACGCCGTTGCCGCCACCATCAGCGCTTCGCCGAGGCGGCTGATTTCATGGACCAGCGGCGGAGAAGTGACGACTCCCAACCACCCATAAGTCGTGGTCGAGATCTGGTAATAGAGCCAGCTCGACACCCCCGCGCCATAGCACAGCGCCATGGCGCGCGCCGTCGCGGCAGGATTGGCCCGGCAATACTGGATCACGAGCGTCCAGATCAGCGCGACCGTCAGGATATTGTAGGCGATGGACCCCGGCATGCCGGGAGGGAACAGGAGAAAGACCAGCGTCAGCGCGAGGAGCAGCGAGCCCAGCGCCACCACGGCATGGTCCCACGGGCGGGCGAGCAGGCCGTTCATCTTGTAAAAGAGAAACGCGAACAGCACGAGGAAGACAAGGATCGCCGAAAAGTTCATGAGCGCGAATCCGATCGCCGACGCGCCCCGCAGGAAATATTCGACGGCCACGTACTCCTGCGCCACCTTGGAAAGATGCATCCCGAGCCGAGACACGAGTCGGTAGAGCACCAACTCGCACAGTCCGGCGACCAGCAACGCTTTCAGGACGTATTCCAACAGCAAACTGCCGGTTTCCGGGCCGACTCGAACTTTCTGGGCCATGGTGGACTCGGACATCGTCAGCCTGCCGCTACCGGATGCGTCTTCGCGCGGGCGATGAACAACAGCCCGTCCGCCATCGAATAATTGAACGGCAACTCACACACGACCTCGCTGATCTTCTCGTACGCCTGCTGATACACCCGTTCCGCCTCGTCCGGCTTCATCCCTTCCGTGACCTCATAGAAATAGCCGAGGCTGAGGTCTTCGGAGGCCGGCCGCATGATGCGCCGGATGCCGTAGCTCGCCGGATCGCTCATGATGGGCGCCTCTTTTTCCAGATCGAACAGGCACGGCTGGCAGGAAAAGCCGTAGGACGAATTCAGCCTGGTGTGCCCGTGAATGAACTCCGCCGTTTCCATCGCCTCGGCTTCCGTCTCGGTGGGAAACCCGATCAGGACATAGCAGTGCACGGCGATGTCGAGGTCCAGGCAGTCGTCCACGATCCGGTCGACGTGCTCGCGCTTGATCCCCTTCTTCATGAAATCCATCACCCGCTGGTTGTAGGATTCCAGCCCGAACACGATCTTCAGGCACCCCGCGTCCCGCATCAGCTTGAGAAGGTCCCGCGTCAGATTCTTTTCGAAGCGCATCTCGCAGGTCCACTGGGCATTGACGCCGGCCTCGATGAGTTGGCCGCAGAGGCGCTTGGTCGGGGATAGCGCAAAGCATTCGTCGGTAAAAAAGAAGAAGGGCGTCTGGTATCGCTCCATCAGCGTCTTGACGTCGTCCGTCACCTTTTCCGGCGACCGCTGCCGGAAGTTCTGGTGGTCCAGTGTCAGGGCGCAGAAGGCGCAATCCTTGTAATAACACCCTCGGGAGAACTGGATGGGCAGGACCGACTGCGGCGCGAGGTACTGGCGGAAGGGGAACCCATCGAAGTTCGGCGCCGCCAGCGCGTTGATGTTTTCCGAAAAGAACGGCTGGTTGACGATAATCTTGCCGTTCTGTTGGTAGATCAGGTTCGGCACCTTGCTGAAATCCCGCTTCCCTTCCAGTTGATGGATCAACTCCAGCAGGGCCGTCTCGCCTTCAAACACCACGAAATCATCGGCGAACTGGAACATCGAATCGGCCCGCCGCAGATTGTCCACCAGCCGGGTGAAGATGCTGCCGCCGATCGTCAGATGCACATCGGGGGCCGCTTGTTTGATCAGCCGGCAGAGGGTGAGGCCCGGGAGGATCTGCGATGTCGCCGTGATCGAGACGCCGACGAGGTCGGGCGCCTGCCCCAGGATGTCCGGAACCAATTTGTCGCGGAAGATCTCGAGATATGGATTCTCCTGCTCGTCCGCCACCGCCTTCAGGATTTCTTTCGATGAGTAGATGGAATACCGCCACTGGTTGTCGACCACCGAAATCCGCGTCGGGAAATACAAGGTGGAGATGAAGGCAAGCCAGCGATCGATGAGAAACAGGCTCTCCCGATACTTCTCCAGATCGTAGAACTGCTCGGAGCGCAGGGTCCGCTTGGCCTCCTCGATCCGATCGTAGAGCGGCGGAAACCAGTCGAGCGCTTCCTTCATGCGGGCCAGGTGTTCCAGGCTGGAGGCGCCGGTCTCTCTTTGCGTGCCGAGCCGCTCCAGCGTCCGGACCTTGTCCTGCATCCGCTCATAAGTCGCGCGACCGGCCGACTGGCTCAGAAAACCGTCCAGGACCTCAATGCCGAGGTCGCGCTGCACGACGTTGGTGACGCCCTCCTGCTTGAGGAACCCGGTCAAAGACGGGAGGCTCAGATACGGCTGGGAAGGATGCCACGTCGGAGGAAACAGCAACACCGTTTTCATCAAGGCGCCTCGTCTCGCAACCTATTGCAAAATCACCTTCCCGTGCCCTGCCCCTGCCAGTTTTTATACACCCTGCGTCCGATGAAATGCAACTGAATCTGCCCCAAGAACGACGGCCGGAACGGGGTATTGCGGCATAAAAAAACCCCGGGGGGAGAACCCTCGCCCCCGGGGTTTTTCCGATTCTCTTTAAGACCTTACGGGATCTGCAGGGTAAACCAGGTGGAGATCCCCTTCATGCCGTCACGCTCCACGTTCTGCCCGTCCCAGACGGCGAAGGCGACCGGCGTTGCCCCGCTCTTGAGCTGGACGTCGTTAGGATCAGACGTCGTCAGCGCCCGCTTGAACACCACGCGCCACGTGGGACCCGTGCAGCAGCCGCCTTTGATCGAACCTGAATGCTCCCAGAGGCCGTTCCCCACCACATCCTGGTGGCCCTGGGTCGTCAGGGTGCTGAACCCGTTCGCATTGAGGTCCTCGACCGACCCGATCCGCATCTCGGGATCAGACAGGATGTTGCCCGACCAAATACCGGTGTTGAACGGGCCCATGCTCCGCCCGATACGGTCCATATAGGTCACCCCGCCGGCCGGCTCTTCGAAGTAGTAGTCCCAGAAAATGGCGGGGTACTCATTGTCCACATCCCACATTCCGGCGACGTCCTTACCGAGGTCCTTCTGCCATTCGGCGTTCCACCGCCAAATATTCACCGTGCCACCGGACTGGCCCATGCACTGGAACGGCGGGGCCCCGCTGGTGCTCACGGGAAATTGAAGGGCCGCCTGGTCACGGAAGTGCTGCGGGCCGATGGTCGTATCGTTCTTGGATTGATCGCCCCAGTCCAGCCGAATCCCGATGTCCTTCCCGTTCGTGATCGCCTTCACAAAGACCGATTTGACGGCGATGTTGGGATGCATCGGCGTGGTGATCGTTTGCCCGCTGAGCGGCACGATGACGCCCGGGACGTTTTCCCAGACCGGATTCGCCCCGTCCATCGGAATCGGTCCCTTGATCGCCTTGGCTTGAATGGCGACCGGCTGGCTGACAGCCAAGGGGACCTGTCCCAGCGTCAGGACCACGCCTACAACGAGGGCACTCAAGAGCACCCCCCATACGACGGCCCTGTTTCTCGTGTGAATGATTTCCATAGCGATAGCCCCTCCTCTCTATAAAAAATTAGCCTAAAACGCCCGGTACACGAAAATCAAAACTTCGTCAATTCTTCTGCGAACCTTCGCCTCCCTCGCTGTCCGTGCTTTCCATTTGAGAACGGCCTCCGACTTCATCCAGGAGCACGGACAACTCGTTGCCGAGATCCTGCGCTCCGCACTCAAACACCGCCCCTTCGGGGGGATTGAACGTCGCCGGCTTGTAGTCGGTTTCCTTATAGGGCTGGGGCTTCACGCCGAGGTAGGCACACTCGAACTTGAGATAGGCCTTGCAGAGTTCGCAGAGGTAGTGAAAGAACCCCCGCTGGGCCTTCTTGGACGCCATATCGGCAAAGAGGGGCGCCCACCGTCCGACGTGATCGCGAATGAATTTCTTTTCCGCATCCGTCACGATCTGGAGTTTATCGTCCCCTTCGTGGCACAGGGCGTACGACTCCTTATAGGCCAGGAAATGGAGAAACTCAAACTCCACGCTGAGGTGGTCAAGCCGCTCATGGACAACCTCGGCCAACTCCAGCCCGAACGCCCGGTAATACCCGGCGATGTCACCCATGGTATGGGACTGTTGAAAGACGTGCTCGTTACCGAACAGGGTTTCGTACGGAGGGGCGTCCAGGCTGATCACGTTGGAGAACACCCGCCGGTGCTCGTCCTGCAGGTCGCTGAACTCCCACGTTTTGAAGTTCTGCTCCTCCCACTCTCCGATCTTTTCTATGAGCTTTCTTATCGGGACCACCAACTCACGCAGGGTCGGGTCCGCCTTTGTCGCCTCGAGACTTTTCTCCAACGATTCGACGGCCGCGAATCCATCTTCCACGAATTCGCCGTCCTGAAGGTAGTTGTAGAATTCGTCTTCTTCGGGGAAGAGGAACCCCCAGGAAAGAAGAAGATAGAACTTGCTGCGGGACAGGGCCAGTTCGACGGCCGGCGCGTCGGCCAACCCCAACTTCCCTGTCGGATTACCAGAGACGGCCTGTGTTCCCATGATGCTCACAGCCTCCTTAGCTTTGAGCCCACCAAGAATATGAAAACACGACTAGGTTGTCAAGGGCTTTTTGTGGCCTCAAAACGGCCCGAAATCACCCTGATTGCGATATGGTCATTCACCCCCGAGCACACCTGCTCACAAATCCCGCACCCCACGCATTTTTCCTGGTCAACGACCGGATAAGGCTCGATAAAATCAACGGAAAGCGCTCCGACCGGGCATTTGGCCAGGCAGAACCGGCATCCCTGGTCGGCCGTGCAATCAGCCCGGCTGACGACGGCCACCCCCATCCGCACCTCGGTCCGGTCCCCCACCGGGAGAAGCGCCTCCGTCTCGCAGGCTGCGATGCAGGGGAAGTCGTCGCAGAGGTGGCACGGGGATTCATTGGCAAAGATGACCGGATACCCGGTCGCCAGGTCATTCTTAATGCTCGCGTACGGACAGGCCGGGAGACAATCGCCGCATTTCGTGCAGCGGTCGAGAAAAAGCTCCTCTTCGACGGCACCCGGAGGCCTGAGCCAATCCACTCTGACCTTGACCGGAGGCTCCTTGGGAGCGGGGTCGGCCGGGGTCTCCTTTTGCTGCTCATAGTACTCATAGACGGTCTTGCCGACCGACAGCACGGACTGCTTGAGGAACTCCCGCCGTTCCTTGTCGAATTCCTCCGCCATCGCGCTCGCTAATCTCCGTGGACGCCGGCGGCCCGCAACTTGTACACCTCGATGCACCGGTCGCACCCACCGTACTCAGGGTCCCAGCCTGGGTGGTTGTCCCTGATATAGTCCAGCACTTCAGCCTCCACATCCTGCTCGAGATTCTCCACCCAGTTGTATGTGGGGAACCCGCAAAGCGGACAGGGGAAGCCCGGCATCAGCATGACCTTCTTCCGCTCGGGAATCTCTGCCCCCTCGACGTCGATCGCCCGGTCGATCACCTTGAGGGTATCCGTCGCCAACTCGATCAATTCCGGGTGGGTAAAGAATTCGGTCGCCCACAGTCCTTCAAAGACGGCCACGAGCTGCTTGCCGGGAATCTTCCGGTACCATGTGGAGAACTCCCGGAACCGCTGCTCTTTTGAGTACACCGGCTCTTTGTCCCATTGCGCCAGCCGGCTGTCGATCCAGAGACACCAGAGGACCCTGTACCGGGCCAGGATGAGGCTCTCTTCGCCGGGCGTGTTCCCGACCTTGATATCGGGATCATAGAGAAAGGCCGCGTCGAGCATGTCCTTGATATGGATCAGTTCGTGGCGGCAGAAGCGGGCCAACGCCGGGTCATAGAAACGCCGGGGGAGGAGTTTGATGCCGACGCCCTTCTGGCCCTTGGCTTCGAACGTCTTGGCCAGGTCCTCCTCGACGGTGCCCCACTTCCGCAGAACGTCGACCGATTCCTGGTCCTCCTTGAGCACGCCCCGGACCAGGACGATCCCGATGCGCTCCCTCAGGTCCGGGAATTCGTTGAACGCCTGGTCGATGATGTCGGCAAACCCCCAGTGCCCGAACAGGTACTGGTACAGCTTTTGAAACTCCGGCTCCCGGTCGTCGAGGGGAAAGTTCTCGTAGAGGGGATCGGCCAGTTCATGGAATTCCTTGTAGAAAGTCGGATCTCCCTCCCGCTCGGTCTTTTCGATGAAGGCATCGATGACCTCCTGAATCAGGGCCGGCTGAAACCGCAATTCCATGACGGGCCTCCTTGACTTCCCTTTTTAGCGTCCGTTATAGTTTCACTGCCTGGCAGAACGACTCTTCATTATAGGGAGCGGTCCCGTTCTTTTGCAAGGCACGCAGCCCTGATGTTTTACTGAGGACAATCCGATGGCCGACAGCGCCGCGACACCCGGTTTTATGCCGCCTTCGACCCTTCCTCCGGGCACACCCGGTGCCCCACCCGCCAACCTCGTCGATTGCCACGCCCACTGGCGCGCCGGGGCGCGTGAACTCCGGGTTTTTCGGGGGCATCACGACCCGGTCTGGGCCGTGGCGTATCACCCCGACGGCACGCTGGTGGCCAGCGGCAGCGTCGACCACTCGATTCGGATCTGGGAGGTCGAGACGGGCCGCATGGTCAGGATCCTGCGTGGCCATACCGACACCGTCCGCTGCATCGCCTTCTCACCGGACGGGCAGATGCTCGCGAGCGGGTCCACCGACCGGACGATCCGTCTCTGGAACCCCAAGACCGGTGAATTCATCCGGATGCTGTTCGGACGCTATGACCACGCCATCCACTCCATTTCCTTCTCCCCGGACGGGCTCATGCTGGCGCGCGGGAATGAGAACCGGGACATCAAAATCTGGGAAGTCGGCACGGCCACGGAGCTCCTGTCGCTGCTGCCCCAGGACGACTATGACCGGCATTGGAACATCTGCACCGTGTTCTCCCCGGACGGCCGTCTCCTGGCCAGCGGCAACGACATCGGCGGCATGACCCTGTTCGAAGTCCTGCCCAGCGGCCGGGCGCTCTGCACTCTGGAAGGACACAAATCGGACCCTATGGACGGCACGATCGAGCGGCGCGGCCAATGGTTCGAAGAGCAATCCGGCTGGGAGACGGCCTTTGAAAATTGGATCGGCGGCATGGCGTTCTCGCCGGATGGGAGCAGGTTGGTCAGCGGGAGCCGGGACCAGGCCATGAAGTACTGGGAGGTGCCCAGCGGGAAACTTCTCCGGACGGTGAAAGCCCATTCTGGGTGGGTGCGCGCCGTAACCTATTCCCCGGACGGCAAGATCGTCGCCTCTTGCTCGGACGACACCACGATCAAACTCTGGGACCCCGCGACCGGCCGCCCGATCCGCACCATCAAAGGCCACAAGGACCCGGTGCGCGCCATCGCCTTCTCCCCGGACGGCCGCCGCCTCGTCAGCGGCGGCGTGGACCGCACCGTCCGACTCTGGGAAGGCGGCGAAATCCCGAAGACCGCCTAACTTCCTTCAGAACCTGACCAAAAAAGTTTTTTTTACCTTTCCTCGTCCTGCCGTGTCTCATTGACATGGACAGCAGAGCGGTCTACTCTCTCACCCTGCGGAGGCGGTATGGATCAGGAACTCGTTCAGTACCTTGACGGGAGATTCCAATATCTTGATGAACGGTTCGATCGTATTGAGCAACGACTAGACGGGCACGATCGGCGATTCGAAGGAATCGACCGGCGATTCCAAGAGTTGCACGGGGAGATGAACGAACGACTGGAAGAGGTCAAGCGCCACAACGGCATTCTGGTCGAAGACCTCAGGTGCCAAGTCCGGCTTGTGGCCGAAGGGTTCGCAGCTTTCGTAGAAGGGCGCTATACCCAGGACCAGGCCCGGATTGACGAACGCTTCCGCGAAACCCAGGCGTTGCTCCGCTAGGGCTCGCCCTCCCCGTTTTCCCCTAATCTTGCTGTAGGGGCGTATGGCATACGCCCTCCCCCAATCCGAGAACCGTTCTTCGTAGGGGCG
>CAYLLY010000035.1:0-21886 GCA_964384595.1 uncultured Nitrospirales bacterium
GTTGGAGGAGGCCGAGCGGGAATACCGGGAGGCCCTCCGCCTCGACCCCACTTTTCCCCGCGCAAAAGAACACCTCAAGCGCCTCGAAGACGCGAAGAAGCAGAAGAAGTAAGGCAGGACCCGCTACTCAGATGTGACAACTCCCACCGCCGTGCTTGGCGACGTACTGCTGGTGGTAGTCCTCAGCCATCCAGAATTCCGAGGCGGGCGTGATCTCCGTCACGATCGGCCGCTTGAACATACCGCTGCTGTTGAGCTTGTCCTTGGAGGCCCGCGCCGCGGCCTCCTGCTGCGGCGTGTGAAAAAAAACGGCGGACCGGTACTGGGAGCCGACATCCGGCCCCTGGCGGTTCAGCGTCGTCGGGTCGTGGCAGGACCAGAACACCGCCAGCAACTCTTCATACGAGACCTGCGCGGGGTCGTACTCCACCTGCACCACTTCGGCGTGCCCGGTCTGGCCCGTGCAGACGTCGCGATACGACGGGTCCGTGAGCGTGCCGCCGCTGTACCCGACCGCCGTCGATGTCACGCCCTTCATCTTCCGGAACGTCTCCTCGACGCCCCAGAAACACCCCGCCCCGAATGTCGCCTTCTCCATGGTTAGTACTCCCTCAAGAGTTTGGCAACCATGCTATCGCAGGACGGTCCTTGATGCAATCGAGGGCTAGCACCGATTCTGTCTTCCGGCTGTCCCTTCCATTTTCGCTACGCTGAAGCGATATGATATACTGCACTCCATGAATAAGCTTCTTATCCAATCGTCTCCGGACATTCTAGGCGGGACGCCGGTCTTCGCCGGCACCAGAGTTCCGATCAAAACCTTCATTGACTACCTCGAAGCAGGGGACTCCATCACGGCATTTCTGGATGATTTTCCCACGGTGACCAGAGAGCAAGTCGTCAGCTTGCTGGAAGCCGCCAAAGAGCAGCTTCTCTCATCCGTGTGAAAATCCTCCTCGACGAGTGCCTGCCGCGGCGCTTAACCCGGGAATTTATCGGTCATGAAGTGCGTACCGTGCCGCAAGCCGGGTGGGCCAGTCTCAGCAACGGAAAGCTGCTGTCTCTTATGGAGCACAGTTACGATGTCTTCGTAACTGTCGATAGCAATCTTGCGACGCAGAAGAACCCTGGGCAATCGGGAGTCGCAATTGTGATTCTTTCTGCCAAAAGCAACCGCTTTGAGGACCTTCAACCCTTGATGTCGGAAGTGTTGGAGCGATTAAAGACAGTACAGCGTGGACAAGTTGTTCGCGTCGGTGCCGTAAAGTGACGAGGCGTCTCTATGAGACAAGCGATTACAGTCAGTTTGCCAGAGAAACTAGTCAAAGAGCTAGGTAAGCTGGCGCGGCAGGAGAAGATATCACGCAGCGATCTCATCAGAGAATCGGTGCGGAATTACCTCTTTGTCAGAAAATTCCGGGCGCTTCGCGGCCGGCTGATGGTCAAGGCCCAAGCAAGGGGCATTCACACCGATCAAGACGTGTTTAAGCTCATCCACGCCCGCCGAAAGCAACCGACTATCTCTCTTGCGCAACTCAAAACACGGCTAAAGATGAAGTGCTAACGCGGCCTCCTCGGCGGCATCGCCTTGTGGCGGGAGTAAGACAGCGCTACTTCTCCTTTGTTTCTACGCCTGGTGGCAACTCCCCTTTTTCAAGGATATGACAAAGCCATTTGTAGTATGTTGCACAGGTGACTCCTGGATCAGAGAGGGCGGCATCTCGGTTTGCAGAAGTGATTACAGTCGCAAAGTCCATCGCGAGTGCCCTCCAGTTCCTACACCGCCTTCTCCATCACCTGCTGCAGTTTCTTGAGCCCGGCTTCCACGTCCGCGCCCAGGTGCACACGGATGGCGCGGCGGTTGCGCTTGCCCAGACAGACGAAGTCGCCGAGCGCCTGCGCCGCTTTGAGCACGCCGAACGTGTAGGGCTCGCCGGGAATCGGCAGGTCCTGCGCGTCGTCGCTCGTGATCTGGAGAAACACCCCCGAGTTCGGCCCGCCCTTGTGTAACTGGCCGGTCGAGTGCAGGAAGCGCGGGCCGTACCCGAGCGTCGTCGCCACCTTCTTCTTGTCGCGCACCCGCAGGCGCATCCCCTGCAACGCCCGGTGCGAAGCGTCCGTTCGTTCGACGTACGCGTTCAGCGCGACGTAGTCGCCCGCTTTGACCCGCGCGAGGTGCGCCTTCAACGCCGCCTCCAGCGAGGACACGCCCTTGAGCGCCTCGCGGTTGGCGGCGTCCCCGTATAGTTTGACCCCGTCGGCGGACAGGATCGGCTCCTCCTCCGGCAAGCGCCCGTTCTTTTTGTACTCGTCCATGAAATTCTTCGTGTAATCCTTGCTCTCCTGGACGTTCGGCTGGTCGAAGGCGTTGATCCCCAGGAGCGAGCCGGCCACGGCGGTCGCCACCTCCCACAGGAAAAACTCCTCGCCGAGGTTGATCAGGTCGGTCAGCTCGATCCGGACCACGGGATGGCCGGCCTTCTCCAGCGCGGCGACTTTCGCATCCTGAGCCGGGTCGGCGCCGCCGGCATACCGGATGTACGCGAAGAAACGGTCGGCCCCATAGACCTCCGGCGGGCCCAGCGGCTCGGCGTCGATGGGCACGATGCCCTTGCCTTCCTTACCCGTACTTTCGGCGATGAGCTGTTCCATCCACGCGCCCAGGTCGCCGATGGCCGGCGACGCGATGAACGTGATCTTGTCGCGCCCTTGCCTGGCCAGCTCGCCCATCGCCACGCCGAGCATCACGCCGGGATTGTCCTCCGGCGGCACGCAGGAGTCGCAGCTATGGCGCATGCGCTCGGCGCGGTAGAGCAGGTGCTCGACGTTGACGCCCATGATCGCGGCGGGGACGATGCCGAAATTCGACAGCGCCGAATAGCGCCCGCCGATGTCCGGCACGCCCGGCAGGATGTCCCGGAACTTGCTCTCCCTGGCCAGGCTCTCGAGCATCGAGCCGGGATCGGTGATCGCAATGAAATTCTCGCCGGCCCGGTCGCCCTTCACCTGGCGTATCCGGTCGAAGAAGTACCGGTAGAACACCAGCGGCTCGGTCGTCGAGCCGGACTTGCTGGCCACGATGCAGAGCGTCTTGGCAAGGTCCACACGCTTCTCGAAACTGCGGACCTGGGCGGGCACGGTGCTGTCCAGCACGTGCAGTTCCGGGAAGCCGGGGACGACCCCGAAGGTCATCCGAAAGACTTCGGGACAGAGGCTGCTGCCCCCCATCCCCAGCAGGAGCGCGTGCTGGAAGCCCGCCGCGCGCACCGATTCGGCCGCTCCTTTGATTCGGGGCAGATGGTGTACCTGCTGCTCCGTGACGTGCAGCCAGCCGAGCGCGTTGCGGATGATCTTCTGGTGGAGAGGGTCGCTGTGCCAGAGGCTCGGATCCTTGGCCCACAGCCTACGGACGAAGCCCGTCTGCCGCAGTTCCTTGATTTTAGACTTCACACCGGCGTCCAGCGCCCCCAGCGCAAACGTCTGCTGGTCGAGCTTCGGACCGAGCAGCTCCTCCCGCTTCCGGCTGATGACGCCCATGAGCTGATCGAACGAATCGAGGAACAGCTTGGCGCCGTCCGTCAGCAGCTTCTGGGTGGCTTCCCGCATGTCGATCTTGCAGTCGGCCAGCAAGTCCATGGTCTCACGGGCCTCCTCGATCCCTTCCACCAGACTGTTGCGCAGCTTGCCGTGCTCCCGGAACGCGTTGAAGGTGGACGCCGGCATGGTGTTGACCGTATCCGGCCCAATGAGTTCGTCCACATAGTAGGTGTCGGGATACTTGGGGTTCTTGGTGCCGGTGCTGGCCCAGAGCAGGCGCTGCACCTTCGCGCCTTGTTCCCTGAGCGCCTGGAACCGCGGGCTGTAGAAGACCTCCTGGAACTTCAGGTAGGCCATCTTGGCGTTGGCGACGGCCACCTTCCCCATGAGATTTTGCAGCGCGGCCTTGTCCATGGGATCGGACGCCTCCTTCAGCTTCGCCTCCAGGAGGCTGTCCACCAGCGTGTCGATCCGGCTGATGAAGAAGCTGGCGACGGAGGCGATCTTCGTCACGTCGCCGTCCCGGGCCGCCAGTTTCTCCAGCCCGGACACGTAGGCCCAGGCCACCTGCTCGTACGCCTCGACGCTGAACAGCAGGGTCACGTTGACGTTGATGCCCTGGGACAACAGGGACTCGATGGCGGGGATGCCTTCCGGCGTGGCCGGTACCTTGATCATGACGTTGTCCCGCCCCACGGCCTTGTGCAGGCGGACCGCTTCGTCGAGGGTCCCCTGAGTGTTGTAGGCGAGGTCCGGCGATACTTCCAAGCTGACGTACCCGTCGCGGGTCCGGCTCTCCTCATAGACCGGATGCATCAAGTCCGTCGCGTCCTGGATGTCCCGGATGGCGAGGGTCTCGTAGATGTCCTTGATGCTGGTGACGCTGGAGGCGATCTGCTTGAGGGCCTGGTTGTAGTCGGTGCTGCCACCGATAGCCTTTTCGAAAATGGATGGGTTGGACGTGACGCCCATCAACCCGTCGTTATCGATCAGGGCCTTGAGCTCGCCGGAGGTGATGAGACCGCGGCGGATGTAATCGTACCAGGGGCTCTGGCCGAATTCACGGAGCTGGATAAGTGGATTCATAACACCCCCCAACGGTAGGGGCACGGCGCGCCGTGCCCCTACGATTCGGTTATCGTTTGCCCAACTTGACCTGCTCTCTGGCCGCCGCGACGACATTTTCGACCGTAAAACCGAATTTCTTGAGCAGTTCCTTCAGCGGCGCGGATGCGCCGAACGTCGTCATGCCGATGGTGCAGCCGGTCGAACCGACGTAGCGGGCCCAGCCGAACGTGGACGCCTGCTCGACGGAGACCCGCACCGAGACCTGCGGCGGCAGCACGCTGTCCCGGTACTCCTGGGGCTGGTGCTCGAACAACTCCCACGACGGCATGCTGACGACGCGGGCCTTGACGCCTTCCGCCTTGAGCTTCTCGAACGCCTCGACACAGAGCGCGACCTCGCTGCCGGTGGCCAGCAGAATCACGTCGGGCGTGCCGCCTGACGCGTCGGCCAGCACGTAGGCCCCCTTCCGCGCGCCGGACGCCGGCGCGTACGTGGTCCGATCCAACGTCGGCAGCGCCTGCCGGCTGAGGATCAGGACCACCGGCTCATGATGCATCTGCATGATGGCCCGCCAGGCCTCCGCCACTTCGTTGGCGTCGCCCGGGCGCAGGGTGACCAGCCCGGGGATGGCGCGTAGCGACGCCAGTTGCTCGATGGGCTGGTGAGTCGGCCCGTCCTCCCCGACCCCGATAGAGTCGTGCGTGAAGATGTAGGTGACCGGAATCTCCATGATGGCGGCGAGCCGCAGCGTCGGACGCGAATAATCGCTGAAGATCATGAACCCGGAGCCGTACGGGCGGATCTTCGACAGCGCCAGTCCGTTGAGGACCGAGCCCATCGCGTGCTCGCGGACGCCGAAATGGAAGTTCCGCCCGGCGTAGTTCCCGGCGGTGAAATCGCCCGCCCCCTCGAACGTGAGGCGGGTCTTCGTGGAGGGCGCGAGGTCGGCCGCGCCCCCGATCAGCCAGGGGACCCGCTTGGCGATCGCGTTGAGCACCTTGCCGGACGCATCCCGCCCCGCCAGTCCTTTGGCGTCGGCCGGGAAGGTGGGGATGTCCTTGTCCCAGCCGTCCGGCAACTGCCGATGCTGCATCCTGTAAAGCTGATCAGCGAGGTCGGGATGCGTGGCTTTGTAGCCGTCGAACAGTTTCATCCACGCCTCGCGCAGGGCGCGGCCCCGCTTGCCGATGCCCTCCTGAAAATGCCCCGGCACGTCATCGGGCACCAGAAACTTGACGTCTTCCGGCCAGCCGTAGTTGCGCTTGGTGAGCCGGATCTCTTCCTCGCCCAGCGGCTCGCCGTGCGCGGCGTGCGTGTCCTGCTTGTTGGGCGCGCCCCAGGCGATGTGGCTGTCCACGATGATCAGCGTGGGCCGGTCGGTCGTCTTGTGGAACGTGGCGAACGCCCGCTGGAGCATCTCGAGATCGTTGGCGTCGCCCACGCGCGTGACGTTCCAGCCGTAGGCGATGAAGCGGGTCGCGACGTCCTCGCTGAAGGCCCAGTCCGTGTGGCCTTCGATCGTGATTTTGTTGTTGTCGTAGATCCAGCAGAGATTCGACAGCTTGAGATGGCCCGCCAGCGACGCGGCCTCGCCGGACACGCCCTCCATCATGCAGCCGTCGCCGCAGAGCGCGTACGCGTTGTAGTCGAACATCTCGAAGCCGGGACGATTGAAGTAGGCCGCCATCCACCGCGCGGCGATGGCCATGCCGACGCTGGTGGCCACGCCCTGCCCGAGCGGGCCGGTCGTCGTTTCGATGCCGGACGTCCAGCGATACTCCGGATGGCCCGGGCATTTGCTGTCGAGCTGCCGGAACCGCTTGATGTCGTCGAGGGTCACGGAGAGCTGGCCCAGCCGCTCGTACTTGGCGTTCACCGCTTTCACGCCGCACAGGTGGAGCAGCGAGTACAGCAGCATGGAGGCGTGGCCGGCCGAGAGCACGAACCGATCGCGGTTGGGCCAGATCGGATCGTCGGGATCGAACCGCAGGAAGCGGTTCCACAGGCAGTAGGCCACGGGGGCAAGCGCCATCGGCGTGCCGGGGTGGCCGGAGTTCGCCGCCTGGACGGCGTCCATCGACAGGGTCCGGATGGTGTTGATGCACTTCAGATCCAACCGCTCGGCTTCAACCATGACCGCTCCTCCCGGCTTCACGAATGACCATCGGTCTTCGCTTTAAGGATATGCCTTCTCGTTCACCTTGTCTATAATGGGGGTTGAGAACCGTCCAGAGAAAGGGGGCCAGAAATGCCGCTGCTGATCGTGATCGTCTTCCTTTTCGCGCTGATCCTCATGCACTCCGACGCCTATGCCGAAAAAAAATCTCCCGCGCAAGGCAGCGAAGAGTCAACCACGTTCACCGGCCGGAGCGTGGAAGAATTCGTGATGTCCGCCTGGCATGGGAACGCCGGGACCGTGGATTTCTACCTGAAGGCCGGCATCAACCCGAACGTGACGGACGAAAACAAACGGACGGCCCTCTGGGCGGCCGCCGTGCAAGGCCACATCAAGATCGTACAGGTCCTGCTCGCGAAGGGCGCCGCGGTGAACACGGCGGACAAGGACGGCGTCACCCCACTGCGGGCGGCGGCCTCGCAGGGCTATGCCGAAACGGTGGAGGCCCTGCTCGCGAAAGGCGCCAACGTGAATGCGGCGGACAAGGACGGCGCGACACCTCTGCGGGCAGCGGCCATGAACGGCCATGCGGCGATCGTCCATGCCCTGCTCGCGAAAGGCGCCAACGTGAACGCGGCGGACAAGGACGGCGTGACGCCCCTGCGGGCGGCGGCCTCGCAAGGGCTTCTCGAAATCGTCAAGGCCCTGCTCGCCAAGGGCGCGGACGTGAACATCGCGGACAAGGACGGGCGGACGCCCCTGCGGGCGGTCGCGGCGAAAGGCGATCTCGAAATCGTGCAGCTGTTGCTGGCCAAGGGAGCGGACGTGTTTGCGGCAGACAAAGAAGGCCGGATCCCCTTGATGGTCGCGATCGCGCATGGTCACGCCGAGACCGCGCAAACCCTCGTCACGGAATTGTTGAAGCGGAAGTGCGCGAAGTGACGGCGCGGGATCCATCGCGAGGGGTTCAGTGCTTCGTGAAGATCAGCCTTGCCTCGATCGCCAGCACGATCCGCTCGGGATCAGCCGCCTTGCTCACGATGTCAATCGACCCGTGGTCCAGCACCTCTTTCAGTAACTGATCGTCCTGGCTGCCGGTCAACAGCATGGTCACGCCCGTGAAGTTCCGCGCCCGCAACCGGCGCAGGACTTCGACGCCATTCATGCCCGGCATATGCATGTCCAGCACAATGAGGTGCGGGGGCTCCGACTCCACCAGCGCCAAGGCAGTCGGGCCGTCCTGTGCCGCTCGGACCCGGTGGCCCCGCTGGGTCAACGCTTCCGAGAGCCAGAGGCGGATTGCCGGGTCGTCATCGACGAGGAGGATCGAGAATTTTTCGGAGGGCGCAGCCCCGGCGGACTCGATCGGCTGAAGCGTCGCCTGTCGCACAGCGCCTATGAGAGCCTCGACCGGCAGCCCTTTGATCAGATAATCGGTCACCCCCAGTTCACGGGCCTGTTGCTCCATCTGCTCCGACCTGGCCGCTGTCAGAATCAAAACGGCGCCCTCCCGATCGATCTGGCGGATTTGCCTGAGCACCTCGATCCCGGCCATGTCCGGCAGGTACAGGTCCAGGAACGTAAAGTCGGGACGGTTCCGGCGAAACGACTCGATTCCCTCGCGCCCGTTGTGCGCTATGCGGACCTCATGGCCCTGGCGAGTCAACACGATCTGGAGCAGCGTGCAGACCAACGGTTCATCATCGATCACCAGGATCGTGGCCATCATCCTCTTCCTTGCGGATGTTCCGGCAAGGCCGGTCTCACCGCGCAAACGCCGACCGCATGTCCTTGAAGGACTTGAACTCCAGGTAATTGCCGCTGGGATCGCTGATGAACAGCGTCGCCTGCTCGCCGGTCTCGCCCTGGAAGCGAATATGCGGCGCGATCATAAAGGACACGCCGGCCCCTTGCAAGCGGTCGGCCAGCTCGTGCCACGCGGTCCATTCCAGGATGACGCCGAAATGCCGGACCGGCACGTCCTTGCCGTCCACCACGTTCGCGCCGACGGGCTGCGCGTGCTCCGGGT
The DNA here is from genome assembly GCA_964384595.1 of uncultured Nitrospirales bacterium. Lineage (GTDB taxonomy): Bacteria > Nitrospirota > Nitrospiria > Nitrospirales > NS-4 > SCTG01. Next base: position 8,751 of record CAYLLY010000035.1, read on the forward strand.
CCAGATGGGCGGTGATCTGGTGCCCGAAAAAGTCGAAGTCGATCCAGCGCGCGCTCTCCCGCCCGACGCGGCACCCAAGGAGCCCCGCGTAAAACGTGCGCGCGGCCTCCAGATCGGCGACGGGAACGGCCAGATGAAACGGCGGAAGGCTCACCGCAAGCCCCGCTTACTGTTTCTCATTCCCATAGATTTCAAAAAAAGCGTCGATGCTCTGCAGGAGGTGCGCCCGGATCTCCTTCACGCTGCCGTTGATGACATGCAGCGCCATCTCCCCGTCCGACCCATCCGGCAGACTCACCGGCACGTGCGGATGCCTCTGCTCAGGCGCGGTCCCCGGATCGAGCCGCATCCCGTAGCAGAGCGTGTACTGCGGCTTCACCACCTTGAGATGCGCCCTTCCCTTTCGTTGGGCTTTCTTACGTTTCACTGCCATGGACAGACGATCCTTTCTTCACCGCCGCCACTCGTCGATCAGCGACGCGACGAGGGCGGTCCAGCCGGTCTGGTGCGACGCTCCCAGCCCCATGCCGGTGTCGCCGTGGAAATATTCGTAGAAGAGCACGTAATCCCGCCAATGCGGGTCCTCCTGGAACTTCTTGGACGCGCCGTGGATCGGCCGACGCCCATCCTCGCCGGGGACGAACATGTTGATCATCCGGTTCGCCAACTGCTCGGCGATCTCCCCGACCGTCATGGACGGCGAGCCGGCGGCCGTGACGCTGAGCGCCGGCCCGTAGGCCTTGCCAAGCTTGCGCAGCGACTCGATCATGAGAAACGACGTCGGGAACCACACCGGCCCGCGCCAGTTGGAATTCCCGCCTTTGATCTTGCAGGCCGCCTCCGCCGGCTCATACCGCACCTCGCTGTCGCCGAAGACGAACGGATGCCGCTCGTGGACCTTCGAGAGGCTGCGGAGCCCCCACTCCGATAAGAACTCGTTCGGATCGCAGACGCGCTCCAGCAGACGCTTCACCTGCTCCTCGTTGACGATGGCCAGGACATGCACCTTCATGCCGTCCCGCTCGACCGTGTGGCAGCACCGCTGGACGAGGTCCTGCCGGTTGTTGATGAACCACTCCACGTTGGAACGGAACTCGGCGAACGGCTTGATCCACTCCGCCTCCAGACGCTCGATGGCGTAGAGCGGGATGAGGCCGACCAGCGACCGCACGCGGAACTTGTGAAAGCTCCCGTCCGGATACCGCAGGACGTCGTAGAAGAACCCATCCTGATCGTCCCACAGGTCGTAATCCAGCCCGCCCATGCGCTTCATCGCCGCGCCGATGTAAATGTAGTGCTGAAAGAACTTCGTCGCGAGCCCCTCATACGCCTGGTTCTCCTTGGCGAGCTCCAGCGCGATGCGCATCATGTTGAGGCAGAACATCCCCATCCAGCCGGTCGCGTCGGACTGCTCCAGCACCGCGCCGCCGGGCAACTTGTCGCTGCGGTCCACGACCGCGATGTTGTCCAGCCCGAGGAAGCCGCCCTCGAAGACGTTGTTGCCCCGCGTGTCCACCTTGTTGACCCACCAGGCGAAGTTGATGAGCAGCTTGTGAAAGCACTTCTCCAGGAAGGCGCGGTCGCCGTGCCCTGTCCGAATGCGGTCCATGTTGTAGACGCGCCAGACGGCCCACGGATGGACCGGCGGGTTCATGTCCGAGAACTCCCATTCGTACGCCGGGATCTGCCCGTTGGGATGCTGGAATTGCTCGAAGAGAAGCACCCACAATTGCTCCTTGGCGAACTCCGGGTCCAACAACGCGAGCGGAATGGCATGGAAGGCCAGGTCCCACGCGGCGAACCAGGGATACTCCCACTTGTCCGGCAGGGACAGCACCCGCATGGAGTTGAGATGCCGCCAGTGGACGTTGCGATTGGACTTGCGCGAAGCCGGCGGCGGCCAGCGCGGAAAGTCGCCGTCCAGCCATTTCTCCACGTCGAAGAGATAGATCTGCTTGGACCAGAGCAGGCCGGCGAAGGCCTGCCGCTGGACCCGTTTTTCTTCCGGGCCGGCCTTGGGCGGGTGAATCGCTTCGTAGAACTCGTCGGCCTCTGCCTTGCGTTCCGCGATCACGCGCGGGATCTCATCCAGCGGTTTCTTCATCTCCTCCGGCGTCAGGCGCAGCAGCACCGACACGGACCCTCCCGCCGGCACATCAAAGCAATAATGAACACAGGCCTTGGTGCCTTCCTGCGCCGGGTTGACGCAGGCCTCTCCGTCGACGATATGCCGGTGAAACGCGTCCTTGACGAACGGGGACTGACTGCCGGCGTCGGGTCCGAACACTCGAGGCGCGTTGGTCTCGTTGTTCGTGAAGAGCGGCCTCCCGCCGGCCTCGGCGTAGAGATAGCGTTTGCCGAGTCGGTACGCGAAAGGGAGATTCGTCAACGGCTGCGCCGCCGAATCATCCGCCACCAGGCACAGGGGCGACGCGGCGCGTGACTTTCCCCCTCCGGGGTTCTTCAGCGTGATCCTCGGTTCCGGGCCGCGCGGGTCGCTCCAGTTCCAGGTATTGCGGAACCAGAGATGCGGCAGGACGTGCAGCGGCGCGGCTGCCGGGCCGCGGTTGAAGACCTCGATGAGGATGCCGATGTCGTCGGGCGACGCTTTCGCGTACTCCACGAAGACATCGAAGTAGCGGTCCTCGTCGAACAGGCCGGTGTCCAGGAGCTCGTACTCCCGGCCCTGCCCGCTTCTGGCGCGGTTCTCTTCGACCAGACGCCGGTAGGGAAACGCCGCCTGCGTGTACTTGTAGAGATATTTCATGTAGCTGTGGGTGGGCGTGCTGTCCAGGTAGAAATAGTATTCTTTGACGTCTTCTCCATGATTGCCCTCGGACGGCACGACGCCGAAGAGCCGCTCCTTCAGGAACGGGTCGTGGCCGTTCCAGAGGGCGAGTGCGAACACCAGGATTTGATAGCGATCACACAGGCCCGCGAGGCCGTCTTCGCCCCATCGGTAGGCTTTGCTGCGGGCCAGATCGTGCGGCAGGAATTGCCAGGCGTTCCCGTCCGGGCTGTAGTCCTCCCGCACGGTGCCCCAACTCCGTTCGCTGACGTACGGTCCCCACCGCCTCCAGGGAGACACAGGCTCGCCGCGCTCACGCAGGCGCCTGTGCTCGCGGGTGGCCATGCTGTGAGAATCCTTTCTGATCCCGGATGACGCGGTCACTTGGGAGGCGCCATCCCCTTCGTCTTGTCCGGATCGTCGCGTGTGGGTTCCACGCTTGGATCGCTCTTTGGAGTCGCAGCCGGCTCGTCCGGCTGCGGCTTGGCGGCAAAGGGCGATACCGGCAGCACCAGCGTCGCGGAGGCCTCCGCGGCATCCCCTTCCGGAAGCGCCTCTCGTAAGCGCTTCCACTCGATCCGGAGGGGCGACTTCATGGACGGCCGGGAGAACTCCAGGAGATAGGGCCCGATACGGATGGTCCCTTTCGACGTCAGAATCACTTCCTTGGCGGGCGTGTCGTTGACGAACGTCGGCTCCTCCTCGCTGACGCTGCGGAGGATATAGACGCCGCTGACTTCCTGGACCACGGCATGGGCAGGCTTGACCGCGGGATCGTCCAGCAGCAACTCGCTGTCCGTGCCGCGGCCGATCCGTAGCAGCGCGCCGGCGAACTCCTTCGCTTCGCCGGCCGTCTCGCCGGCGGGGTGGGACGTCTTCGCGACGATCTGAAACGGCATACCCGGTGACGATAGCAGCCGGGGCCTTGCCGATCAAGGGGTTCGTTGACTTTGCGGGGGCAGGATGTTACCGTCCCGACCCATGCGGAGGCCTTTCGCCATAGCGGTGGCGGGCGCGCTCCTCGCGCCGTTCTTCCATGTGGCGACAGCCTCGGCGGCCCCCCTCAAGGTCGTCGCCACGTTGCCCATCCTCAAGGAATTCGCCGAACAGGTCGGGCGGGAGCACGTGGAGGTGCGGACCCTCATCACGGGCCTCGAAAGCGAGCATTCCTATTCGCCCAAGCCCAGCGACCTCAAGGCCCTCGGAGAGGCCCGCCTGCTCCTGGAAATCGGACTGGGGCTGGAGGTGTGGGTCGGCGGTCTCGTCAAAAACGCCGGCACCGCCGGGCTCCGCGTCATCACCACCTCCGAGGGCGTCGGCCTCATCCGTGACCACGCCTCGAACGCCGCCTCCGCAGGCAACCCCCACATCTGGTTGGACCCGGAGAACGCCAAGGTCATGGTCCGGCATATCGCGAACGCGCTCATCGCGGCGGACCCGGTGCACAAGGACGTCTATCTGAAGAATCTCGCTGAGTACCTGCGGCGGCTGGATCAGGCGCAAAAGGATCTCCTGGAACTCGTCGCGTCGCTGCGCGACCGGCGTATCGTCACCCATCACCCGGCGTGGCCCTACTTCGCGCGCCGGTTCGGTTTTCAGATCGAGGGGGACATCATTCAGCAGACGGGGATGGAGCCGTCTTCGACGCACCTCGCCGAGATGGCCAAACGGATCAAGTCCGGCAAGATCAAAGTCATCGTGTCGGAGCCCCAATTCAACCAGAAGGTGGTCAAGGCCCTGGCGGATGAAACCGGCGCCCGGATCGTGGTGCTCTCGCCCCTCCCCGGCACGATCAAGGGCACCGAAACCTACCTGTCGCTGCTGGCCTACAACGTCACACAGCTCGTCGCCGCCCTGCAATCATGAGCCGCGGCGCGTAATCCCATGGCGCACCCGCATCCGGCGCATACCCATCCCCATCACAGCGACCATCAGCACGGCAAGCCGCTGATCCGCTTCGAGCACGCCTCGTTCCTGTACCCGCACGGGCCGGCGCTGAAGGACATCACGCTGGAAATCGCGGACGGCGAGTTCCTCGGCGTCATCGGCCCGAACGGATCCGGCAAGACCACGATGCTGCGCGCCATCCTGGGCCTGATGCCGCCGTCGACGGGATCGCTGCGGATCTTCGACTGCGCCTGCCAGGAGCTGCGATGCTATCACCGCGCCATGATCGGGTACCTCCCGCAGAAGCGATCCGTGGACCCGCACTTCCCGATCACGGTCCACGAGGCCGTGATGATGGGGCGCGCCGGCGCCATCGGCCTCTGGCGGCGGGCGGGACCGCAGGACCGCGAGATCGCGCGCCACGCGCTCGAGGACGTCGGCATGGCGGAGTATGAAGATCACCCCCTGGGGGCGCTGTCGGGAGGCCAGCAGCAGCGGGTCTTCATCGCCCGCGCGCTGGCCCAGCATCCGCAGATTCTGCTTCTGGACGAACCGACCACCGGCATCGACACCACCACGCAACACACCGTCCTGGAGCTGATCCAGCGGCTGCACGAGGACCTGCACCTGACCGTCGTGCTCGTCTCCCACGACATCAATCTGATCGCGCCGCTCGCGGAACGCCTGGCGTTGCTGAAGACCAGGCTGTACGCCGTCGGGACGGCCAAGGAAATCATCCGGAAGGACATCCTGGCGCAGGTGTATGGGCCCCAGATCCTGACCACCGATCAGGGCCACGTCATCGTCGCGGACCACCATCACAATTAGCGTCATCCGTTCATGACCGACCTGCTCTCCTACGGATTTTTTCAGCGCGCGCTCGTGGCGGCGGCCCTCACCGGCGGGCTGTGCTCCGCGATCGGCGTGTTCGTGGTGCTGCGGGGGCTGGCGTTCATCGGCGCCGGTACGGCCCACGCGGCGTTCGCCGGCGTGGCGCTCGCCTACCTGATCGGCGCGCCACCGATGCCGCTGGCCGTCGTGTTCGGCCTGGGCACGGCGTGGGTGACGGGGCTGCTGGAGGAGCAGGGGCGCATGAAGCTCGACGTGAGCATCGGGATCTTCTACACCGCCACGATGGCGCTGGCGATCCTCTTCATCGGCCTGATGAAGTCCTACAACGCCGAGGTGTACGGCTACCTGTTCGGCAGCATCCTCTCGGTGACGAGCGAGGAGCTTCAGTTGACCGGAGGCTTGGCCTTCTTCGTGGTGGGATTGATCGCGCTCTTCTCCAAGGAGTTCTTCTTCCTTGCCTTCGACCAGGAAATGGCCGAGGCCTCCGGCGTGCCGGCCCGGCGGTTCTTCTTTCTCCTGCTCACCCTGATCGCGCTCACCATCGTCGTCTCGCTCAAAACCGTCGGGGCGATCCTCGTCTTCGCCCTGCTCCTGATCCCGCCCGCCACCGCCTACCAGCTGACCTCCAGCCTGCACCGGATGATGCTGTACGCGGTGGGCATCGGGGTCCTGGTCTCGATCGCCGGCGTGCTCCTCTCCTTCCAGTTCGACCTGCCTGCCGGCCCCGCCATCGTGCTCCTGGCAACCGGGGTCTTCTTCCTCGCCGTCGCGTTGTCCCCGAAACGGGCGCCCAGGCCGGCCCTAGTGCCGACCGGCGAATAAATACGCGATCGCGAGATAGGTGATGGCGCCGAGGAAAAAATAGGCCGCGGCCACGAACCAGCCGACGAGGTCACGCGCCTTCACCCGATCCGGCGCGCCCAATAAAAACGACACCAGCATCCCCGCCAAGAGGGCAAAGGCCAGAACCCGTAACATCTAGCAGCTACCCACCGACAGGGCACCGGCACTGTTACGGGTCGACGCAATCCACGACGCGACCAACTTGGCCATGCCCGGCGGCTCGTCGAGGATCACTTCGAGGAGCAGCGCGATATCCGGCGCACTGATCGCGTAACTTGGCGCCAGGTACCACCGGGGAATGCCCTTGCGTTCGGCTTGATCGGCCGGCTCGAAATACCCGGTCAGCTCTCTGTTCACGTACGCCGCCTCGAGGCGGTCCAGAAATTCCTCCAGGGCGTCCCAGTCCCACCGGGCGGCCGGGTTCAGGCGGTCCGTCACCTCCAGCTTGTTCCAGATCGTCCACCCGACGAACACACCCCAGGTCTCATTGAGCGCGTCCCAGCCCTCCCGCTCGGTGAGCCGCCGCTTCTCAAACTTGGCTTTCCGAGAGGATCCTTTCTGCGGCGAGGTCGGGCTGACCTCAACGACGGTATAGCGGCAGGCCACCAGCCGTTTCGCCTCCGCGTGAAGCCTTGCCCCATCGGGAGTCATCTTGGGGGTGCCTGAGGCAAAGTCCACGTAGTCGAAGTAGGCATGGAACAGTTCGTGGTAGAGGGTGGCCAGGTCTTGGCTCGAAATGCCCCGGACGGGCCGGAAGCGCTTGCCCTGATTGCCCTCGGACAGGGAAAGATGGAAGACCATGCGGTGGCCCTCGGGGTGGTACTCAGCCGCGACGTTCTTCAGGTCGGCGAATTCGAGCTTCACAAACTCCAGCGGCAACAGACGGAGGAACCGCGACGGCAGGCCCATCTCGGCCGCCTCTTGCGTCAGGCGAGCCCACTCCCCTTGCGGATCAGGCACGGGCGCGGCATAAACAGGAGAGGATGCAAGGAGCAGAAGAACAAACGGGGACAGTCCCCATGGAAGAAAGGGGACTGTCCCCTTGCTAATCGCGGAAGTCATTTTCGTCAAACAACGACCACGACTCGAGACAGTCAGGCCGGACTTCCTCGATGAAGCGGGAAGGTTTCGAAAGGACCATCCCCGAGGTCCGGTCGAACACGTTCACCGGATAGCTCACATACAGGTTCCGCTTGGCTCGGGTGACGGCGACGTAGAAGAGCCGGCGTTCCTCCTCGATATCCTCGTCGGCCGTCATCGCATAGAGGGACGGGAACTTCCCGTCGAGCGCCCAGATGATGAAGACCGTGTGCCATTCGAGCCCCTTGGCGGAATGGATCGTGGAGAGCACGAGCCGCTCATCGTCCCGGCCGGCCGCCTCCACGTCGAACACGCTCTCGTCCGGCGGCTCCAGCGTGAGGTCGGCGAGGAAGGATTCCAGTTTGCCGTAGCGCGCCGCGATGGTGTAGAGGTGCTCCAGGTCCTTCGTCCGCTTCGGGTAGTCATCGTACTGCTGCTTGAGGATCGGCAGGTAATAGCCGCAGACGGCGTTCATCTGCTCGGCCGGCGCCATGGAAGAACCGCCCCCGATGTCCTCCAGCAACCGGACGAGATCCTTCAGCGCCTGCGCACCGGCGCCCTTCTCGGCCGCCGCCTTGAGCGCGTCGCGCCCGCCGCCGTCATGGCTCAGCATCGCCTCGATCAGGGCCTGGCTTTTCTTGGGGCCGACCCCTTCGAGCAACATCAGCAGGCGGTTCCAGCTCACGGCGTCTTTCGGGTTCTCGACCACGCGCAGGTGGGCCAGGACGTCCTTGACGTGGGCCGTCTCGATGAACTTGAACCCGCCGCGCTTGACGAACGGCACGTTGCGCCGGGCGAGCTCGATCTCCAGGTCGAAGGAATGAAAGCTGGAGCGGAACAGGACGGCGATCTCTTCGAGCGGCACGCCTTCCTCCCGCAATTCCAGGATGCGCTGCGCGACGAAGCGTGACTGGGTGTTCTCGTCTCCCGTTTTGACCAGCACTGGCTGCGGGCCTGCGCCCTTCCGGGTGAACAGCGTCTTGGAGTATTTCTCCGCCGCGAGATTGATGACCTCGTTGGCCAGCGTCAGGATCGGCTGCGTGCTCCGGTAGTTTTCCTCCAGCTTGAAGACCCGCGTGCCGGGAAAGAGCGTTGGAAAGTCCATGATGTTGCGGAACGTCGCGCCGCGGAAGGCGTAAATGCTCTGGGAATCGTCGCCAACGACCATCACGTTGTCGTGGGTGGCGGCGATGCGACGCACGATTTCGGCCTGGAGGCGGTTCGTGTCCTGATACTCGTCCACCAGGACATAGCGGTAGGTCTCGGAGACGCGCCGGCGCACGCCCTCGTCCTGGTCCAGCAGTTCGCGCAGCCGGACGAGGAGATCGTCGTAGTCCACCAGCAGACGGCTCCGCTTGTAGCTCTGGAACGCGCGACAGAGCTGCTGCAAGTCCTCGATCTCGTCCGTGAACTGCGGGAACTCGCCCAGGACCACATCTTCCACCGGCAGGAGCTTGTTCACCGCCTTGCTGAAGATCTCGTTGATGGTGTTCTTGCGGGGAAAGCGCCTGGCCTTGTCGTTCAGCCCGTGCTGGGTCCGCAATAAATTGATGACATCCTCGGAGTCGCCACGGTCCAGGATGGTGAAGCCGGGCTCCAGCCCGATCGCCCGGCCGTACCGGCGGAGCAGCATGTTGGCGACCGAGTGAAACGTGCCGCCCGTCACCCGATCGGTGCGCAGGCCGATCAGCGCGCCGACGCGCTGGAGCATCTCCTCGGAGGCCTTGCGGGTGAAGGTCAGCAGCAGGATCGACTCCGGCGGGATGCCGGATTCGATCAGGCGCGCGACGCGGTACACCAGCGTCCGCGTCTTGCCGCTGCCGGCGCCGGCGATTACGAGGATCGGCCCGTCGACCGCCTGCACCGCGGCCAGCTGCCCGGCGTTCAGCTCGTCTTCGTACTTGAGGGAAAATTTCGGCTCGGCGGGACCGTCCGGGCCGCGCTTGAGAACATACGGCTTCATCGCAGCGACATTATAACAGGGAATCTGCTAGACTGCCCCTCCGATGCGACGCCGCGCCGTTCTTTTTTCGCTGGCCTGCCTGCCCTTCTTCACGGCCTGCGCGATCGTTCCCGTTTTCAAGCCGGCCTCGAAGCCCGCGGAGGCTCCAACCAAACCGGGCGCCGCGGTGACGGCGAAGCGCGCGCAGGTCCTGATGGGGACCATGGTGGAGATCACCGCCGTCGCCCCCACCGAGATCCTCGCCCAAGCCGCGCTGACCGCCGGATTCCAGGAAATACGCCGGCTCGAAAACCTGCTGTCCACCTGGATTGAGACCAGTGATCTCTCGAAGGTCAACCGGGCCGCCGGACAGGAGCCCGTGGGCGTGAGCGAGGAGACCTTCACGCTGCTCAGGCGGGCGATGGAGGTGGCAGACTACACGGAGGGCGGGTTCAACATCGCGATCGGCCCGGCCGTCCGGCTCTGGAACATTCCGGAGGCCCCTCGCATCCCCTCGGACATGGAACTGGAGATCGCCGCACAATACGTGGACTATCGCAACGTCCACCTGGATTCCCCCCGTCGCACCGTCTTCCTGGAAAAGCCCGGCATGAAGATCGACGTCGGCGGCATCGGCAAAGGCTTTGCGGCGGAAAAGGCCGCCGCCATGATGCGGGAAGTCGGCGCGACGGGAGGTCTCATCGCGATCGCCGGGGATTTTCGGGTCTTCGGCAAACGGGCGGACGGCATGGCCTGGCCGGTCGGCATCAGGCATCCGCGGCGCGACGGCCAGATCCTCGCGACGCTGGATTCCACTGACGAAGCGATCTCGACATCCGGCGATTACGAGCGGTTCTTCATCAAAGACGGCATCCGCTACCATCACATCCTCAATCCCAATACGCTCCTGCCGGCTCGCCTGTGCCAGAGCGTCACCGTCGTCGCCCCCGACTCCGGATGGGCCGACGCCCTGGCCACCGGCTTGTTCGTGATGGGCCCCGTAAAGGGCACGGCCCTCATCGAGCGGCTCGGGTTCGGCGCCGTGATCGTGGACGCCCAGGGCGGCATCTTCATCTCCTCCCGCCTCCGCAACCGCGTCAAACTGAACCCCTGATTGGGGTCTGGCTCATTTTCTTCCGAGAAAATGTGCCTGACCCCGTTTTCAACCGCATGGCCATTGCTTTTCACCGCTTTTTAAGGTAAAGTACCGCCGTCACGTTCAGTCAGGAGGCTCGTTGAACGACCCGATACCGTTACCCCAGAGCCCGGCCCACCTTCCCCCCTCCCTTGGGCGGCTCTGGGAATTAGCCCACAACCTCTGGTGGAGTTGGAACCCGGAGGCCCGCGCCCTCTTTGAGACACTCGACCGCACGCTCTGGAAACTGACCTCACACAACCCGGTCAAGTTGCTTCGCGATCTGAGCCCGGAACGGGTGTCGTCGACCGCGACCGACCCGTCCTTCCTGCGCCGCTACGAGGCCGTGCTGATGGCCTTCGACGCGTACATGAACGCCTCAGACACCTGGTTTGCGCGCCAACATCCAGAGATGGGGGACACCCTGATCGCCTATTTCTCCGCAGAGTTCGGCCTGCACCAGTCAATCCCCATTTACAGCGGAGGCCTCGGCGTGCTGGCCGGCGACCACTGCAAGGAGGCCAGCGATCTCGGTGTCCCGCTGGTCGGCATCGGCTTCCTGTACCCACAGGGCTACTTTCACCAGCGGATCTCCGCCGACGGCTGGCAGCAGGCCTGGTATGAGCCGTTCGCCAGCGCCGACGCCCCGATCCTCCCCGCCCTGCTGCCGAACGGCGAACGGCTCCTCATTCAGGTGCACTTGGACGGGCGCTCGATCCATGTCGCAATCTGGCAGGTGCGCGTCGGACGCGTGTCGCTCTATTTGATGGACACCGACGTGGAGACCAACGCGCCCTGGGACCGGGAGCTGTCTGCCCGGCTCTACGGCGGCGACCAGGAGATGCGCATCCTGCAGGAGATCATCCTGGGCATCGGCGGCGTGCGCGTGCTGCGCGCGCTGGATCTCCAGCCCGCCATCTGGCACGCCAACGAAGGACACGCGACCTTCCTCACCCTGGAGCGGCTGCGCGAGCTCCGGCTGGCGGGATTGTCATTCGTGGATGCAACGGAGGCGGTCCGGTCTTCCACCGTCTTCACGACCCATACGCCGGTTCCAGCCGGCCACGATGTCTTCCCCTTCCATCTGATGGAGAAATACTTCACACCGTTCTGCGATCTGCTCGGCGTCACCCGAGAGGAATTCCTCCGCCTGGGGTGCGCGCCCGGCACCGCGGACACGGCTTTCAACATGACCGTGCTGGGACTCCAGATGAGCGGCCACCGGAACGGCGTGAGCCGCCGCCACGGGGAGATCTCACGCCGCATGTGGTCGTACGTCTGGCCCGAGGGGCCGGCGGAGAAAGTCCCCATCACCTCCATCACGAACGGCATTCACGTCCCGACCTGGATCGCCCCCGAGATGCGGCAGCTCTATGCGAAATACCTCGGCCCCGACTGGGTCGCGCGCCACGACGATCCCACCCTGTGGGAGCGCATCGCGGACATCCCGGACCAGGAACTGTGGAACACCCGCGTGACGCTCAAGCGCAAGCTGCTCGGCTATACGGCCGAGCGCGCACGCCTACAGTGGATCCACGGACAGATCGAACCGTCGCAGGTCCTGGCCTCCGGGACGCTGCTGGACCCCGACGCCCTGACGATCGGGTTCGCCCGACGCTTCGCCACCTATAAGCGGGCCACGCTGCTGTTCCGGGACCTCGAACGGCTCAAGCGGCTGCTGCAGGACCGCTGGCGGCCCGTGCAGATCATCTTCGCCGGCAAGGCCCACCCCGCCGACGAGCCGGGCAAATATTTCATCCACCAGGTGTACGCGCTCGCCAAGGACCACGGCCTCGGCGGGCACATCGCGTTCGTGGAAGAGTACGACATGCACACCGCGAAGTTCCTGATCCACGGCGTGGACGTGTGGCTGAACACGCCCCGCCCCCCGCAGGAAGCCTGCGGGACCAGCGGGCAAAAGGCGGCGCTCAACGGCGTGCCGCACCTGAGCATCCTGGACGGCTGGTGGGCGGAGGGCTACAACGGCGCCAACGGGTGGGCGATCGGCGGGCAGGAATTCAACCCGGACCAAGCGGCGCAGGACGCCGCCGACGCGGAGGCTCTCTTCAGGGCGCTGGAGCAGGAAGTCGTGCCGCTGTACTACAACCGGGACGGCGACGGCGTGCCGCGCGGGTGGTTGAACGTGGTGCGGGAGAGCATCCGCAGCATCGTGCCCCGCTTCTGCACCCGCCGGATGGTGCGCGACTACACCGAGCAGCTCTATGCGCCGGCCGCGCAGCAGAGCCTTCGATCCACCCAGCGCTAGGTTTCTTTCTTTTCCCCTACCGGCGGTTTGGGCCTGACTTCAACCCTGGACTGCGTTTCCCTCTCGCCATTGCGGACGATGATGGTCGTCTCACCGATCCCCACGGCGGTCACCACGCCGTTGGCATCGACTTGGGCGACCTCTTCGTTCCGGCTCTGATAGGTCGTCCCGAAGGCCGAGCGGGAAACGAACCGCACGGTCCCGTCCGGAAACTCCCCGATCACCTGCAAGTCCTGCCTCTCCCCGATCCCTTCCAGCACCATCCTGCGCTGGTCGGCATGGATACGTAGCGAGAGCAAGGGCAGCACGGGCGGCAAGTTGACGTGGACCGTGACCCGGGCGG
>CAYLLY010000036.1:0-21325 GCA_964384595.1 uncultured Nitrospirales bacterium
CGGCGATGGGGTCCTCTACTGCGGCCGCTGCGAACAGAAGGAATACCGGTACAAGCTGCACGGCATTACCCTCCAGGTCGAGTTGCGGGAGCGAGGCCGCTGGTCCTGTCAGTTTTCGATCACGGTGGTGGGGAAAGGGGCGACGAGTGTCTGCAAGGGGTATGCGAAGGAATCGTGTGCACGGCCTGCGGACGCCGAGGCCGCCGGCCTGCAAGCGGCAAAGGAATGGATCGACGTAAACAGTTGAGGCAGCTTGCCTCCGTTTAAATCACGCCCCCACCGCTCCGGGCGCCCCTCCCCCCCCCACCCGACTCAAGGAGATCCGGTCAGTCCCATAAGTGCGCGTAGTTGCCCAGAGAAAAGTGAGCGGAGTAGACTCAACTTCAAAGGGTTGGTCCTTCAAGCAGGGTCCGGTCCTATTTATATCAATGAACACCCTGGAAGGAGGTTGTCATGAAACAGATTATTCTCTCTGTTGGGCTCGTCCTTGGGCTCCTCATTCTTGGAGTGGCGTGCGACTACGGTAAGTCCGGCGGTGGGACGCCGACCGCAGATTCAGCGCTCATGTCCCCTGCCAGTTCGGCCGGACGGACGGACAACGATGAAGGCGTCGGACACTATAAGCAAGGCCACTGGGATGTGTCTGAAGGCCACTTCCGCAAGGCCATCAAGGCCGATCCCAACCTGGCTGAGGCCCACTACAATCTTGGTCTGACGCTCGACAAGATGGGCAAGCATGAAGCGGCAACGGCTGAATTCAAGAAGGCGGCCGAGCTGGCCCCAGCGAACCCGGCGATTAAGGATTCGGCGATCCTGAAGAAACACATTGCCATGTAGGATTTTTCAGCGGAATCTCACAAGCGGATTAAGATAAAAGCTCGGCCTCGCTGGCGACTTTGTGGAAGGAGATGCCGGTCGAGTCGAAGTCTTTGCTGGCCTTGAAGATGCGTTCGAATGCGCTCCCTCTTCTCATCATGCACTAGCGCACTTTTTGCTCCGTGAAGACGCGTGCTTCTTATCGAGCCCCAACTCTGCTCGAATCTGCTCCCAAAGAATAGTGCCATTCCTCTTCGCATCAGCCAGAGCCTTACGAGCATCTTTAAGATCGATGCGATCCTCTAATTCTTCACGCAACTTTTTCTGCTTTTTGTTCATCTCGCCAATTTAGACTTGACACCTGATCGAGTCAAGTTCTTATACGCCCCCCGGTCCTCCGGTTTGCTTTGTAAGTCCTTGGGTTTTATACTGGTGCCATGGATTTTGTTGATCAGGTCAAAATTTACGTGAAGGCCGGGGACGGCGGGAACGGGGTACGCAGCTTCCGCAGGGAGAAGCACGTCCCCTGCGGCGGGCCGGACGGCGGCGACGGCGGGAACGGCGGCGACATCGTCCTGGAGGCCACCGAGCGCATGTCCACCCTGCTCGACCTGCAGTTCCAGCAGCACCACATCGCCAAGCACGGCGGCCACGGCGAGGGCGCCAACCGCCACGGCCGCTCCGCGCCCTCGCACGTGATCCGCGTGCCCGTCGGCACCATTGCCAAGGAACTGGACACCGACGACATCCTCGCCGACCTGACCGAGGACGGCCAGCGCGCCGTCATCGCGCACGCCGGCCGCGGCGGCCGCGGCAACGCCCGCTTCGCCACCTCCACCAACCGCGTGCCGACCAAGTGCGAGCCCGGCACCCGCGGCGAGGAATACTGGATTCAATTGGAATTGAAGCTCCTGGCGGACGTCGGCCTCGTGGGCTACCCCAACGCCGGCAAGTCCACCCTGATCGGCGCCGTCTCGGCCGCGCGCCCCAAGATCGCCGACTATCCTTTTACGACCCTGACGCCGAACCTCGGCGTCGTGGCTGTGAACGAGGACCAGAGCTTCGTCGTGGCAGACGTGCCTGGCCTCATAGAGGGCGCGCACGAAGGCAAGGGCCTCGGTTTCCAGTTCCTGCGCCATCTGGAGCGCACGTCCTACCTGCTGCACCTCGTGGACATCTCAGAGGGCGTGACCGTGGACCCCGTCGAAAGTCTGCAGACGCTGCGCGAGGAGCTGAAGCTCTATAATCCCGACCTCGCCAGGAAACCGTACGCCGTGGCCGCGACGAAGCTCGACGTGGCGGGCGACTGCAAGAACCTGAAAAAGCTGGAGGCCCATTGCCGAAGGCGCCGCCTGCGGCTGTTTCCGATCTCGGCCGTCACCGGCACCGGCCTGAAACCGTTGGTGCGATTCCTCGGCTCGCAGGTCGCCAAGCTCCGCACCCCGTTGAAAGCGAGCGTCTGATGCGCGACCAGATCGTCAAAGACGCCAGGCGCGTCGTGATCAAGGTGGGCAGCCGCCTCGTCGCGGCCAAGGGGACCGGCCTGAACAACGAGCGCATCGACCGCCTCGCCGCCGAGCTGTCCGCACTGAAGGCCCAGGGCAAGGAGATCGTAATGGTGTCGTCCGGCGCCATCGCCTGCGGCATCGAGAAGCTCGGCCTGAAGGACTATCCCAAGAGCCTCCCGCTCAAGCAGGCCGCCGCCGCCGTCGGGCAGTCCCGGCTCATGTGGGCCTACGAGAAGGCGTTCGAGAAGGAAGGCCGGAAGGTCGCGCAGGTGCTCCTCACGCGGGAGGATCTGACGAACCGCGCGCGGTTCCTCAACTCACGCCACACGTTGACGGCCCTGCTCGAGTACGGCGTCGTGCCGATCATCAACGAGAACGACACCGTCGCCGTGGACGAGATCCGGTTCGGCGACAACGACAGCCTGGCCGGCATGGTCGCGCACCTCGTGGACGCCGATCTCCTCGTGATCCTCTCCGACGTTGAAGGGCTCTATACCGAGGACCCCCGCCACAACCCGAAAGCCACGTTGATTCCGGAGGTCACGGACGTGACGGTCGAGATCGAGCGCCGCGCGGGCGGAACGTCCAGCTTCGAAGGCACCGGCGGCATGCGCACCAAGGTCCTGGCCGCCAAGAAGGCCGCGACGTACGGCGTCGCCACAGCCATCGTGAGCGGAGAACGGGCGGGACAACTGACGGCGCTTTTCAACGGCCACCAGGTCGGCACCTTCTTCTTGCCGAAAGGCGAGCGGCTCACGAGCCGGAAGCACTGGATCGGCTACACGGTGAAGGCCAAGGGCCGCCTCACGCTGGACGACGGCGCGGTCGAGGCCCTCACCCGAAAGGGCAAGAGCCTGCTCCCCTCCGGCATCACGGCGGTGCAGGGGGACTTCGAGGCCGGCGACTGCGTGGCCTGCGCGGACCGCTCCGGGCGCGAGTTCGCGAAGGGGCTGGCGAACTACGGGTCCGAGGCCATCGCCAGGATCAAGGGCCTCAAGAGCGGCGAGATCCAGAAGACCCTGGGGTACAAGGATTACGATGAAGTCATCCACCGTGACAATCTGGTGATCCTATGAACCTGACCGATTACGTCGTCCAGAAGGCCTCGCAGGCCAAGGCCGCCGCGCGGCAACTGACGACGGTGTCCACCGCCGTCAAGAACCAGGCGCTCCTGGCCATGGCCGACGCTCTTGAAGCGCGCGAAGCCGAACTCCTCGAGGCCAACCAGAAAGACATCGCCGCCGCGAGCGGGCTGTCCAAGGCGGCCATCGACCGCCTCTCGCTCAATTCGAAGCGCATCAAGGAGATGGCGGCGGGCCTGCGCGAAGTCGCGGCGCTCCCCGACCCGGTCGGCGAGGTGACGAAGGTGTGGCTTCGGCCGAACGGCATGAAGGTCAGCCGGGTGCGCGTGCCGATCGGCGTGATCGGCATCATCTACGAGTCGCGCCCCAACGTCACGGCGGACGCCGCCTCGCTCTGTCTCAAGTCCGGCAACGCGGTCGTGCTGCGCGGCGGCTCGGAGGCGATCCAGTCCAACGCCGCCATCGTCCGGGTGCTGATGGAGGCCGGCGAGAAGGCCGGCATCCCGGCCGGCGCGATCACCTTCATAGACAACCCCGACCGCCAGGTCTCCACCCTCCTGCTCAAGCAGGACAAGCTGATCGACCTCATCATCCCGCGCGGCGGCGAGGGTCTGATGCAGTTCATCGTGAAGGAGTCTACGATCCCGGTGATCAAGCACGACAAGGGCGTGTGCCATACCTACGTGGACGACAAGGCCGATCTCGTAATGGCGGACGCCATCTGCTTCAACGCAAAGGTGCAGCGGCCCAGTACCTGCAACGCCATGGAGTCATTGCTCGTGCACCAGGCCGTCGCGCCCACGTTCCTGCCGCCGCTCATCAAGCGCTATCGCGACGCCGGCGTCGAGGTGCGCGGCTGCCCGAAGACCGTCGCGCTTGCGCCGGGTGTCAAGCCCGCCGTCGAATCGGACTGGGGCACGGAGTTCCTCGACCTCATCCTGGCCGTCCGCGTCGTGGACGGCATGGAGCAGGCCATAGAGCACATCGCCCGCTACGGCACCCAGCACTCCGAGGCGATCGTAACCCAGGACCAGGAGCGGGCGAAGCGGTTCCTGAACGAAGTGGACGCCGCCGCCGTGTTCCACAACGCCTCGACGCGGCTCCATGACGGCTACCAGTTCGGCCTCGGCGCCGAGATCGGCATCAGCACGACGCGCATCCACGCGCGCGGCGCCATGGGCCTGGAGGAGCTCACCAGCACCAAGTTCATCGTGCTCGGCGACGGCCAGCTTCGGGAATGAAGCTGGGACTGTACGGCGGCGCGTTCAATCCCATCCATCGGTGCCACCTTGCAGTGGCCGAGACCGCGCGCAACCGGCTCGGCCTCGAAACGGTTCTCTTCATCCCGGCCGGCGATCCGCCCCACAAATCACCATCGGATGTCATGCCGGCCTCGCATCGCCTGGCGATGGTGTGCCTCGCCGTCGCGCCCTACCCGTACTTTCAGGTGTCGGAGATCGAGACCGGACGGCCGGCGAAATCGTACACAATCGACACCGTTCACGAGCTACGAAAAATTTATCCAGCCGATACCCGATTCATCTTCATCATCGGGCTGGACGCCTTCAAGGAACTACCTAGCTGGCGGGAGCCGGACCGCCTGCTGGAGCTCTGCGAGTTCGCTGTCGTCTCCAGGCCCGGCCATACGTTCAAGTCATTGGAAAACCTGCCGATACTGGGAATCATGGAGACCGCATCTCTGGAGCGCCTGGATGCCGGCCAGGTCGAGGTCCAGGAGGTCCGTCTCAAGAGCGGACAATCGCTCTGGGGACTGCCGATTCCCCCCTGCAACGTGTCGGCCCAGGACATCAGGAAGCGTCTAAAACACAGGCAGACTCTGGAAAATCTCTTGCCAGCCGGCGTCGAGTCTTATATACTGAATCATAATCTTTTTTCAGGAGGATGACCGCAATAGTCCGAGAGTCGCGGGTGAAAGCTCGGCAGGCTGCCCTGGCAGCCGAAGAGAAAAAAGCCTCTGAGATCGTGATCTTAGACGTCGCTCTCGCTTCGGGAGTGGCGGATTATTTCGTGATTTGTTCCGCTGAATCCGAACGCCAAGTCCTCGCCGTAAAAGAACATATCGACAAGGTACTGTCCGAGAAGGGGTACCGGCTCCTGGGCCTCGAAGGGATCGAGGCGGGCGTGTGGGTCCTCATGGACTATGACGACGTCATCGTCCATATCTTCAAGCGGGGCGTGCGCGAGCATTACGGGCTGGACCGGCTCTGGGCCGACACCAAGCGCGTGCCGCTTCCGAAAGCCCGAACCGACGCGCCCGTGAGCGTCCCCAAGCGGCGGCCGGCGAAGGAGAGAGCAGTCAGACAGCGAGGGTAGGCATGCGGTTCTTCATCTGGATCCTGACGCTGATCGCTGCCATCATTGCGGCCGTCCAATTCAGCGCCATGAACCCCGACCCGGTCACGCTCAAGCTGTCCCCGCAATCCTCGACGCAAATCACCCCGATCTATCTTGTCCTGGCCTGCATCGCGGCGGGCGCGCTGGCCGTCGTAATGCTCGTCGGCGTGCGCGAGGTCCGCGCGCACATCCTCAACTGGCGCTCCACCCAGCGGCGCAAGCGCCAGGAGAAGCTGCAGAGTTATTACACCAATGGCGTGCTGGCGTCGCTCTCCCGCCGGACCAACGAAGCCATCTCGCAACTGCAGAAGGTCCTGGCGCTGGACCCCAACCATACCCGCGCGCTGCTCTCACTCGGCAACGTCTTCCGCAAGGAGAAACATTACAGCGAGGCCATCCGGCTGCACCGGAAGGCCCGCCTGCTCGAAGAAGGCAACATGGAGATCATCCTCTCGCTGGCCCGCGATCTGGAGGACGCCAAGCGCTTCGATGAGGCCATCCAGGCGCTGGAGGACGTGCTCAAGCTCGACGGCACCAACCCGACCGCCCTCTACCGCATCCGGGACATCCACATCCGCAACGAGAAGTGGAAGGAGGCACACGCCGTCCAGGAACGCCTCCTGAAGGCGGGCCTGCCGGAGGCCGATGTCCGCGCCGAAAACCAGATCCTCACCGGCCTGAAATACGAGCTCGCCCGGCAATACATGGAGCGCGGCGATCGCGATCAGGCCCGGCGCCACTTCAAGGACGCCATCAAGCTGGACAAGGGCTTCCTGCCCGCGCGGATCGGCTTCGGCGAGACTCTGATCCGGGAAGGCAAGCTCCGTCAGGCGGCGGAGTCCTGGGAGAAGTCCTACGTCAAGACCGGCAATCCGATCTTCCTGCAGCGTCTGGAAGACCTCTACCTGGAGATGGGCGAGCCCGGCGAGATGCTCCGTATCTACCAGCAGGCCCTTGCCAGACGGAACAACGACCCGTCGTTGAAGCTGGCCCTCGGAAAGCTCTACTACCGGCTGGAGATGATCGACGACGCGTTCGACCTGCTCTCGACCCTGGAAGACATCCAGGATCCATCGGGGGATCTCCTCCATATTATGGCCAGCCTGTATATCCGGAAGGGAGACACGGAGACCGCGCTGATGGAACTGCAGGAAGTGATCAGCCGATCACGGGCGGTCGTGACCCCGCTGACCTGCAGCGCCTGTCACTACGAGACCAGGGAATGGAGCGGGCGCTGCCCGGCCTGCGGCCGCTGGAACACCCTGGCCGCCACGCCCCCTGCGGTCGGCGGCGGGAGCCCCCTGCGGGAAGGCGCCCGCGAGTCCTTCCTGCAGCCCCGACCCTACCCAGCCGTGACCTCGCCGTTCGAGATCGTCTAGCCTACTCTCCAAAACCGGCGGTGCCCCTTCGACAAGCTCACGGTGATCGGGTATAGTTGCGTGACATCATGCACAACACGACCATCAAGCCAGTGGCCCTGATCATCCTGGACGGCTGGGGCGTCAACCAGAACCCCACAGCCAATGCCGTCGCGCTCGCCAAGCTGCCGTTCTACACCTCCCTGCTCCGGGACCAGTCACACACCCTGCTGTCGGCCTCCGGCGAGGACACGGGCCTCCCCGACAACCAGATGGGCAACTCCGAAGTCGGCCACATGAACATGGGCGCCGGCCGCATCGTGTACCAGGACTTCACCAGGATCAACCGGGCGATCCGCGACGGCTCCTTCGCCGGGAACCCCGTGCTCAAGGAGGTCCTGCACAAGACCCGCTCGACCGGCGGCCGCCTGCACCTCCTGGGCCTCCTGTCGGACGGCGGCGTGCACAGCCACCTCTCGCACCTGGAGGCGATCCTCCGGATGGTGAAGGCGGAAGGACGCCCGCCGGTCTTCGTGCATGCGTTCCTGGACGGACGCGACACACCCCCGCAGAGCGGGCTCGGCTACGTCAAACAGGCCGAGGAGATCATGCGCCGGCTCGGCGTCGGCACGATCGCCACCGTGATGGGCCGCTACTACGCCATGGACCGGGACCAGCGCTGGGACCGCATCGCCAGGGCCTTCGCCGCCCTCGTGGACGGCGCCGGCGCGCACCGCACGTCGGCCGAGGAGGCCGTGACGGCGAGTTACGACGCGAAGGTCACGGACGAATTCGTGGTGCCCGCCGCCATCGTGGACCGGCACGGCAACCCGGTCGGGAGCATTGATGACGATGACGGCGTCTTCTTCTACAACTTCCGCGCAGACCGGGCCCGCGAGCTGACGCGCGCCCTGACCGAGCCCGCGTTCGAGGCGTTCCCCCGCAAGACCGTCCGGAAGCTGGCGGCCTTCGCCACGATGACCTCGTACGACGAGACCTTCACGCACCCGACGGTGTTCCCCCCGTTCCGCCTGACGCGGATCCTGCCGGAGGTCATCAGCGAGCGCGGGCTCAAGCAGCTCCGCATCGCCGAGACCGAGAAGTACGCCCACGTCACCTACTTCTTCAACGGCGGCGATGAGAAGACCTATCCGGGCGAAGACCGCGTGCTGATCCCCTCGCCGCGCGACGTCGCCACCTATGATCAGAAGCCGCAGATGTCCGCGCGGGAAGTCACCGACGAAGCCGTGCGGCGCATCGAGTCCGGGCAGTACCACTTGATCGTGCTGAACTTCGCGAACCCGGATATGGTGGGCCACACGGGGGTCCTGCCGGCGGCCGTGCACGCGGCCGAGGTGATCGATGAGTGCCTGAACAAGGTCATCACCGCCGTGCGCCGGATCGGCGGGGCCGTCGTCCTCACCGCGGACCACGGGAACCTCGAGCAGATGGTGGACTACGAGACCGGCCAGCCGCACACGGCGCATACCTTGAACCCGGTTCCCTGTATCATCGCGGACGACAAGCCCCATGCCATGCGTGCCTCCGGTGTCCTGGCGGACATCGCGCCCACGATCTTGAATCTGATGAACATTCCGCAACCGCCGGAAATGACCGGCCGGTCCCTGATCAAGGAGTAACGACGATGGACTATCGTATCCTGTCGGACAAAGCGATCGCCGGCGAGGCGCTGACGCGGGAAGAAGCCCGGGCCGTCCTGGAGACGCCGGACGACCGCCTGCTGGAACTGCTCGGCGCCGCTTATGCGGTGCGTCATACATTCTTCGGACGCAAGGTCCGTCTCCAGATGCTCCAGAACGCCAAGAGCGGCGCCTGCCAGGAAGACTGCGGCTACTGTTCGCAGTCGGCGGTCTCGACCGCGGACATCCGGAAGTACGGCCTGCTCAAGAAGTCCCAGATGGTGGAGGCCGCGCGGCGGGCGGCGGCATCCAAGGCCATCCGGTACTGCATCGTCATCAGCGGGCGCGGCCCGCTGGACCGGGAGATCAGCGAGATCAGCGAGGCCGTGCGCGAGATCAAGAGTACCGTGCCCGTGCAGGTCTGCTGCTCGCTGGGATTGCTCACCGAGGACGACGCGCGGCGGCTGAAGGCGGCCGGGGTGGACCGGATCAATCACAATCTGAACGCCTCGGAGCGGTTCCATCCTCAGATGGTCGCGACGCACACCTACCAGGACCGCCTCGCGACGATCCAAACCGCGAGGGCCGCCGGCCTGGAAATCTGCTCCGGCGGGATCGCCGGCATGGGCGAGACGGACGAGGACTTGATCGACCTGGCGTTTGCGCTGCGCGAGGTGCGACCGGATTCGATCCCGATGAACTTCCTGCATCCGGTGGAGGGCACGCCGATGCAGGATCGGAAGAACCTCACGCCGCAGCGCTGTTTAAAAATACTCTGCCTGTTCCGATTCCTGCACCCGCGCACGGAGCTGCGCGTCGCGGGGGGGCGTGAGTTCAACCTGCGCTCGCTCCAGGCGCTGGCGCTCTATCCCGCCGACTCGCTCTTCGTCGGAGGCTACCTCACGACGCCGGGCATGCCCGCCGCCGAGGCCTGGAAGATGATCGAGGACCTCGGCTTCGAAGTCGACACCGTCGGCTCCCCTGTCGCGCCCTGAGGGGCCGTTACGTGCGGAAGCCGATGCGGCGGGGCTTGGGCGGGGGCTCTATGGGAGTCATCAACTCGCGAATGGCGTCGAACACCACTTTAAATTGCGAGTCGTACTTTTTCTCCATCTCCGCCAGTTTGAGCGCGAGATCCTTGTGGGAGGCCAACATCTCACGCAGTTTCACGAACGCCCGCATGATCTCGATGTTCACCTGCACCGCGCGCTCGCTGTTTAAAACACTCGACAACATCGCTACGCCCTGTTCGGTAAACGCGTAGGGCGCAGCACGGCGACGGCCACCCCAACTTGAAGTCACAAATTGTGACTTCAAGTTTCTAACCTCTTGTAAATCCAATTGAAACATAAAATCGCCAGGGAACCTTGTGCTGTTCCTTTTAACGGCCTGGACAAGAACCTTGGGCGCAACCTCGTAAAGCTCAGCAAGGTCCGTGCTCAACATCACTTTCTGGCCGCGCAGGAGAAGAGTGTTGGTTTCAATGCGCTCGCTCGGTATCAGATCGTTCATCGCCGCTTTCTCCTTTAGTTTGAGGTCGCAAATTGCGCCTGAAAGTGAGACACGGCGGCTCTTGGAAAAGTTACTTGGATTTATTCGGCGGGTGGCGGCCCCGCGACAGGCCCCTCTTGGCAGGACCCGTGAAATTATTTTTGCAGCGACGGGGCGTGCTTGAAGAGGAGGTCGATCGCGGTTTTCATTTGCTGGTCCTGGGCCTCGACCACGACGTCCGGCTCGACCCCTTCGTTCTCGATCCGCTGGCCCAGCGGCGTCACGTAGTAGGCGGTCGTCAGCCTGAGCGCGTATTTGCCCGGCAGCGGGTAGATCGACTGGACCGACCCTTTTCCGTGAGACTTCATCCCCACCAGAATGGCGCGGTTCCAATCCCGCAGCGCGGCCGCCACGATCTCTGCGCTGCTCGCCGTCCGCTGATTGATCAAGACGACGAGGGGCGCGGTGAACGGCGGCGCGGCCGCCTGGGACCGATGCTCGTCGCGCCGGTCCCCGCGCCCGTTCACGACCACGATCAGCGCGTCGCGCTTGATGAAGCGCTCGGCCACGCCGATCGCCGAGCTCAGCAGGCCCCCCGCGTTGTCCCGAAGGTCCAGGATCATGACCTTCATGTTCAGGGCCTGCAGTCGCTCGAAGGCGGCCGCGAGATCCTGCGTGGTCTGCCCGTGGAACAGCACGACGCGGACGTACCCCACGGACCCGCTCACGAGCTTGAACTTCACGCTCTGAAAGCGGCTCGCCTGCCTGGCCACGGTCAGCGTCAGCGGCGCGCTTGCTCCGTCCCGCTCGACGGCGAGGACGACGGTCGTTCCGATCGGCCCGCGCAGCAGTTCCTCCGCCCGCGCCACGGACATCCCGGTGGCGGGCGCGTCGTCGATCCGCACCAGCCGGTCACCCAGCCTGATCCCTGCGCCGTCGGCCGGCATCCCCAGCTTTACGTCCGAGACGACCAGCACCCCCCTGCGATCTTCCAGTTCGAGCCCGACCTCGCCCGTCACAGCCTCCTGCGACTCGGCCTTGATGTCCTCGTACTTGCGGGGCTCGATCAGATAGCTCTGCGAGTCGAGCACCGAGCCCACGCCCTTGATGGCCTGATACACCAGATCGGCGGGCACCGGCGCGCCCTCCGCGCAGATCTTCCCGAGGGACATGGCCTCCTGAAGCGCCGCGTACACCGTATCCACCGACATCATCGTGTCTTTGGTGAAGGATTTCTTGACGGGACGCTTCACACATTGGAGGGTCCACGCCTCCGGATCATCCTCCAGTCCGGCCTTGGATCGCCCGATCGCGTTCGCGATCCGTAACAGGCCCTGCCCGGCCATCCCGCGATACTGCGCGATCTGCGGCTTCACGACGTATTTCTCGTCGATCAGAAGGAGCGCCTCCAACAAGGGATCCTCCAATGTACCCTTCGGGGATGCCGCGCACGCGGGTGCCGCCGCGGCGACCGCGAGGATCAATGCCCAGCCCGCCAGCGCCGAGCCCCTACTCATACTGCAGGCCCTCCGCCACCGGCAGGCGCGCCGCCCGCCGGGCCGGCCAGTATCCCGCGAGCAGCGTGGTGAGCAGCGCCAGCCCCGCCGCCTCCAGCCACACCCACGGCGCGGGATGGAACAGGATGGTCCAGCCGAACGACTGCTTGTTGATCACTTCGATCAGAAGGACGGAGAGCGCCAAGCCCGCTCCCGATCCGAGGGCGGTCCCGGCGAGCCCCAGCAAGCCTGACTCCCACAGGACCAGGCGGCCGATCTGCGCCGGCGTGCCGCCGATGGCGCGCAGCACCGCCAGCTCGCGCTGCCGCTCAAGGATGCCGGACAGGAGCGTGTTGGCGATCCCCAGCAGGGCGACGGCGACCGCGATGACCTCCAGCGCGTAGGTGATCGCGAAGGTCTGATCGAAAATGCGGAGCACCTCGCGCTTCAGCTCGCCGTTCGTCAGGATCATGACCGGCGGATCGCCCTGCAGCCGCTCCGGCACCATCCGGCGGATCTTCTCCGGATCGGCGCCGGGCGCCAGGTACAACGGGAACACCGTCGCGCTCCGATCGCCCCACAGCCGCGCGTAGAGGGACCGGTCCAGAACGACCTTGCCGCCGTCGGTCGAGTAGTCGTAGAACACCCCGGCGATAAGAAACTCCGCCGGCCCCTGCGGGCTCGGCAGCGCTATGCGGTCGCCCCGTCCCAGCTTGAACTGCCGGGCGAAGGTCTCTGAGACGATGATCGCATCGTTCCGCACCGTCTCGGCCAGGACCGCCGGGGAGTCGCCTTCCATGAAGAGATACCGGCTGTGCTTCGCGTGCAGGAGCAGATCCCGCGCGACCACCACGACTGGCGCGTTGCGGAACTCCATGCGGACGTCGCGATAGCTGTCCACCGCCGTGACGCCGGAGATCGCTGCCAACCGCCCCCGAATGGACTCCGGCAGGGCGCCCTCAGGCCCTGAGCCCAGCCAGGCGGGCGGCGCCACAATCAGGTCCGCCTTGACCGTCTGCTCCAGCCAGAGGTCCACCGTCAGGCGAAAGCTGTGGATCATCGCGCTGACGCCGATCATCAGGGCCAGCCCGACCATCAGCGCCGAGACGGCGACGGCGTTCCGAACGGGCGCGCGCTCAAGTTCATCCGCCGCCAGACGCGCGAGGCAGCCGGCCCGCAGAGGCAACATCATGCGAAGACAGGGCCCGACGACGTGAATCAGCACGGGACTCAACCAGGCGAAGCCGAGCACAACGAGAAAGGCCGACAGATAGCCGAAGAGCGGGACCCCCTGCACCGGCCCGGGCAAGGCCGCCAAGCCGGCCAATGCGAAGATAAGCGCCGCGCCCGCAAGCGTGGGCATGACGCGGACGGCGCCGGCCGCCTCATAGCCTTTCGGAGCGAGCGCCTGCGTCGGCTCGACCGAGAGGGCCTCGCGGATCGGGCCCAGCGATCCCGCCACCGCCACGCCGACCCCGATCAGCAGGCCCTGAATGAGGACAGCAGGGTGCGCCCACGCCACCCGTGGGAGCGCCGTGACCTCGCCGTAGAGATTGCTCACCGTCCGCGCGAGGGTCTGCAGCGCGCCGTTCGAGAGCGCCAGACCGAACCCGATGCCCGCCACGGCGCCGACGATCCCGATCAGCACGACCTCGGCGAGAAAGAGCTGGGCGATGCCGCCGGACGAGAGACCGAGCGAGCGCAGGATCCCGACTTCCCTCCGCCGCCTGAGCACCGCGAAGGACACGGTGTTGTAGACGAGGAACAGCCCCACCAGCAGCGCCACCACGCTGAGCAGGCTCACGTTCAGCCGGAACGCGCGGGTCATCCGCTCGATCTGCGCGTTCCGCTGGTCGGGCCGCGTGACGGTCAGCCCCGGCGGGAGAAGCGCCTGCATCACGCGG
Organism: uncultured Nitrospirales bacterium; assembly: GCA_964384595.1. GTDB lineage: Bacteria > Nitrospirota > Nitrospiria > Nitrospirales > NS-4 > SCTG01. The sequence goes on from CAYLLY010000036.1 coordinate 13,651, forward strand.
CTCACCTCGTCCATGGAGCGTGTGGGGTCTGTCACCAGATCGATCTGATCGAGGCGGCCCAGGCGATCGAAGGTGAGCTGCGCCGCCGCGATGTCCATGACGGCAAGTTCTTCCAGCGTGGACTTGCCCGGCCCCCGGCCTTCCAGCAAGCCGCGGATGACCAGCCGCCGCGCGAGTCCACCCGCGCTCACGTCCAGCGGCATGCCCACGGAGAGGCCGTAGCGCTCGGCCAGCCGGCGTCCCAGGAAGACCGCGTCGGGATCGAGGTAGCGCTCCCAGTCCCCTCCCGCTACATCCGGATCTTTCGCGCTCCCGTCCGTCACGCGATAGTCGCGCACGTCCGACTCGGCAAGAAGGTCCACGCCCAGAATCGGCATCACAATCGGCCCACTTCCCCCTCCCCCTCTAATGGTCGCCGGGATTTCCAGCACCGGCGTGGCAAGGATGACGCCATCGGCATGGGAGACCGGCTCGATGATCGTTTCGTCGAACCCACCGGCGACGCCCGTCCCGCTGGAGACTTGCAGCGTCGTGCGGCCGGCCACGCCGAGAATGGCTTGCTCGAACGAGCGCAGGATCTCGACGTTCGCCGTCGCGACCGCCACGTAGACGGCGACGCCCAGCGCCACCCCGCCGACCGTAAGGGCCGTGCGGGGAACTTCCCCGATCACATGACGCCACACGAGGAGACGAAAGACGGTCACAGCTCTTTGAGACGACCCACGACGGCGGTTGCGGACGGATAGGGCTTCTTCTTCAGCACGTCGCGAAGCTCGGCGGCCAGCCGATCGAAGACGCCGGGCCCCTCCTCCACAAGAATCGTCCCGACCTGGACGGCCGAGGCCCCGGCCAGCAGATGCTCGAACACGTCCGTGCCCGACGTGACGCCGCCCACGCCGATGATCGGGATGCGGCCGTCAAAGGCCTTCCAGAACGCCCGGACGTTGGCGAGCGCAACCGCCTTGATCACCGACCCACCCAGGCCGCCGAATCCTCCCTTGGGCTTGATCACGACCGCTTCGCGCTCGGGATCAATCACGAGCGCATTGCCGACGGAGTTGATCAGCGACAGGAAGTCCACCGGCGCCCGCTTCAGCACCTCGGCCATGGCGGCGTGATGGGCCGGATCGAAATAGGGCGGCAGCTTGACGCCCATGGGCCGGTCTACGACGGCCCGGACCCTGCGGATGAGCCGCTCGGAGGCCTCGAAGTCGTAACCGATCTGGGGCTTGCCGGGAATGTTGGGGCAGGAGAGATTGACTTCGATGAGATCGGGGCCGGCCTTGCTGATGGTCCCGGCGATCTCCGGGAAGTCGTCCTCGCACAGGCCCGCGACGCTCGCGATCACCGGCTTCTTGAAGGCCTTGAGCGCGGGGATCAGCTCGGCGTAGGCGTGGTAGCCGAGGTTCGGCAGCCCCATGGAGTTGATGGAGCCGCCGCTGAAGGGGTAATACCGCGGCTCCGGATTACCCTTTCGGAACTCGAGGGTCATGGACTTGGTCACGATGGCCCCCGCGCCGGAACGTCCCAGCGCTTCGAGCTCCTCGCGCGTCACGCACCGCGCGCCCGAGGCGTTCATGATGCACAGGGGAAATCGGACGCCGGCGATGGTGCAGGAGAGGTCAGGCTCCGTCATGGATGGTCACTGCTCAATCGGCTGCATCTTCCGGCATTTGACCAGGAGCGTCGCCGTGCCGCGCCCCCCGACGCACTGATCGATCGTCTTCATATAATCCAGCTTCCCGTCCAGGCTCACCGTAAACTCGAACGAAAAGATCGTCGTCATGAAGGTATAGCGGCCGGGCCTCAGGCTCAGGGGCACAACCTTATCGGTCATCTTCCGGCCCCGCACCGACTGGACAGGCTCCGTGACTCCCGGAACGCTCCACGGCATGGACGGATGGATCCCCGTCGCGTCGACCACGATCGGATGCTCCTGCGCCAGCGGATGCTTCGGCGGAGCCTGCTCCGAGGCCGGCGCCGCGAAGGCCAGCCCGGCCGCCATCACCACCGCGCCGCACGCGAGGCCGGCATACGGTCTCATGACGGCAATCCCTCCTCCTCCACGGAGCCGTCGCGCATGCTCAACACCCGATCCGCTTCCGCCGCCGCATCCCGGCTGTGCGTGGCCAGCACCACGGTCTGCCCGCCCTGCCGCGCCAGCGTCTTGATCAACCGCACGATCTCGCGCCCCACTTTTGAGTCCAGGTTTCCGGTCGGTTCGTCCGCCAGCAGGAGCGCGGGCCGGTGCGCCAGCGCCCGCGCCACCGCCACGCGCTGCTGCTCGCCTCCCGACAGCTCCGACGGGCGATGCTCCCCGCGGTGCGCCAAGCCCACGGCCGCGAGACAGTCCTCCACGCGCTTCCCGGGATCGGCGTCGCCCCGCAACAGGAGCGGCAGCGCGACGTTCTCATGCGCGGTCAGCCCCGGCAGTAGGTTGAAGAATTGGAAGACGACGCCGATCCGCTCGCGCCGCAGCGCCGTCCATTCGGCCTCGGTGAACCCTCGCGTCGAGCGTCCCTCGATGACAATGTCGCCTTCCGTCGGCCGATCCAGTCCGCCGATGAGGTTGAGCAGCGTGCTCTTGCCGCTGCCGCTCGGCCCTATGATGGCAAGGAACTCTCCCTTGGCGACCTCCAGCGACACCCCCTGCACGGCCTGAATGATCGAGGCGCCTCGCTGATAGACCCTGGAGACTCCTTCCAGCCGGACCACGCTCCTCCCGTACATTCCCTGACCACCTATAACACAAAGCCCCGACGCCCGACAATGTGACCTGCACCCGGCTGCGGTGTCCAACAGTATGAGGGGCGCACGATGCCGGACATCCTGGACACCATTCTGCACTGGGTCTTTCCCGTGGACTGTGCCGCCTGCGGGCGGCCGGCCGCCGAGCGAAAACTGCCGTTCTTCTGCCGACCCTGTTGGACGTCGATCACGCCCCTCGACGGGCCGCTCTGTCCCCGGTGCGGGCAGCCGTTTGACTCGCCGCTCGCGCTGGCGTATAGCCCGGGGCACACCTGCCGCGCATGCCGTGAGAAACCGCCGCGGTTCGATCGCGCGCTCTCGCCCTACCGCTACGATGGAGTGCTGGAGCAGGCGATCCATCTCTTCAAATACCGGCGAAAGGACGCCCTGGCGACGCCCCTGGCGGACCTCATGCTCGTCTGGACAGACCGGCTCCCGCCCGCTGACCTCGTCATGCCGGTTCCCCTCCATCCTTCCCGATTGAGGGCTCGCGAGTTCAACCAATCGCTGCTCCTGGCCGATCGGGTCGCCCAGCGCCTTGGCCTGCTTCTGTCATTCGATCATCTGGAGAGGATCCGGCAAACCAGGCCCCAGACGGAGCTCGACCGCAAAGACCGCGCCCGGAACGTGCGGCGCGCCTTCGCCGTCCGGGATCCGGAGGGCCTGGAGGACCGCCGCGTTCTGCTCGTGGACGATGTCCTGACCACGGGCGCGACCGTCAACGACTGCGCCCGCGCCCTGCGCCGCGCCGGCGCCGCCTCCGTCACCGTCCTGACCCTCACCCGCCGGCTGTAGGGGACAGTCCCCCTTCCGACATGGGGACTGTCCCCGTCTTCTTGGCCCTTATCCGGCGTAGGGGCACGGCGGTGCGCCCTCTGACGAAATGAAAATGTCCCCTTGACGTTTGACACTCTCCCAATCAAAGTCCACAATAGATACAAAGGTGAATGCACATGACGACACTACATGCTCAGTTGATCGGTGATAAGGCGGTGCTGCCGCGGGACGAGTTCGAACGCCTCGTAGAGTTGGCGCGGCGCAGTGACGAGATCACGCTGCAAATGGAGACCGATGAAGCGCCGACGGTCGGCATCATGCGACTGGCGGAGCAAGGGGGCGCGTTCGAGTGGCTTGCCAAGGAGGAAGATCTCTACACCGTGAATGACTTGAAAGTGCGTTACCGGTGAAGCGTGGGACAGTTGTGCTGGCGCCATTTCCTTTCACCGACCTCTCAGGCCAGAAGGTACGCCCTGCAGTCGCGGTGTCGCGTTCAGACCGCCCCGGAAGGGATGTCATGCTCGCTTTCATCACCTCGCACCGGGGCCATCCATTATCGGCAACCGACCTGCTCATCGAGGACACCCACCCTGACTTTGCCCGGACAGGCCTGAAAACGAAATCGGTCATCAAGTTAGACAAGCTCGTGACAGTGGAATCCGCAATCCTGCTCGGTGAGCTGGGCGAATTGTCTGCGTCGCTACTACAGCAGATCGATGCGAAGCTCAGGCACGCTTTGGAGTTGTAAAGCGAACGACTCTGCCGCAAGACAAGAAAATGGAAGCAGTCCCCATTTTCCCATCCTGCGCCGGGCCGGCGCCGCCTCCGTCACCGTCCTGACCCTCACCCGCCGGCTGTATGGGACAGTCCCCCTTCCGACATGGGGACTGTCCCCGTCTTCTTGGCCCTTATCCGACGTAGCGGCACGGCGCGCCGTGCCCCTACGCCTGGGGGAAACGGGTCCTGACACCGTTTTTCCGGGAGGAGAAGACGACGGCTATGGGCCGAGCTTCACTTTGCTGGTGGCGCCGTTCAATGCGAGCACCGCGCCGGAGGTACCGGCCACAGTGACGTTCACCGCGCCAGGCCCGGCGAAGGCCGTGAAGCCGGGCGACACCGAGACTTGCGCCGCCGTGGCGCCGCCCGCCAGCAGCACCGGGACCCCGACGAGGTTCGTGATGCTGGTCGTGATGCTGCACCCGCCACAGAGCGCCGCATTGTTGGTGATATTCAAGGCGTTCGTGCCCGTGCTGCCGAACGTGCCCAGCGAGCCGCCCGCCAAGCTGAAGACCGACCCGCCTGAAATGTTGACCAGCCAGCCACCGGTGATATTGATCACGCTGTTATTGTTCAGCGAGAACAGACTGCCGGTGACGTTCAGGTAGCTCCCGCCGGCCACGTTGAACAGCGAGCCGTTGGTTACGTTCAGAATGCTGTTGTTCAGCTTGACGAGCGCGTCCGACGAAACCGTGCCGAGCAGCTTGGCGTTCTGGGCCAGCTTCACAAGATCGCTGTTGGACGTCATGGTGCTGCTGAGGTTCAGGAGAGGCAGAGTGGCTTCCAGAAGTGCCGTATCCAGCTTGACAACCTGCTCGGTGTTCACGGTCGCGCCCGAGGCCGTGACGAGAGGTCCCGGAATGGGACACGGGCATGATGCGCCCGACCCGCGAAGCGGCCGGTCGGTGCCGACCGTAAGCCCCGTCCCCGAGGGGCCCGCATCGAGCGTGAATGCATCGGTCTCTGGTGCCGTCGCCGTCCCCGCCAGATCGTAGATGGCTTGTCCGGTGGTGTTGGCGATGTTGTGCGTGCCCCCGGTGACGTTGTCCAGGATCGCCGTCGAGCCGGCGATGAGTGTGCCCCCCGCCGTCACCGTGACCCGACCGCTGCTCGTGCCGGAGCCAGCAATAGTGAGCGTGCCCGCGCCCACGTGCAGCGCGCCCGTGTTGTTCACCGTGCCGGGGTCCAGCGACTGCGTGCCCGCCCCCAGCTTGTTCAGCGTGCCCGCGTTGGTCAGCGTGTTGCTGCCCCCGAAGGTCGTGATCGGCGCGCTGTTGGTGCCCGTCAGCTCAATCACGCCCCCCGCTTGGTTGGTCAGCGTCGCCGACGAGCTCAGCCCCAGCCGGTTCGTGCCCCCAATCGTGATCGTGCCCGTGTTGTTCCAGGTCTTGGTGGTGAGCACCGGACTGCCCGCGCCGATCGTCGTCGCCCCCGTGGTCACCAGCAGCCCCGCCCCCGTGATCGTGCCCGCCGACCAACTGAAGGCGCTGTTCAGCGTCAGATCGTTGCCCGTCCCCCCGGAGAGCGAGCCACCGCTCACCGTCAGCGCCGGCGCACCCGCCGCCGCAAGGCTGAGCGGCGTATTCAGGTTCACCGTCGCCCCGTTCACAAGCAGCGCCCCCGTGTCGGTAAAGCTCACCCCCGTGTTCCAGGCGTGCGTGCCGCCGTTGAACGCCAGCGTCGTGCCGGGATCGATGTCAAAGACGCCCGTGTGCGTGCCGCCGTTCGGCAGGTTGAGCGTGCCCGCCCCCACGTGCAGCGTGCCCGTGTTGTTCACCGTGCCGGGGTCCAGCGACTGCGTGCCCGCCCCCAGCTTGTTCAGCGTGCCCGCGTTGGTCAGCGTGTTGCTGCCCCCGAAGCTCGTGATCGGCGCGCTGTTGGTGCCCGTCAGCTCGATCACGCCCCCCGCCTGGTTGGTCAGCGTCGCCCCCGAGCTCAGCCCCAGCCGGTTCGTGCCCCCAATCGTGATCGTGCCGGTGTTGTTCCAGGTCTTGGTGGTGAGCACCGGACTGCCCGCCCCGATCGTCGTCGCCCCCGTCGTCACCAGCAGCCCCGCCCCCGTGATCGTGCCCGCCGACCAGGTCGAGCCGGTTCCGACGAACGTCACGGTGTCGGTGCCGGTCAAGGTGCCGCCGGACATCGTGAGGGTGGAGAAGAAATCTGGCGTGCCGTCGCTGAAGGTCGTCGTCCCGCTGGAGATGGTGAGCGATGAGAGAGCGCTGGGGCCAAGGAACATCTGGCTCGTGGCGCCGTCGAGCACCAGTAAGCCCTTCGACGTCAGACCGGTCACGTTGATGCCCCCGCCGAGATTAACAAAAGGAGCAAACGCCGGATCGACGTGAAGGTTCGCAGCCGACGCGCTGTTCTGCAAAAGGACTGAGAACCCCGAGGTGTTGATCTGGATGCAGGACCCGCAGGCGGGGGCCGCAGTGAAGTTCAGCGTGTTCGTGCCCGTGGCCCCGAACTCGACAAGCGAGTCGGCCGTGATGATGAAAGCGCCGCCGCCGGAGACCGTCATGAGCGCGCCGCTGGAGATGGTCATCGTGCTGCTCCCCGCCAGCGAGACCAGCGTGGCGGGACTGGGAACGTTCAGCACGCTCCCGCTCGCGACATTGAAGGCGGGACCGCTGTTCACAGTCAGCGTGCCCATGCTCGGGAGGTTCAGCACCGAGCTGAGGGAGGTTAGCAGAGTGTTGCTCCCCGTGAGACTCGCGAGCGACGTGCTGCCCACCAACGTTGCTGTATTCAGCTTCAGCAGTTGATTCGTCGTAACGGTCGCGCCGCCTGACGCGGTCAGGAGGGCGGCCGGGACGGCTGCGCCAGCCGCCCCCGTCAGCGGCTTATCAGCAGCCACCGCGCCGGTGAGATCGTAGATCGCCTGGCCAGAGGCATTCGCGATGGCGTGTGAGCCACTCGAAACGTTGTCCAGGATCGCCGTCGAGCCCGCGATGAGCGTGCCCCCCGCCGCCACCGTCACCCGGCCGCTGCTCGTGCCGCTCCCGACAATGTCCAAGGTGCCGCTCAGGACCTCTACGAGGCCTGTGTTATTAAAGGCGATCGGGCTGATCACCGTGGTCGTGGTCCCCGCCCCCGACTTGATGAACGTGCCCGCGTTGCTGATCGCGCTGCCGGTGGCCCCGTTTTGGGTGAAGTCCGCGTCGCTCGCCGCGGTGAAGGTCCCCGTGCTCGTGATGCTCAGAGTCTCCGCTCCCGAGGAGAACTGGAGGGCCCCCGTCCCGCTGAAAGTGGCGGTCCCCGCCACGCTCAGCGTCCGCTGGAAGGAGAGGAACTTGCCGCTCGCCCCGCTGATCACCAGCGTGCCCCCGTCCGCCACCTCGGTCGTCCCCGTCCCCGACATCGTGCCGCCCGTCCA
>CAYLLY010000037.1:0-20439 GCA_964384595.1 uncultured Nitrospirales bacterium
GCGAAACTCGGGGTGACCGTCGTCGTGCAGCCGCCGGACCTCGATGCCCTGATCCGGGACCGCAAGATCGACATCTACCATGTGTATCGGGCCGGCGATTACGAGCCGGGGACGCTCCCGCACAAGCGCGAGGGGCGGCCGAAGATCGTCGAGACGAATGTCTTCAATGCCATTGACCACGCGGAGAACAGCCTGATCGACGCGCATGTCTTCTTTTCCGAGTGGAGCAGCCGTGACTATCTCAGCAAGTATTGCCGGTTCCCCGGCCAGCGCTATGACGTGCTCTATGGGCCGATCGACTTCGAGGAGTTCCGCCCCGTGCCCCGCGAGTTCGCATGGACGATCGGACGGTGCAGCCGGGCGGACGACCAGAAGTGGCACCACGCCTGTGTGGACATGCTGCCCAAGGTCTGGAAGAAGGTGCCACGGATGCGCTGCCGGTTCCGGGGCGCGACCGAGAAGGTCAAGGCCCGCCTGCGGGAACTGGGGATTGAGGACCGCGTGGAGCTGTCGGAACCGACGGTCGGCGTCGCGGATTTCTACGCCGGGCTGGACGTGTACACGCACGGGGCCCGCGTCGGCGAGGGCTACGGCGTGGTGCTCGCCGAGGCGATGGCCAGCCGCCTGCCGGTGGTGACCATCGCGACGCCGCAACGCAAGAAGTGCAACGCCCAGGCCGAGGTGGTGGAGGACAACGTGACCGGCTTCGTCGTCCGGTATGCCTGGCAGTACGCCGACGCCGTGATCGAACTGCTGGAGAACAACCAACTCCGTGAGCGGTTCGCCGAGCGGGGCTATGAGAAGGCCCGCGAACAGTTCGAGGCGTCGCGCCTGACGCGCAAGCTTGAGGGGCTCTACACGGACTTGATGGAGTTGGGGCACGCATGAAGGTCAGCGGGTTCTCCTTTTGCCGCAACGCCGTGCTCTACGACTACCCGGTTGTGGAGTCCATCCGGTCCATCCTGCCGGTCGTGGACGAGTTCGTCGTGAACGTGGGCCGGTGCGAGGACGGGACGCTCGAGCTGATCCGCTCGATCGGCGATTCCCGGGTCCGGATCGTGGAGTCCGTCTGGGACGAGACCCAGCGGAAGGACGGCCTGATCTACTCGCAGCAGACCAATCTCGCCCTGTCCCACTGCACCGGCGACTGGGCCTTCTACCTCCAGGCGGATGAAGTAATCCACGAGGACGATCTGCCTCGGATCGTCGACGCCATGCGCGCGCACCATCGCTCGCCGGCGGTGAAGGGATTGGTCTTCCGCTACCTGCACTTTGTGGGCGACTACTGGTCCACCAATCCGTGGTTCTATCACAAGGCCGTGCGGATCATCCGCAACAACGGCGAGGTGGAATCCTGCGGCGACGCGGTGGGATTCCATCTCAAGGCCACGAGGCAGTATCTCCAGAGCGGGCCGCGCGTGTGGCTCGCGCCGTCCGGCGGGCGGGTCTTCCATTACGGCTGGGTCAAGGACCCGAAGACCATGCTGGTCAAGAAACAGGCGATGACCAGGGTCTACCACGGCGATGCGCCGCCGCCCTCGGAAGCCAGGCTGTATGGCATGAAAGAGTTCGAATTCGAAGACTATCCGATTCTGAAGGAGTTCGGCGGGCGCCATCCCGCCGTGATGCAGGCCCGCGTGGCGGCGGCGTCGCGGCGTGCGCCGCGGCGGAATCGATGGCTCAACTGGCGGTTCTATCGGGAGGTGGCGCGGCGTGGCTTCCGGGGCTAGTTTGGGGAACGACGTTATACGTGAATCGTTAATCGTGAAGACAGGTCCGATTAACGTATAACGATTAACGGTTAACGAAAGATGCAAAGCATCGCCGCAATCGTCATCACGAAAAACGAGGAGCGCAATATTGTTGCATGCCTCGAATCGCTCAAGTGGGTGGACGAGCTGATCGTGGTGGACGCCCAGAGCACGGACCGCACAGTCGAGCTGGCGAAGATCTACACGCCAAGTGTGTTTGTGCGTCCGTGGCCGGGCTATGGCCCGCAGAAGAACTTCGCGATAGACCAGGCGACGGCCGACTGGATATTGATCGTGGACGCCGACGAGCGTGTCACGGACGAACTGCGGGAGGAAATCCTGGCGCTCCTCAATGACTCCGGCCCGGCGGCGGCCTATCGCATTCCCCGGCGGAACTTCTATTACGGGCGCTGGATCAGGGGCGCGGGCCAGTATCCCGATCCGCAACTGCGGCTGGTCCGTCGGGGACGTGGGCGGTACAACGACCTGCCGGTCCACGAGCATCTGGAGGTGGGTGGGCCGGTCGGCGCCCTCCAGGGCCATCTGGATCACCATACGCATCCGACGGTGGCCTCGCACGAGCTAAAGATCGAGCGCTACAGCACGCTGGCCGCCGAAGAACGCATCAGCAAGGGGAAACCGAATGCGGCGTGGTATCATCTGCTCTTCAATCCGGTGTGGGCCTTCGTAAAGTTCTACCTGTTCCGCGGAGGGTACAGGGACGGCCTGCCAGGGTTCATCGTGTCCGGATTTTCGGCGGCCCACGTGTTGCTGAAGTACGCGAAGCTCTGGGAACGGGCGCATAAGACATGAACGTGCTGATCACAGGCGGTCTGGGGTTCATCGGGGGCGCGCTGGCCAACCGGTTCTGCCGGGAGCATCAGGTCACGGTGCTGACGAGATCGGAGAAGGGCCGGTCGCGGCTGCGCGAGCCGGACCGTGTGCGCGTCAAAGTCGGCCAGGTGGAGAAGATTGCGTCGGCCGACTGCGCCGGCATGGATCTTGTGGTCCACTGCGCCAGCACGGTGGACAACTACAACATCCTGACGGATCCCTACCTCGATGTCCGGACGAACTGCGACGGGACAATCGCGCTGCTGGAGGCCTGCAAGGAGCACAGGCCGAAGGTGCTGTTCGTCAGCACGTTCTTTGTCTACGGCAATCCGGTCAAGCTGCCCGTGGACGAGGAGAGCCCCTGCGAGCCGCTGGGGCTCTATCCCGCGACGAAGCTCTGCGCGGAGCAGTTTTGCAAGATTTACGGTAGGCTCTATGGGTTTCACCTGAACATCTGCCGGCTCACGAACGTCTACGGCCCCGGCGAAGCGTTCGACAACACAAAGAAAGGCGCGTTCAATTTTCTGATCAGAAAAGCCCAGCGGGGCGAGCCGATCGACCTGTATCGCGGCGGCGACTTTTTCCGGGACTACCTCTATATTGATGACGCGGTCGCGGCCCTGGCGGTGATGGCCGAGCGCGCGCCCGCCGGCGAGCTGTACCTGGTTGGGTCCGGCGAGCGGGTGATGTTCAAGGATCTCATCGAGTGCCTGCACCGGCTCACGGGCCGGAAGTCCGCCATCGGCTCGATGGAGCCGCCGCAGTTCCATCAAGTGGTGGGGATAAGGAATTTCTCCGCCAACATCGCCAAGATCAGGGCGCTGGGGTGGGCGCCGAAGGTCGGGTACGAGGAAGGTATCACACGGACGCTGGCGAGCTATGGATCCTGAGATCCTCAATCTGATTAAGAAGCACTGGCCCATCAAGAGCCTGTACGGGCTGCCGGAGACGTTCGTCCCCGGCAAGACCATGATTCCCTATTCGGGGCCGGTGTGGAGCGAGGAGGAGATCTACGAGGCGATCCATACACTATTGGAAGGCAAGTGGCTCACCAGCGGCGAGAAGGTCCGGGAGTTCGAGAAGGACTTCTCGGCGAAGGTGGGGCAGCAGCACAGTGTCATGACCAACTCGGGCAGCTCCGCCAATCTGCTGATGGTTGCGGCGCTGCGCTCGAAGCGGCTCTTCGGGTTCACCGACATCGCCGTCGTCACGCCGGTGGCGGGCTTCCCGACGACCGTCGCGCCGATCCTGCAGAACGGCTTCACGCCGCTGTTCGTGGACATCGAACTCAAGACCCTCAACCTTGATCTGGATCAGGTGGAGGCAAAGCTCACGCCCCGGACAAAGGCCGTCATGTTCGCGCACGTGCTGGGGAACCCGCCGGACATGGACCGGCTGATGGAGCTCTGCCGTCGTCGCAACTTGCTGTTTCTCGAAGACACCTGCGATGCGCTGGGCTCCTCCTGGAACGGCACGCCGCTGGGCGGGTTCGGCACGCTGTCCACCTGCTCGTTTTACCCCGCGCATCACATCACGACGGGCGAAGGGGGCATGGTCTCGACCTCGGACGAGAACATCGAGCGGGTAGTGCGCAGTCTCTGTTGGTGGGGGCGGGACTGCTACTGCGTCGGCAAGGCCAATCTCTTGGAGAACGGGACCTGCGGCAAACGCTTCGACCGGTGGCTGCCTGAGTTGCCCGACCTCACCATTGACCACAAGTACGTCTTCACCGAGATGGGGTACAATCTCAAGCCGCTCGACCTGCAGGGGGCGATCGGGTCGGTGCAGCTCAAGAAGCTGGACTGGATCCACAAGCAGCGCAAGGCGCACTACGAGGGTTACCGGACGTTCTTCTCACAATACCCGGACCTCTTCCGCATCGCGGAGGCGCATCCCAAGGCCGATGTCTCCTGGTTCGGGTTTCCGATCACGGTGACGACGAACAAATTTACCAAGGACGAGCTGACGCAGTTCCTGGAGAGTGCGAAGATCCAGACGCGCAACTACTTCGCCGGCAATCTCTTGTTCCATCCGGCGTATTCCCACCTCGGCAACCCCCACGACTACCCCAACGCCGTGACGGTCACCAAGTCCACCTTTTTCCTCGGCGTCTCCCCCAACCTCACCACCGAGCAGATGGACTACGTGAAAGCGAAGATTGGGGAGTTTCTCTCGAAGCACTAAAGCCAGTCTTACCCCTGGCCCTTCCGTTCGAGATTCTCCACGCGCTAGTTGAGGTGGTCGTAGGAGCTACGGATCAAGGCGTGCGTTTCGCGGAAGCGTTCGTCAATGCGGGCCTGGTCCAAGGTTGTGAACCCTTCTGCTACAAGCTGGAGCTGGCGGCGAAGTTCTTCGGTCAGAACGCCGAAGTGACGTTTGACTTCTTCTGACCGCTCGCTCATCTCTCGGCGCATATCCGCGAATTGCCGGTCAACGCCTTCGAATCGGCGATCAATGCTTTCAAAGCGCTGGTCAATCTGCACAAAGTGCTGGTCGACCTGTTCGAAGCGCTGGTCGACCTGTTCGAAGCGCTGGTCGACCTGCTCGAAGCGCCGGTTGACCCCTCCGAATTGCTGATCGAGATATTGAACAAGTTCCTGGTCCATTTCGCCTCCAGTCGTGTTGAAGGGTATGCCGCTTAGCCTCTCTTGTCAATGAGACACGGCGAAGTGAAAAAGGTCAAAAACCCGACAAGCTGGTCTTCCTGTAACCCCCTGCGGATTTGTGCTAGTTTCCTCAGGCCAATCCTGTGTATAATCGCGGGCTACGGTGGAAAGGGGATAGCCGGGTCGTGCGGATTCTGTTTCTGACTGATGACGCGCTCGACTATGCCTCGGACCCCCTGTACGCCGGTCTCTCCCGCGTGCTCGGCAATGAGCAGGTGGTGGACTACCCGTACAAGCGTAGCTTCCACGACCCGGAGGCCCACCTGTGGTGCCTGGCCCAGCGGCCCGGCCGGCGATACAGCCGCGAGGAGATCGTGGGTCTCCTCCGCGAGCGCGCGTTCGATCTGGTCTGCCTGGCATCGTTCCGGCAGGAGAGCATCGAGGAGTGCGCGCGGCTGTACGGGCAGGGGCCGTTTCCGCCGATGGTCTTTGTGGACGGGGAGGACGGCGCGCATCTCCGCCACGACGTGCTGGGGCGGTTCCCGATCCGGGCATACTTCAAGCGGGATTATGTCTGGAAGATGGGGAGCCGGCTCCGGGACTTGGGCGCGCTGGCCTGGACGTTTCGCGGCGACCACGCGCTGTTCGAGCGAACCGTCCCGCTGCCGGTCTCGCTGGTGATGGAGACGCTCCCGGATTGCGGCCGGGCGAAGAAAGAGATCGACGTGTCGTACCGGGGGCGGGCCTCGCACCCGCGCCGGGTGAAGGCGGTGGAACTCCTCTCCACGATGGAGGGGGTCCGGTTCTCCGGCGGCGTGTACGCGAGCCCGGACGACCGGGCGTACAAGCTGAAGCACGGAGCGGTCGAGCGGCTGCGGACGAAGGTGCTGGACGGCGGCCCGGCGCCGGAAGCCGACCGGCAAAAGAAGCAGACGCCGGACGAATACTACCGGGAGATCGCCGCGTCGAAGATCGCCGTGGCGCTGCGGGGCGGCGGGCTGACGGCGTCGCTGCGGTATTTCGAGATTGCGGGCCTGGGGACGATGCTGCTGTCGGATCGGCCGGAGACCCTGATCCCCAACGACTTCGAGGACCGGCGGCACGCGGTATTCTGCCGGCCGGATCTCGGCGACCTGGAGGAGTTGGTGCGGTATTATCTTCGGGAGGAGAAGGAGCGGGCGGCCATCACAGCTGAAGGCCGCGCCCACCTGCTGAAGTACCATACGTGCGAGCGGCGGGCGGAGTATTTCCTGGACGTGTGCGCGAGGAAACTATGATCAAACGCATCTGCCTGATCACCCCTCCGTCCATCTTCCTGCTGGACGAGCGCGTGTTCATGACGCTCGGCATCCTCAAGGTCGCCGCCGTGCTGGAGCAGGCCGGCGTCGAGGTGGAGATGCTGGACCTCTCCGGCGTGGAGAACTACGAGGAGGTTGTCCTTGACCACGTACGTGGCGGCAGCGTGACCTGCTATGGCCTGACCGCCACGACCCCGCAGATGCCCGCGGCCACGAAGATCTGCCGGGCGATCCGGACGCTGGACCCGTCGGCACGCATCATCCTCGGCGGGCCGCACGTGACCCTGATCCAGGCCGCCTACAAGTTCGAACAGAAGCGAGGGGTGACGGGCCGCGCGACCACGGCGTTCCGCCTGCTGGAAGAGATGTACGATGTGCTGGTCGTCGGCGACGGCGAGATCGCGATTTTCGAGGCCCTGGGCGACTCCCCGCCGAAGCTCGTGGACGGCGACGATCCGAAGTCGGACCTCTTCCTCACCAACCAGAGATTGACCGAACTGCCGTTTCCGGCGCGGCACCTCATCGACGTGGACAGCTACAAGTATACTATCGACGGTGTCCGCGCGCTCTCGATGATCGCCCAGCTCGGCTGTCCCTTCGGCTGCGGGTTCTGCGGCGGCCGGATGAGCCCCTTCCTGCGTCGCATCCGGATGCGGACCTCCGAGAATATCGTCCAGGAGATGATCCAGCTCTACAAGACGTACGGCGTGACGGGGTTCATGCTCTATGACGACGAGCTGAATGTAAACCCGAAGATCGTGGAGCTCATGGAGCTGATCGCCAAGGCCCAGCGCGACCTCGGCGTGGAGTTCCGGCTGCGCGGCTTCATCAAGGCCGAGCTGTTCACGGACCAGCAGGCGGAGGCGATGTACCGGGCGGGCTTCCGGTGGATCCTGGTCGGGTTCGAGTCTGGCCACGAACGCATTCTCACCAACATCCAGAAGAAGGCGAGCCAGGCCGACAACACCCGCGCCATGGACATCGCCAGGCGGCACAACCTCAAGGTCAAGGCGCTGATGTCCGTCGGGCACCCCGGCGAGTCGGAAGAGACCGTCCGGGCGACCCGCGACTGGCTGCTGGCGGTCAAGCCGGCCGACTTCGACGCCACGGTGATCACGACGTACCCGGGCACGCCGTACTTCGACGAGGCCCTGGAGACCAAGCCGGGCGTGTGGACTTACACCTATGCCAAGACCGGCGACCGGTTGCACAGTCTCGAAGTGGACTATCGCGAGGTGGCCGAGTACTACAAGGGCGTCCCCGGCGAGTACACGTCCTACGTCTATACCGATCACCTGAGCGCGGCCGACCTGGTGAAGCAACGTGACTGGCTCGAGGCCGACGTCCGGGAGAAGCTGGGCATCCCGTACAATGCGGGGGCCCCGGCCGTCCGGTACGAGCACTCGATGGGACAGGGCGTGATCCCCGCGAACATTTTGCGCTCCACCGCGACGGCCGGCCTGAAGGCCGTGTGACGGAACGGGGAGTTTGAGGTTGTGAAACGA
Organism: uncultured Nitrospirales bacterium; assembly: GCA_964384595.1. Lineage (GTDB taxonomy): Bacteria > Nitrospirota > Nitrospiria > Nitrospirales > NS-4 > SCTG01. The sequence continues at coordinate 7,995 of CAYLLY010000037.1, forward strand.
TGCGGATTGCGCTGGATGTCAGCCCTCTGGCCCGGAACCGGGCCGGTATCGGTACCTACGTCGCGCATCTCCTGACCGCCCTCGTCCGGATCGCGCCCGACCACGGCTATTTGTTCTATACCCCGCAGCCGCTGCCGGAGAAGGACCTCGCAGGTTTCGGGGCCCATCCTTCTGTCCGGATCGTGCAATGTCCCGAACTGCTGATGGGGCTGCGGGCCCGATGGGATCGCGTGGACCTCTTTCACGGACTCAACTTCAAGCTGCGCGGGTGGGGGCGGCATGGAGGCATTGTGACCATCTATGACCTGTCGGTGGATCGCCTCGGCCTCCCGTCGCGCAAGCTGTTCGGGCAGCGACGTTCGTTCCTGCGCACGCAGCGGACGGCGCAACGGGCCTCGCGGGTCGTCACGATCTCGGAACATTCGGCGGAGGACATCGTCGAACTCTATGGCGTCCCGCGGGAGCGGATCGCCGTCGTGAGCCCGGCCGTCGGCCCGGAATTCGCCCCGGTCGCCGACCTGGGCGCGATCTCGGCGGTGAAAGTACGCTATGGCATCCGTCGCGGCACGTACGTGCTGTCGGGCGGGGGCGCGGAGCCGCGCAAGAACATCGCGCTGCTGGTCGAGGCCTTCGGCCGCGCGCCCCGCCTGCGGGACCGGATGAATCTCGTCGTGGTCGGCGGCATGGACCACGGCGCGGAGGCGGTCCGCGCGGCCGTCGGCGGCGCTGGACTGGAATCGGCGGTCTTGTTCCCCGGCCACGTCCCCCTCGAGGATCTGCGGGCGCTCTACGCCGGGTGCGCCCTGTTCGCGTTCCCGTCGCTGTACGAAGGGTTCGGCATGCCGCCGCTCGAGGCCATGGCCTGCGGCGCGCCGGTCGTGTGCTCGAATGCGTCGTCGCTTCCGGAGGCGGTCGGCGATGCGGCGTTGCTGGTGGACCCGCGCGATCCGGACGCCTGGGGTCGCGCGATGACGCGGGTGGCGGACGACGCGGCGCTGTGCGAGGGTCTCCGGCGGCGCGGCGCTCTCCGGGCCAAGGCGTTCTCCTGGGAGCAGTCGGCTCACGATCTGGTGAAGGTGTACCAGCACCTGATGGAGGGAAAGGCGGCATGACACGCGCGCTGATCACCGGTATCACGGGGCAGGACGGGTCCTATCTGGCGGAGCTGCTCCTGGAGAAGGGCTATGAGGTGCACGGGATCGTCCGGCGGGTGGCGATCGAGGATCCGGAGCACCGGCTGTGGCGCATCCTGCATTTTCGGGACCGCCTGCACCTGCACGCCGCCTCGCTGGAGAGTCTGCCCAGCATCTATCGCGTATTTCAGACGGTCAAGCCCGATGAGTGCTATCACCTGGCCGCGCAGAGCTTCGTCGCATATTCGTTCGAAGACGAGTTCTCCACGCTCAACGCCAACATCAACGGCACGCATTACGTGCTGGCCGCGTTGCGCGACTGCGCCCCGGGCTGCCGGTTCTACTTTTCCGCCTCGAGCGAGATGTTCGGCAAAACAACGCAGGTGCCCCAGAACGAGCTAACGCCGTTTCATCCGCGCTCCGCCTACGGCATCTCGAAGGTAGCCGGGTTCCATCTGTCCCGCAATTACCGCGAGGCTTACGGCATCAAGGCGTCCTCTGGTATCCTGTACAATCACGAGTCCCCGCGGCGGGGGTTCGAGTTCGTCACGCGGAAGATCACGTCCCATGCCGCGCGGATCAAGCTCGGCATGGCCAAGGAGGTCCGGCTCGGCAACCTGGACGCGCGCCGCGACTGGGGGCACGCGCGCGAGTACGTGCGGGCCATGTGGCTGATGCTGCAGCAGGACGAGCCGGACGACTACGTCATCGCCACCGGCGAGCAACATTCGGTGCGGGAATTCGCCGAGCTGGCGTTCGCGCATCTCGGCCTCGACTACCGGAATCATGTGGTCGTGGACCCGCAGTTCCTCAGGCCTGCCGACGTGGAGACGCTGCTCGGAGACGCCTCCAAGGCCAGGCAGAAGCTGGGCTGGACGTACAAGGTGACATTCAAGGATTTGGTCGAGGAAATGGTGGACGCGGACCTGGCGCGCCTGAAAGGGACCGCCGGCTCCTGATGGCGGGCGTGGCTCCTGAACGAGTTCTGGTCATCAAGCTCCGGTACGTCGGGGACGTCCTGCTGGCGACGCCGGTGCTGAGCCGTCTGCGGGAAGGATTCCCCAAGGCGCATCTCGCGATGCTGGTGAACCCCGGGACCGAGGGCGTGGTGCGGGGCCATCCGGCGCTGGACGACGTGCTGGTGGTGGAGCGGGGCAATCCGGCCCGGCAGTGGCGCTTCGCGCGGGAACTCCGCGCCCGTCGGTACGATCACGTGATCGATCTGACGGACAGCGACCGGTCGGCCGTCCTGTCGTGGCTCTCGGGCGCGCCGGTGCGCCTCGGCTACAACAGCGAGGGCCGCTGGCGGGGCCGGCTCTACAACCGGATCGTCGAAGCGGACCGGTTCGGGATGCATCAGGTTCGCTACCATCTCAAGGCGACGGAGGCGTTGGGCCTGACCGGGCCGCCGCCGCCGCCGGCGCTCGAAGTTTCCGGGGAAGCCCGGTCGGCGGCCGATCGCCTGCTGAAGGAGGCGGGCCTCGACGCGTCGCGGCCGCTCGTCTGCATGCACCCGGGCGCGCGGTGGTGGTTCAAGTCCTGGCCGGGCGAGCGGTTCGCCGTGCTCGCGGACCGGGTCCAGACCGAAACGTCCGCGCAGGTGCTGTTCCTCGGGGGCGAGCAGGAGCGGATTGCGGCGGGCCGCATTGCCCCCGGCATGAAGACTCCGTTTCACTCCCTGGTCGGCCGGACGGGACTGCCGGAACTGGCGGCGGCGCTCGCGCGGGCGGCGCTCATGGTCAGCAACGACAACGGGCCCATGCACATGGCGGCGGCGCTGCGGGTGCCGGTGATCGGCCTGTTCGGACCGTCCGACCCGGCCGTGTGGGGGCCCTGGGGCGACGGGCACCGGACATTTTACAAGGGCCTGGATTGCCGGGCCTGTTTTCATCCCGATTGCTTTCGAGGGGAGCAGAACTGCATGAAGCTCATCACGCTGGAGGAAGTCTGGGAGGCGGTGCGGAAGGCGCTCCCATGAGTTCCGCGTTGATCGCCAGGTCCTTTCTTCCCTTCGCTGCGCGATTCCTCTACCGGCATCCGACCAAGCTGGGGCTGTTGCGCCGGCATTGGTCCGACTATGTCGGGCGGTCCGGGAAGCTGGCCGAGCTGACCGGCGCCGATGTGCATCGCGTCGACGCGGTGCTCTATGAGCTGGAGTGCGAGGAACCGCTGTTTCGCGAGGTGAACGGCCTGGCGGGGATGCCGATGCATCCGATCATCTATTACGCGCTGGTCCGTGTGATGCAGCCGGACCTGGTAGTGGAAACCGGCGTCTGCGACGGATTTTCCACGCGTTTCCTGCTGCTCGCCCTGGAACGCAACGGGCGCGGCACGCTGCATTCAATCGATCTTCCGAACCAGGACGTTGATCTCGATCAGGGCGGCTCCCGCCAACGGGATGTCATGGCGGCCGGGCGCGAAACCGGCTGGCTGGTCCCTGTCTCTCTGCGATCCCGTTGGCGGCTCCATCTGGGCGATGCCCAAGTCTTCCTTCCCGAGCTGTTGCCGACGCTGGGACCGATCGACGTCTTCATTCACGACAGCCTGCACACGTACGAGCACATGCTGTTCGAATACCGGACCGCCTGGCCTCATCTGCGAGGCGGCGGGGTCCTGTTGTCCGATGACACGGACTGGAACCAGGCCTTTCCGGAATTCGCCGCGTCGGTTCGGTGTGCGCCCCTCATGTTTAATTTCCGCGTGGGGGCGATCAGAAAACCCCCGGTTGCCGCAAAGGTTCCGTGAACACCGTCCTCTTCCTCCACGGCATCACCGAGATCGGCGGGGCGGAGCGTGAATTGCTGGTCCTGCTGGACCGCCTCCCGCCGCGCGGGTACCGTCCGGTCGTGGTCTGCCCGGACGGCGGGCCGCTTGCGCAGGAGTTGGCCCGTCGCGGCGTCGACACGCGCATTGCCCCCATGCCGCCCTGGCGCAAATTCTTTGCGTGCCTCAAGCGACCCGCGGCGGTCCGCGCCCTCCGCGACGTGATCGCGGCGGTCCGGCCCGCGCTGGTTCACGTCAACGACATCTGGTGGGTGCCGCAGACGCTCCGTGCCGCGGAGGGGGTGAAGATCGTGGCGCACGTCCGCCAGGAGATCGAACCCCCGAAGGTCCGACGGTATGCGCTCGATCAGGCCGATCTCGTGTTTCCGGTGTCACGCCGGATTCAGCGGTCGCTGGAAGCTGGCGGCGTGCGCTCCGAGCGCTTGCGGACGCTCTACAGCGGGCTTGACATGGCCCGCGTGATGGATCAAGAAGACGGCCGGGACGCGCGGCGGCGGTTCGGCATCCCTGCGGAGGCGATGGTGCTCGGCACGGTGGCGAACCTCTTCGCCCGCAAGGGGTACGAAGTGATGCTCCGTGCGCTCCCGATGATAGTGACGGTGTCTCCTCAGGCGCACTACCTGATCGTCGGGACCGGTGATGCCGACTACGAGACGCAGTTGCGGATGATGGTGAGGGATCTGGGAGTGGAGAGTCGCGTGCATTTTGCCGGGTTTCAGGAGTCGGTCTATCCCTGTCTGGCGGCCATGGACCTCTACGTGCATCCGGCCCTGATGGAAGGATTCGGGATCGCGGTGCTCGAAGCCATGGCGATGCGCAGGCCGGTGGTGGCGACCACGGCCGGCGGCTTGCCCGAGATCGTGCGGGATGGCGAGACGGGGATGCTCGTCCCCCCCGGCGATGCCGACGCGCTGGCGCGGGCCGTGCTGTCGCTCCTTCAGGATTCAGCGCGATGCCGACGGCTGGGGGAGGCGGGACGAATCCGTGTCGCTACGCACTTCACGGTCGAGGCCATGATGGACGGCCTTACGGCCGGGTACGGCTCGCTGTTGGGGAGTCCCCCTCTCCCTTACCCTCCCCCTCCGAGGGGGGAGGGGAGGGTGGGGGTGGTATCGATATGATACAGGCTCCGCGCGTCAGCCTCGTGATTCCCGTCTATAACCAGCTCTTACACACCATGCAGTGCCTGGAGTCCATCCTACACCTGCCCGACAAGGGGGACGAAATCATCGTCGTGGACAATGCCTCCACCGACGGAACACCCGAGTATCTCAAGGGTGTGGGCGTGACGGTCATCAGCAACGCGACCAACCTGGGCTGCGCCAGGGCCTGGAACCAGGGCATCAGGGCCGCCCGGGGGGACATGCTCGGAATCCTGAGCAACGATATCGTCGTGACCCCGGGATGGCTGCCGGCGCTGGTGCGCTTTCTGGAACAGAGCGGGCACGGCATCGTCAGCCCGGCGATGCGCGAGGGGCCGCTCGACTACGAGCTGGACCGCTACGCCGCCGAGTTTACGGCGGCCTGCCGGGAGGCGACGCGTCCGGGCCTGCTGGGGCCCTGCATGCTGGTCAGGCGGGAGGTGTTCGACAAGGCCGGTCTGTTCGACGAAGGATTCAGCTACGGCGGATGCGAGGACGTGGACTTCCTCTGGCGGGCCGAGAAGGCCGGAATCACGGCCGGCGTGACGGGCGCCGCCTTCATCCATCACTTCGGGATGGTCACCCAGAAGGCCGTGAAGAAGTCCGAGACCGGCGCGTATGCGACCCAGAATCTGGCCTACTTCCAACGCAAGTGGGGACGGACGGTACGGGGTAACTGGCTGCAGCGGCGATGGGCCGGCGTGCGGGATCGGTGGATGGAGCGCATGGAGCAGGTCCGCTATGGTCACACGCTCGTGGAGCGCGGGTAGGAGGCGCTTCGGGAGCCGCCCTACTGGACATCAGCGGGCGGTTTAAGGCACAACAGTAGCAGGGAGGCGGGCGAGCGTGCGCATCTTGATCACCGGAGGCGCGGGTTTTCTGGGGAGCCATCTCTGCGACCGCCTGATCGGGATGGGACACCAGGTGCTGTGCGTCGACAACCTGATCACGGGGTCGATGGACAACCTGGCCCACCTCGTGGGTCACGAACGGTTCCGTTTCGTCCACTACAATGTCTGCGACTATCTGTTCGTCGAAGGGGACCTGGACGCGGTGATGCACTTCGCCTCGCCGGCAAGCCCGCAGGATTACCTCGAATTTCCCATCGCCACCCTGAAGGTGGGGGCGCTCGGCACACACAAGGCCTTGGGGCTTGCCAAGGCGAAGAACGCACGGTTCCTCCTGGCCAGCACATCGGAAGTGTACGGCGATCCGCTCGTTTCGCCCCAGCCGGAATCGTACTGGGGGAACGTCAACCCGATGAGCCCGCGGGGGGTGTACGACGAAGCCAAGCGCTTCGCCGAAGCCATGACGATGGCCTACCACCGCTACCACGGGGTCGACACGCGGATCGTGCGCATCTTCAACACCTACGGGCCGCGGATGCGGCCGCACGACGGCCGGGTCGTCTCCAATTTCATCGTCCAGGCCCTGACCGGCAAGCCGCTGACGATCTTCGGGACCGGCGCGCAGACCCGCAGCTTCTGTTACGTGGACGACTTGGTCGAAGGGATCACGCGCCTGCTGCTGGTCCCTTCCGACCGCACGCCGGAGCAGCGGACCGACCGGCAGTCCTTCCTCTATAAGGGCGGGGAACCGGCGGGCGAGACGATGCACGAGCCGATCAACATCGGCAATCCGCACGAGCTGACCGTGCTGGAGATCGCGAAAAAAGTCCAGGCCATGGTCGACAAGCCGACCCAGATTGAGTTCAAGCCGCTCCCGGCCGACGACCCGAAGGTGCGCTGCCCGGACATCCGGCGGGCCCAGGCCCTGCTCGGATGGGAGCCGAAGGTGATCCTCGACGAAGGGCTCACGCGCACCATCGACTACTTCCGGAAGATAGTGGGATGACTCTGCACTGTTTCATCTGCGCGACGGTCGTCTTCCCCGACGATCCCGCGGCCGACCAGAAACATCACGCCTACTTCCTGCACGCCCAGGTGGCCGCCCTCCAGAAGACGGGGGTGCCGGTCACGCTCATCCAGAACGGCTGCGAGTTTCCCTCCCTGGGGTTCCCGGTCATCCGCAACCCGGTTCCCAAGAGCCTGGCCTACAACTATCTCCTGTGCGACGCCAACTGCGCCGGCGACTATTGGGTGTTCCTGCCGGAGGACTGCCGGGTCACGGCTGAAGGATGGGAGGCGATTCGCAAGCGCAGCGGCCGCGCCTGTTTCGCGCTGGCCAAGGATCCCAAGTGCCTGGTTTGCCGGAAGGGGATTTTCGACGGGCTCGCGCCGGAGGCCCGCGCCGCCGGCGACCTCAATTTCCTCGGCAAGGAGATCAGCCACATGCTGGTCCGCGGCGAGCTGGAGAAGCAAGGGTTCCACTGCATCAGCCCCGACTGGCCGCAGGTCAGCACGGATCCCCCTCTCTGGGCCAACCGGTACCTCGAGATGATTCCCGGCGTGCATCCCAACGCGAACATCCTGCGACGCATGCCCGCGCTGGATGATTACGGCATCAGCGGCTACAAGGTGAGCGCCGCCAGGATCGAAGAGCTCTACGCCAGGATCGTACGGGACCGGCTCGGCCGCCTGTCGGCCGAGGCCCTGGCATGCAAATCACTCATCTCCCGCTTCGGCCCCGTCATCACCGAAGTGCCTTACGAGCCCTAGGGCGCCAGCCTAGCAACTTCCTCTACAGAGTATTTTTCTTGACTCAGAATCCGTCTTATGTTCAAATGTTGAACGTTTGTCGGAGATTTCAAGGCACCGTATGGACTTACAGGCCCAGCGCGACCTGCAGCTTCTCAATGAGGTCGAGCAGAACGCCGCCGTCACGCAGCGCACGCTGGCGAACAACCTCGGCGTCGCGCTCGGACTGACCAACCTGTACCTCAAGCGCCTGGCCCGCAAGGGCTACATCAAGATCACGACCATTCCCCGGCACCGCATCAAGTACCTGCTGACCCCCAGCGGCATGGCCGAGAAGACCCGCCTCACGTACGAGTACATGCAGTACTCCTTGACGTATTACCGGAAAATGCGGGAACGCCTGAAAGTCGTGCTGACGGCGCGCGCAAAAGCGGGGGCCAAGCGGGTCGTCATCTATGGGACGGGGGAGTTGGCCGAGATGGCCTACATCAGTCTTCGGGAAATGGACTTGACGCTGGTCGGCTTTGTGGACGGCGGCAAGGGAACGTTTCTTTCCTACCCCTTGTGGCCGATCGAGGAATTGGCCGCGTGGGACTTTGATTTCGTGCTGATCGCCGACCTGGAAGAGGTGAAGAAGGTCCAGGCCCGGTTCGCCCGCGTGGGCGTGCCGCGCGAGAAGATTACGGCGCTGTAACGGCGCAGTGGGTGGTCACAGAGCCGTCGGGGACGTCCGGGCGATGCCGGGGCGGCAGCCTTCGGAACGATAGGCAGATCGGGATTGTGCGCACTGTAAGTGAGAGGGCGAAGCTGTGTCTGAGGCCGGCGACAGTGCACGGTGGTATGCCATCCGGACGAGGTCGCGGCATGAAAAACTCGTGCGGGACCGGCTGGCTGCCGAGAGCATCGAGCACCTGCTCCCCACCGTCATGCGGCTCAGCCAATGGAAGGACCGGAAGAAGGAGATCGAGGCCCCGCTCTTCCCGGGGTACTGTTTCGCCCGGTTCGCCTGGCCGGACCGGCTGGCCGTCCAAACGGTGTCCGGAGTGGTCGGGATCGTCGGCGGGGGACACCGCCCTGAGCCGGTTCCCGACCGGGAGATCGACGACCTCCGGACGCTTATGTCAAGCACGCTCAAGTATGATGCGCATCCGTACCTTCGCGAAGGCATGGCGGTGGAAGTGATTCGTGGGCCGTTGAAGGGCGTCAGAGGCATCCTGTTGAGGAAAGACAAGCGGCATCGGTTGGTGCTCTCGGTTCACTTGATTCAACAGGCGGCCGCCGTCGAAATCGATGACGCGGATGTGGTCGCCACCTAGCGCCGTATGCAGCGAGGGCATCACGAGATGAGTTACGGGCCGAACGAAGGCCGATTCGCTTCGGGAGTCGCAGTCGTCGGAGCGGGGTACTGGGGGAAGAATCTTCTCAGGAATTTTCATGACCTGAATGCGCTGGGGGCGGTTTGCGATGTCGATGAAGAACGGGCGCGGACGTACCGGGGGCAATATCCGGAGGCCCGCATTCTGAGCGCGTATTCGGAAGTCTTGCGGGACCAGAGCATCAACGCCGTCGCGATCGCCACGCCGGCCGAAACGCACGAGGATCTTGTGCGCGAAGCCTTGCTGTCCGGTAAGGACGTGTTCGTGGAAAAGCCGCTCTGCCTGTCGGTCTCTCGGGGCCGGGAGTTGGTGGCGCTCGCCCGCCGGCAGGACCGTATCCTGATGGTCGGGCATCTTCTCTGGTACCATCCGGCGGTCCTCAAGCTCAAGGACTTGGTCCGGCAGGGCGAGCTGGGCCGCATCCAGTACATCTATTCCAATCGCCTCAACATGGGGAAGATCCGGCGGGAAGAGAACATCCTGTGGTCCTTCGCCCCCCATGACATCTCGGTGATCCTGGGACTGCTCGGGGAGATGCCGGACGGCGTGCAGGCCCAGGGAGGCAATTATCTGCATCAGCAGATTGCGGACGTCACCGTCAGCCTGCTGTCGTTCCCCAGCGGCGTGCGCGCGCACATTTTTGTGTCGTGGCTCCATCCCTTCAAGGAGCAAAAGCTGATCGTCGTCGGCGATCGCAAGATGGCGGTGTTCGATGATAATGAGAAGAAAGACAAGCTGCTGCTCTACCCCCATTCCATCGATTGGAAAAACAACCTGCCAGTCGCCAATAAAGCGGAGGCGATCCCGATTCCGATCGATGCGACCGAACCGCTGCGGGCGGAATGCCTCCATTTTCTGGACTGCGTCCGGACCCGGTCCCGCCCGCGGACCGACGGCGAAGAAGCCTTGCGGGTGCTGTCCGTTCTTCAGCAGTGCCAGGAGGCGCTGGAATCGAAGACGCGGACCAAGGCCGCCAAGGCCGGGCCGAAGGCCTACTTCGCCCATGAATCGGCCTTCATTGATGACGGCGTTGAAATCGGCGAGGGAACCAACGTCTGGCATACCTCCCATATCCTCCAGGGATCCCGGATCGGGAAGAACTGCAAAATCGGCCAGAACGTCGTCGTGGGTCCCAACGTGATTGTGGGGGACGGCGTCAAAATTCAGAACAATGTCTCGGTGTATGAAGGAGTGACCTTGGAAGACTATGTCTTCTGCGGACCGGCGATGGTCTTTACCAACGTGTTCAATCCCCGGAGCGAAATTCCCCGGATGAAGGAGCTGAAAGAGACACTGGTGCAAAAGGGCGCAACGTTGGGCGCCAACTGCACGATCCTCTGCGGCGTCACGATTGGCCAGTATGCGTTTGTCGGAGCCGGAGCAGTGGTGACCAAGAATGTGCCGGCCCACGCGCTGATGACGGGCAATCCCGCGCGCCGAGCAGGCTGGATGTGCAAGTGCGGAGTCAAATTGACGGGAAAGGGGAAGAAGCTGAGCTGCCTGACATGCGGCAGGTCGTACAAGAAAGAAGGTGAAAGGGTGACTTTCCAGTGATCTCTCCCCACGGCGGTATCCTTATCAATCAGGTTCTTTCCGCTCAAAAAAGGGCGGGCTTCGAAAAGATCCCTCGCATTCCCATGAGCGCCATTGCCGCGTCCGACCTCTGGAACATCGCCACCGGTGCGTTCAGCCCGTTGACCGGATTCATGGACGACAAGACCGTCGTCACGGTCGTGAACGAGAACCGGATCGGGTCCCACGTCTGGACGATCCCCATTACGCTGGATGTGTCGAAGGAGATCGCGGACGCGATCCAGCCCGGCCGCGAGATGGGGTTGGTAGACCCCGCCGGAGCTCTGCAGGGCATCATCGAAGTCAGCGAGGTGGTTCCACATCAAAAGGAAGATCGGTGCCTGGGGACGTTCGGGACGCTCGAGCCCCGTCATCCGGGGGTCGCCACCGTGCACGCGATGGGGGATGTCCTGGTCGCGGGCCGGGCGTGGGTCTTTGAATCGGAAGCATCGAACACTTCCGCCCGCAGTGTCTCTCCGGCCGTGACTCGCGAGCACTTTGCCCGGAAAGGCTGGAAGACGGTCGCCGGGTTTCAGACGCGGAATGTGCCCCACCGCGCGCATGAATACCTGCAGCGGTGCGCCCTCGAGTATACGGACGGCCTCTTCATCCAACCGATCGACGGATGGGTGAAACCCGGCGACTTCGATCCCGAAGTCGTGTTCATAGCGTATCGCTTTTTCATCAAGGAGCTCTACCCGCCTGACCGTGTCTACTGCAGTGGACTTCGGACGGCCATGCGTTACGCCGGCCCCAAAGAGGCGGTCTTTCACGCCCTGATCCGACAGAATTTCGGGTGCACCCACTTCATCGTCGGACGGGACCACGCCGGGGTCGGCGGGTTCTATCACTCCTACGCGGCGCATCGGTTGATCGACACACTGCCGGCTCTGGACATCTGCATCCTGAAGTTCCACGAACCCTTTTACTGCCAACGTTGCGGCGGGACGACGACCGACAAGACCTGCGGGCACGATGAGTCGCAGCGCACTTACATCAACGGGTCCGGCGTCCGGGAGATGCTGGTCGGTCGCCAGTCAATCCCGTCCTACATCATGCGCGAGGAGATCGTCCGGTTCCTGCACGACCTGCAGCAGCAACGATCGTTGTTTTCCGACGGGACTTCCTCGTGAAACCGTTCGACGTCATCGCCACGATCAGCGACCAGGTCGCGACGGGCAAGTATCTCGAGGGTTTCGTCGAGCGGGGCGCGACGATCCTGCGCATTAACGGTGCCCATGCAACGGCGCAGGAGGCGCGGCGGCTGGTCGAGGCCGTCCGCAGGCATGTCGGACGGCGGGCCAAGATCCTGATCGACCTGCCCGGAAACAAGATTCGCACCGCCAATCTGCCGGAACCGATGGTGCTGGAGGCCAACCGGCCGTTCACCTTGGAGGCGCGCCAGTTCAATTATCCCGGCCTGCTGGAGTATTTGCGCCCCGGTGACGACCTTCTGGCCAGCGACGGACGTGTCCGGTTCATCGTCGAGGCCTGCGATCGGGAGCGGGCCCGGTTCATTCCCATTTACAACGGTCTGCTGGAGAACAATAAAGGCGTCCACCTGGTTGGGACTTATCCTCCTCTACCGTTCCTGTTCGAGCACGATCACGAGCTGATTCGAACGGCGAAGGAGGCGGGTGTCGAGTATGTGGGCCTCTCCTATGTTCGGCATGCGCGTGACGTCGCGCAGGCGAGGGCCCTTCTCAAGGGCAGCGGGGTGGACTTCATTTGCAAGATCGAGACCCGCGAGGCCTGCGAGGAACTTGAGGCCATTCTCCCCATGACCTCGCAGATCCTGATCGATCGGGGAGACCTCTCCAGCGAGATCGGGATCTACCAGA
>CAYLLY010000038.1:0-14591 GCA_964384595.1 uncultured Nitrospirales bacterium
GCCATGTACCGGAAGAGGTCCACGGCCAGCGGCACGTCGGCCACGCGGGCGACAACCACGGGCTTGCCGTTGTCGAGCGATTCCAGTTGGGCGAATTCCTCCAGGTGGGCTTCGATCAGGTCGGCGAGCTTCCAGATCAGCCGCCCGCGCTCCGAAGGGGTCAGCGTGCGCCAGGGGCCGCCATCGAAGGCGTTGCGCGCGGCGGCGACCGCGCGGTCCGCATCGGTCTTGTCGCCTTCGGCCACCTGGGCCAGGACCTCGCCGGTGGCCGGGTTATAGGTCGGGAAGGTTTTCCCCGAGGCGGCGTCGACCCACCGGCCGCCGATCAGCATCTTCCGGGGTGCGCCCACGAAGGTCTTGACTTGCTGGTGAATCGGGATTTCCGCCGTTGTCGTGCTCATGGCGTTCCTCCTTGGGAAGGGGGACAGTCCCCATGCAGAAGGGGGACTGTCCCCGTCTAGGTCTGGAAGCGCTTGAGTTGCACGGCGAGCATCGAGGCGACCTGGCCGAGGTCGAACGGCCAGGCGTAGCGCAGCTCGACGCCGGGGTGCTTGGCGCGCAGGCGTTCCAGTGTTTCGGGTATTTCGAGCTCCGAGTGGCTGCCACCGGGGGTGAGCATGGACGGCACGACGGTGATCGCCGTCGCGCCGCCGGCGAGCAGCGTTTCGACCGCTTCTTCCACGGTCGGCGCGCAGAACTCGTTGTAGGCGATCGCGAACAGGTCTCCGTTCAACGAGGCCTTGAGCCGGGCGGCCAGGGCTTCGAGGCCCGCCTGGTACGGATCGGTCTTCGGCGTGCGCGGCCAGCGGCGGAGTGTCGTATCCAGTTCAATCTCTTCTTCCGAGGGAGGCCCGCCGCCGGCGCGGCGCTTCGCCTCCATCGCCCGGAGCTTCGTCATCAGCTCGCGCGGGTAATCCTTCGGAATCCCGCCGTGCCCGACCAGCACCACCCCGCGTCTCGGTTTGTCCATCGCTCAGTTCTTCGCCAGCGCCTGCGTGACGCCGTTCACGATCTCACCCGACAGCGGCTTGGTGCGATGGTGGTAGCGCGCGATCACATTACCCTGGCGATCCACCAGGTACTTCTGAAAGTTCCACTCCACCTCGCCCGGGAACGGGCTCTGCTCGGTCAGGTACTGATAGAGGGGATGCTTGTCGCCGCCCTTCACGCTGATCTTGCCGAAGAGCGGGAACGTCAGCGCGTACTTAGTGTAGCAGAAGCTCTTGATCTCCTCGTTGGTGCCCGGCTCCTGCTCGCCGAAATTGTTCGCCGGGAACGCAAGGATCTCGAAGCCCTTGTCCTTGTGCTGTTCATAGAGGGTCTGAAGTCCGCCGTATTGCGGCGTGTTGCCGCAGAAACTCGCGGTGTTGACGAGCAGCAAGACCTTCCCCCTGAATTGCTCCAGTGAGACCGGCCTGCCGTCGATGTCCTTCAGTGTGAATTCATAGACTCTGGGCGCCTGCCCTGTTGCCACCGTCCGTCCTCCCATTTCCTGCGCGGCAGGACCGCTCAGCTCGGCCGCCGTCGCCTCGGACACGCTTGTCGAGTAGCCGGAATTGCCGCAACCGGCGATCCCGAGGGCAAGCAGTCCATAGATCCATGCTGAGGCAATCGCCTGTTTCATGGAGGTTCCTCCGTTATCCTCCCCCGACCTCGCGGTAGGAGATATTGATGACTTGGTTGCCGATCGTCGCTTCCGACTGGCCCCACTGATACAGGAACTTCTGGGGGCCCGGCGCGTCGGGGATCGCGATCTCCACGATGAACTTCGGCGAGGACAGGGTGATAAGCTTGCCCTTTCGCTCGATCTTGATGGGGCAGCCCGTGGCCTTCAGGTCGAAGACCTGTTCCTCGGCGGCGGAGACTTCTCCGAAAATGAAGCAATCCTGGGATGTATGCTGCGCGTACAACCATACCGCCGCTGCCGCTTCGAGGAGCATTGCGTCACCTCCTTTATGTGGTTGCTTTATTATGGCATAAGTGAGTGGACATGGGTAAGCCAAACCAGATTTTCTTCGCGCCCTGCCCACGCGGGCTGGAGGCGGTGCTGCGCGCCGAGCTGGAGCACCTGGGCGCGCAGGACGCGGCCGACGTCCCCGGCGGAGTCGCCTTCGCCGGCCCGTTTTCCCTGTGCTACGCGGTCAACCTCAACAGCCGGATCGCCAGCCGGGTGTTGTGGCGCGTCTTTCACGGCGCCTACCGGGACGAGCAGGATATTTTTCAGGCCGCGCACGAGCTGCCCTGGCACGAGTGGTTTTCCGTCCGCCGCACGATCAAGGTGAAGGTCAGCGCCCAGCAGTGCCCGCTCACAAGCCTGGATTTCGTCACGCTCAGGATCAAGGACGCCGTCTGCGATCGCTTCCGCGAAGCCGCCGGCGCCCGCCCCGACGTGGATACGAGCCGGCCGGATATCCGCATCGACGCGTTTCTGGACCACCAGAACGTGACCCTCTATCTCGATACGTCGGGAGAGGCGCTGTTCAAACGCGGGCTGCGCAAGGCCGTCGCCGAGGCGCCGTTGCGCGAGAATCTCGCGGCGGGCATTCTGCGGCTGTCGGGCTGGACCGCGGAGCAGCCGTTGCTCGACCCGATGTGCGGGGGCGGCACATTCCTGATGGAAGCCGCGCTCTTGGCGCGGAACATCCCGCCGGGGCTGGGGCGGCGCTTCGCGTTTGAAAAGCTGCGCAACTTCGACTCCCGCGAGTGGCGGGCACTGTGCGAGGCCGGCCGGGCGCGGCAAACCAGGAAAACCCCGTTTCCTATTTATGGGAGCGACATCCACGGGAGCGCGCTCGGCGCGGCGCGGGTCAACCTTGAGGCGGCCGGGCTGGCCGATGCGGTCGCGCTCAAGCAGGCCGATGTGCTGGACCTGAAGCCTCCGGCGGAAGAAGGGATCCTGGTCACGAACCCCCCTTACGGGGTCCGCATCGGCGAGGAGGAGCAGCTCGCCGCGTTCTACCCACGCCTTGGCGACAGCCTGAAGCGGAGCTTCGCCGGCTGGCGGGCCTACATCTTCACGGCGGACCTGCGCCTGCCCAAGCTGATCGGGCTGGCGGCCAGCCGCCGTACGCCGCTCTTCAACGGCGCCCTCGAGTGTCGGCTCTTCGAGTTCAAGATCGTGAGTGGCACGATGCGACGGAAGAAAACCGCTGCCGAATGAATAAATCGACTCTGACCCCACTTTTTCTCCTGCTTCTCGTTTTCTCCGGCTGCAGCCTGGAAATGGTCCACCGCGCCGAGCCAACGCAGGGCCGGGAGCCGGTCGTCGCCAGGCTCCAACAACTTGTGCAAGGGGATCTGGAGCGGTATGTGGGCGCACAGCAGGCCGCGGTGTTCAGGAAACTGTCCGGCGCCGCGTCGTATCCAGCAGGCTTCAAGCGGCCGCTCGCGCTGCAGGCGCTCGGCGATCCCTGGGCGGGGCTGACGGCGCTGGAGCGGCATGGGTATCGGGTCGCGGCGCTTGCCGGCGCGGGAGCGGAGAGCCTGCCGGCCCTGATTGCGGCGATGGAAGCGGGGATGGATCGTCCCGTCGAGTCCTTCACGCCGATCCAATTCCTCGTGGGACGGACCCGCGAGGCGCATCTGGCGTTTCTTCTGGCGGTCCTGGAGCAGGCCGGCCAGTTGCGCGAGAAGTCGTTGCGCAGGCTGAGCCGGGAGGAGCGGCAGTTCCTGTTCGAGCACGCGGCGTCGATCGTGGAGGATTTCCTCCCGCAGATCGAAGGGCTCGATGAGCGCACATTGCCGCAGGCCGAGGCCGATCGGCGCTTCTGCCGGCTTGTCGCCGAGCAAGTGGACTATTCCGCATTGATAGCGGCGGCGCAGGTGCTGGCGCACCTGGCCGACGGTGCTTGGCTGCAAAGGCTGGATGAGACCTTCCGTGAATCCGGCTCGCCGACACCCTCGCCTCCGTCCGGCGTCACCGGTGAAGTGCTGCTGCTCCAGGAGACGCAGTACGGACTCGTGGTCATCGGCGGGCCGGGCGCCAACACCTATGACCTGGACAAACGGTTTGCCCTCGTCATCGACCTGGGCGGTGACGACACCTACAGCGGCGCGATCGCGGCTGCGAGCGATGTCGAGCAAGGCATGAGTATTGTCATCGACTTGGCCGGCCACGACACGTATCATGCGTCGCCGCTGGGCCTGGCGACGGGTCGGCTGGGCGTCGGGCTGCTCGTGGATCGCGCCGGCGACGATGTGTACCACCTGTCCCAGGGGTCCGGCGGCGCGGGGTTCGCCGGACTCGGAATCCTCTACGACGCGGCGGGCAGCGATCGGTACGTCGGCACAAGGTTCACGCAGGGAGCCGCGGTGGGCGGGCTGGGATTGCTGCTCGACCTGGCCGGGAACGACGAGTACACGAGCTTCGGCTACGCCGTCGGCTTCGGCGGACCATCGGGCGTCGGCGCGGTCGTCGACGTGGCCGGCGATGACCGCTACCAGTGCGGCGACAAGTACCCCAGCGACTATAACGTCAGCGATGCGCCTGACGGCAAACCGGGAGAGCCCCGATTCCAGTACGAGTGCTTCGGACTCGGGGCCGGATCGGGCAAGCGCATCCATACCGATGATCCCGAGCACCGGTCCTACGGGCTGGCCGGCGGCCTGGGCATGCTCATTGACCGTGACGGCGATGACCAGTACCGCAGTGCCAACTTCTCGCAGGGCTGCGGGTATTTCTTCGGCCTCGGGCTCAAGCTGGACATGAACGGCAATGATGACCACGGCGCCGCCCGGTACGGCCATGCCGCCGGCGGCCATTATGGCGTGGGGCTGTTCGTTGATTACGGCGGCGACGACCACTACACCTCGACGGGCCCGTTCTACAACGGCGGCACGGCCTGGGACCTGAGCGTCATGCTGTGCATTGACGCGGGGCAGGGCGACGACGTCTACGATCTGCGGCGCTCGGACGGACTCGGCCGGGCCGATTACCGCTCCTGGAGCCTGTTCATTGAAGAGGGCGGCAGGGACCGCTACCTGGTCGGCGGCGGCATGGGTGACACGCAGGGCATGGGCATGGCTTCCAACGGCAGCATGAGCGGGTTCTTCGATCTGGCCGGCGAGGACGAGTACGCGATCGTGCCGCGATCCGGCCTGGCGAGGCCGGTCGCGCGCGGCAACGGGCAGACCCTGCCGGACCAGGCCGGCGGCCTGTTTATAGACCGGGCTCCTTAATATTCCAGGCTCAACCCGCCGACGATGAGCAACGGCGCACCCGGCGTCTTGATGGCGCCGGTCTGCGTGGCGATGTAGCGCTGGTCGGTGAGGTTCTCCGCCTCCAGGAAGAGCCGGAGGAACCGGCCGATCTTTTTCCGCACCGACGCATCGAAGACCACGAAGTCCGCGACCGGCTGCCGGTTGAGATCGTCCGCGAACTGTCTGGACAGGTAACGGCCCATGAGCGTCACCTCCACCCCATCGAGGCTGCCGAGAGTCATGCGAAAGGTCGCTTGATGGCGGGACACGTTGGGGATCTGCAGGCCTTCCCGCGTCGCGTCGCCCAGGAAGCTCGTCACTTTGGAATCGGCATACGCGTAGCCGATCGTGACTGCAATCTGTTCCGCCGGTCTGGCCGTCAGGTCCGCTTCCTGGCCGATCGTGCGCGTCCGGCCGACGTTCGCGCGACGGGCGGCCGCCGGCCCCTGCGAGATGAAGACGATCTGGTCCTTGATCTCGTCGTAATGGCCGGTGACGCGCGCGGTCAACCGGCGGCCCGGCAGGAGGTCGCTCTCGATCGTCACGTCGCCGCCCGTCAGCCGTTCCGGCGACAGCGATTCGTTCGGCAGGAATGTGAAGCCGGCGAAGCCGAAGCCCCGGTACAATTCGTTCAGCGTCGGCGCCCTGAAGGCCTGGTAGGCCGACGCGTCGAGCCGGACGCTCTCGGTGGCCCGGTATTGCACGGCCAGTTTGGGATTCACCACGCTCTCCACGTTGTCCCTCGGGACCCGCACCGAGCCCAGCTCGCTCTCGATGCGCCCGTCGAAGTTCTTCCACCAGTCCCAGCGCACGCTCGGAATCACGGTCCAATCGTCGGTAGGCGTGCCGATCCATTCGCCGAACAGGCCCCAGCCCACCTGCTTGCCCCTCGCCAGGCTGCGCCCGGCCGGCGCGCCGGTGCCAGCGGCGAAGACCTGCTCTTCCGACTGACCCAGAACGGCGCGCGCGTCGGTTCCGAAAGCCAGCTGGCTCCCGGCGCTCAGCGGCACCGTCCACTGCCAGTGCCCCCCGAAATCATCGGAGGGGATGACCTGGATGCGATCCCGCGCTTCGCGGAGTCGGAGGGCAGGGGAGGGGAGCGCCTGTGCGGACAGGTTGCGGAACGTCTGCCACTGGGCGAAGAGCTTCGCCTCCACTCTGCTGCCTCCGGCCGTGTCGTGATCGAGCCCGATGGCGGCACTGCCGATGGTGCGCGAGGCCACGCTCAGGGCCGTGCCGAAGGTGCGGTCTTCGCGGAACAGATTGCCCGAAAGGGTGGCAGTGGTCGCGGCGTTCACCGCCATCCGTACGGTGCCGGTCACGTTCTCGTGGCGCGAATCGGCGGTGCGGTCGATGGGGCCGCGCTGGTCCGCCGATACGGGAATGAACCCGTTGGTGTGATACCAGCGGTAGCCCAGGCTGAGGCCCATCCGGTCGGTCCCATACCGTGCCGAGAGGGACTGGCTGTACGTGCTCATGGTGCCGGCGCGGCTCTCCGCGCGAAGCTTCGCGCCCGGTTCCGGCTGCTCTGTCAGGATCTGGATCACGCCGCCCATGGCCCACGTGCCGTACAGGTTCGAGCCGCCGCCGGGCGCGACCTCGATTCGTTCAATCGTGTCGGGCACGCGCTGCCAGTTGATCCAGCCTCCGAAGCCGTCGTTGAGCGGCATCCCGTCGAGGAGCACCAGCCCGCGTCTCCCGCCCAGTCCCCGGAGACTGAGCGATTGCGCGGTCGGATGGTTGTACCGGCTACTCAGCGTGCCGGGCTGCACGCCCGGCATGTAGCGCAGGAGATCGTCGATTTGATGCCCGCCCGTGAAGGGCGTCGTCGTGATCTGCTCCCGAGTGAGAAGTGTGGGAGAGCCGGGCGCCCGGCTCACGGGGAGCGGTGTCCTCGTGGCGGTGACGACGACTTCTTCCAGGTCGGCATCCGGGGCTCCGGGTCCGGCGGCCCAAGCAAGCGGCTCGATCGCAGCCGCGCTGAGCACGCCGCACGACACCCCAAGCAAAACAAACAGCGATCGGCCTTGCATATTTACGCGGTATCCCGGAAAATCAACACCTATGAGTGGCCCATTTATCATCTCTCCTGACGACGAATACAACCGGGAACTCGTTTCCAACGTGCATCCGCCCGACTGGGCGAACCCCGAGCCGGCCGGGCGGTATAACCTGGTCGTGCTCGGCGCGGGAACGGCCGGCCTCGTCACGGCCGCCGGCGCTGCGGGGTTGGGCGCCCGCGTGGCCCTGGTCGAGAAGCACTTGATGGGCGGGGATTGCCTCAACGTCGGCTGTGTGCCCTCGAAGGCCCTGATTCGCGCCGCGCGCGCCTGCGCGCAGGTCCGCGCCGCGGCGCAGTTCGGCGTGCGCGTTCCCGAGGGCGTCCAATACGATTTCACGGCCGCCATGGCGCGCGTGCGGAAGTTGCGGGCGCGCATCAGCCACAACGACTCGGCCCACCGTTTTACCAAGCTGGGCGTGGATGTCTTCATCGGCGAGGGACGCTTCACGGGGCCCGACGCCGTCGAGGTCGGCGGCAAGACCCTGCGGTTCGCCAAGGCCGCGATCTGCACGGGCGCCCGCGCGTCTCCCCCGCCGATCACCGGGATCGACAAGGTGCCTTGCCTGACCAATGAGACCGTCTTTTCGCTGACCGGTCTGCCGCGGCGCATGGCGGTGATCGGGGCCGGGGCCATCGGCTGCGAGCTGGCGCAAGCCTTCGCCCGGTTCGGGACCCAGGTCACGGTGTACGAGCAAGCGGGCGCCATCCTGCCGCTCGAAGATACCGAGGCCGCGGAACTGGTCAGGGAGGCGATGGCCCGCGACGGCGTGCGGTTCGTGCTGAAGGCGAACATTCTTCAGGTGCTGAAGCACAAGGACGGCCTGGTGATCTACCACCGGGCCAACGGCGCGGTCGAAAACCTGGTGGTGGATGAGATCCTGCTGGCGGTCGGGCGGGCTCCGAACGTGGAAGGGCTGGCCCTGGAAGCCGCCGGCGTGCTGTACGATCGAAGCGGCGTGCTGGTGAATGACGAGCTGCAGACCGCCAATCCGCTGGTCTATGCGGCCGGCGACGTGTGCTCGCGGTTCAAGTTCACCCATGCCGCCGACGCCATGGCGCGGCTGGTCATCAACAATATGTTGAGTCCTGTCAAACAGAAGGTCAGCGACCTGGTGATTCCCTGGTGCACGTTCACCGACCCTGAGCTCGCCCATGTCGGGCTGTCCGAGGAGGAGGCCAAGGCCAAAGGACTGAAGGTCGAGACGTTCACGTGGCGGCTCGAGGAGGTGGATCGCGCGATCCTGGACGGCGAGGACGTCGGCTTCGGGCGGGTGCTCGTGCGCAAGGGCACCGACAAGATCCTCGGCGCGACGATCGTGGCGGCGCGCGCCGGCGACGTCATCAGCGAGATCACCCTGGCCATGGCGAACGGGCTGGGGTTGAGCGCGGTGTACAAGACGATCCATCCCTATCCCACGCAGGCCGAGGTGGTGAAGCGGCTGGGCGACGCCTACAATCGGACCCGCCTGACGCCGCTGATCAAGACCGTGATGGAGAAGTGGCTGTCCAGCAGGAGACGGTAACTCCATGGCGACCGCGCATGCGCGAAACCCGTGGGTATCGGGACTCTTGTCGGGTCTGCTGCCGGGCTTGGGGCAATTCTATAATCGCCAGTGGGTGAAAGGGGGAGGATTCTTGGTCGGGTTCGTGGTTGTGGATGGCGCGCTGGGTGTGTCGGCCGGCTTCCTCAAATTTCTGCAAGCGGCCTCCTCCGGTGAGCCCCCTGAAAACATGGGCCAACTGCTGATCTTCTCGTTATTCCCCCTGGCTATCGCGATCTGGAGCGTCGCCGACGCCGCCCTCACCGCGAAGAAGTCGTAATCGAAAATCCGCCTACAATTCCCGGTTGCTGCGTATAATGAGGGCCTCGGCTGAGGGGGTGTAACGTTCTGCCCCGAGCCGAGACTGGTGGGGTAACAAGGCTGAATGAAGGAGGCCCCATGACCCCCACGCTTACGGAGACCGTCATGCCGGATTCGCAGGAGATGACAGCCCAGCCCGCGTCGTCGCCGGTCGGCAAGTTCATTGTGCTCGGGCTGTTCGCGCTGGCCGTCGGCGCGTTTTTCTTCTTCGATCTTAGGCAGTACCTGTCGCTGGATGTCCTGAAGGCCAACCGGGACAAGCTGTTGTTCTATACCGAAGCCCACTACACGACGGCCGTCGTGGCCTTTATCCTGCTCTACTGCGTCCAGACGGCCTTCTCGCTGCCCGGCGCGGCGATCTTCACCCTGGCGGGAGGCTTTCTGTTCGGCAGCTTTGTCGGCACGTTGTACGTGAATATCGCGGCGACCTCCGGCGCGACGCTCGCGTTCCTGGCGGCGCGGTATCTCCTGCGGGATTGGGTCGAGCGGAAGTTCGGCGACCGGCTCGCTCCCATCCAGGAGGGGTTCGCCAAGAACGCCTTCAGCTATCTGATCACCCTGCGGCTCGTGCCGCTCTTTCCCTTCTTCCTCGTTAACCTGGTGTCGGGCTTGACCCGCGTGCGACTTGGGACCTATGTCCTGGCCACGGCCGTCGGCATTATCCCGGGCAGCTTCGTCTTCGCCAACGCCGGCCGGCAACTCGGGACGATCAATTCGCTGGGCGAGATCGCCTCGCCGCGCGTCCTGGGTGCCTTCGTGTTGCTGGGTCTGCTGGCGCTCGTGCCCATCGTGTACCGGAAATTCGCAGGTACGAAGGCGTAGGACCCCACCATGATAGCCACTTCACAAGGAGCCGCCATGTCAGCACAAGCCATGATGCACGAGCCGGTCTTCGTTCTCCCCAACGACGAGCACAATCAGAAGCTGGTCAACAACGTGCATCCGTCGAACTGGGTGAATCCCGATCCGACCGGCCCCTACAACATCGTTGTGATCGGCGCGGGGACAGCCGGCCTCGTCACGGCGGTGATCGCGGCGGCGGTCGGTGCCAAGGTGGCCTTGATCGAGAAGCACCTGATGGGCGGCGATTGCCTCAATGTGGGCTGCGTGCCGTCGAAAGGGGTCATCCGCGCCGCACGCGCATGGGCGGACGTGCGCCGTGCGGACGAATTCGGCGTGCACATCCCGCCCGGCGTGAAGTATGACTTCGGCGCGGCGATGGCCCGGATGCGCAAGCTGCGCGCGCGCATCAGCCACACGGACTCGGTCCATCGGTACAAGAGCCTGGGCGTGGATGTCTTCATCGGAAACGCCCGGTTTTCCGGACCGGATGCGGTGGTGGTCGAGGGGCCGGCCGGCAATCGCACGTTACGATATGCGAAAGCGGCAATCTGTAGCGGCGCCCGGGTCTCCACGCCGCCCACGCCCGGGTTACAGGAGGCCGGCTATCTCACGAACGAAACGATCTTTACGCTGACCGAGCTGCCGCCGCGTCTGGCGGTCATCGGGGCGGGACCGATCGGCTGCGAGCTGGCGCAATCGTTTGCCCGTTTCGGCAGCCAGGTGTACCTCGTCGAGGCGATGCACGGCATCATGCCGAACGAGGACCGGGATGCGGCGACAATCGTCCACGAATCCATGCTTCGCGACGGCATCACGCTGCTCTGTTGCGGCAAGGATTTGAAGGTCGGCAAGACGGATAGCGGCAAACGGCTGACGGTCGATTCGCACGGCCAGCAATACGACGTCACGGTCGATGAAATCCTGATCGGCGTGGGCCGCACGCCGAACGTGGAAGGGCTTGGCCTGGAGGCTGTCGGCGTCGAATACGACAAGACCGGCGTGAAAGTGAGCGACCGGCTCCAGACGACCAACCCGCGTATCTACGCCGCGGGCGACATCTGCTCGCGGTACAAGTTCACGCACGCAGCCGATGCGATGGCGCAGATTCTCATTCAGAACGCGCTGTTTCCGCATCCGTTCGGCCTGGCCTATGCCAGCGTGGAGTCGCTGATCATGCCGTGGTGCACGTTTACGGAACCGGAAATCGCGCATGTGGGCATGTACGAAGCGGACGCCAAGGCCAAGGGCATCGAGGTGGACACGTTCACGTTCAAGCTCGACGAAGTGGACCGGGCCATCCTGGACGGCGAGGACGAGGGCTTCGCGCGGGTGCACGTCAAGAAAGGCACAGACCAGCTCCTCGGCGCGACCATCGTCGCGGCCCACGCCGGAGACATGATCAGCGAGTTCTCGGTGCTCATGAAGGCCGGGCTGGGCTTGAAGACCATCACCGGCACGATCCATCCCTATCCGACCCAGGCGGAGGTCGTGAAGAAGGTCGCCAACGCCTGGCGCAAGACGACGTTCACCCCGCGCGCGAAAAACATCCTCAAGAAGTGGTTTGCCTGGACCAGACGGTAACGCACGGCTAAGAACGCGCGGGTCCTGCCGACGGTTTCCCCCGCCGGCTTCACGAACAGATGCAGGCGGCGGGTGGCCCCCTACCGTCGTCACCCGCTTGTACTCCTACACTGTTGTCGCTTCTTCCTGCCCTGTAACGCAACCGCCGTTGTAACGATTTCCCTCCTCAAAGGACATACCTGCAGATCGAGTTTCGATCCAACACGAGTAGTATGGGGGACGTTATGACAAGCAAATTGAAAGGGATGACTCGGCAAGTGCGCCTGACGGTGCAATGCTGGTGGCTCAACCGGGACGTGGATCGTCTCGCCAGGCGGATCTACAAGGGCGTTGCCTGGCAGGTAGCGCCTGTCGCCTACGATCGCCGGTTCAGAGCGAACTGAAGGGGATGACCATGAAATGCACACGGTGCCGGGGGTTGATGGTGCGGGACCACTTCTACGATCTCCTGGACGGCAGCGGCCCGCATCGCATCACGAGCCTGCGGTGCGTCTGCTGCGGGAATGTGCTGGACCCGACGATCCTGATGAACAGACGGGCGCGGCAAGCCTGCACGGCCTGAGCGAAGGAGGCGATCATGCGATGTACGGAATGCCGGAGAACGATGGCCCGAGGCCACAGTTACAACCTGCCTGATGACAGTGGAATCCTCCACGTCAGCGCCTGGCGATGCCGTGGATGCGGGCATGTCATGGAGGAGATTGTGACCTGCCCGGAAAGCGGCGGCGGCGAAGCCCGGCGGATCATTTATGCGGTGGGCACTTGCTTGACGCTCTGAAACGCCATTGGCCCGAATATCTGATGGAGGCCGCCGGCCTCGGTCTGTTTATGGTCTCCGCCGCTTTGTTCGCCACGCTGCTCGAACATCCGGCGTCGCCGGTTCGGGAAACGATCGCCGATCCGTTCCTACGGCGGTTGCTCATGGGCCTCGCCATGGGCCTTACCGCGGTCGGCATCATCTATTCACCTTGGGGCAAGCAATCCGGCGCGCACATCAATCCCGCCGTGACCTTCACGTTTTTTCGCCTCGGGAAAATCGAGCCGCCCGACGCGATCTTCTACGTCATGGCGCAGTTAGCCGGCGGTGTTGCGGGCGTCCTGCTTGCGGCGGCAACGCTGGGGAAGCTGATTGCCGACCCTGCAGTCAATTACGTCGTGACGGTGCCGAGCCAGGACGGGCCGGCCGTTGCGTTTCTGGCTGAAGTAGTCATCTCGTTCGGCCTGATGCTGGTGGTCTTGTTTGTGTCGAACCAGCGGAACCTCGCGAGGTTTACCGGGATTTTCGCCGGCGCGCTGGTCGCGACGTACATCGCGGTGGAAGCGCCGCTCTCGGGCATGAGCATGAACCCGGCGCGCACGTTCGGCTCGGCGGTACCGGCGCAGGTCTGGACGGCGTTGTGGGTGTACTTCACGGCGCCGGTGCTCGGCATGCTCCTGGCCGCTGAGTCCTACCTGCGGCTGGCGGGCGCGCACGGCGTCTTCTGCGCCAAACTCCATCACCACAACGACAAGCGCTGCATCTTCCGCTGCGGGTTCCCGCAGTCGCACGGCGCCTTGTAACGTTCCGGCGCGGGCCAAGACTACCGGCTACAAGACGACGGCGGCGATTCATGAAACCGCCGCAACCATCAATCACAAGGAGGTTTGCCATGCAGAGTTTACGCAGGATCGGTTCGATTCAATTAGGGTTGCTGTCCGCGGTGATCGCGGTCGGGCTGCTCGGCGCCGCCAACAGCTTCGCGGCCGACGTCCATAAGACGGTCGCGTTCGCCGGCGTCAAGGCGAACACGGGGTTCGCGACGCACAGCCGTGACGGCAATAAGGATGTGCTGACTGTGTCCGACGATTTCAGGATTCCGGAGACGCCCGCGCCGCACTGGCAGGTGGTGGACTCGAAGGGGAACGTCTATCTCCTGAACCAGATGCGGATCAAGGACGGCAAGACAAATCGGAAGATCACGCTGCCGTCCTACATCCAGGACGTCGCGAAGGTGCAGGTCTGGTGTTCCTTCGCCGAGGCATTGCTCGGCGAGGCTCCGTTCCAGGCGCCGATCAAGACGGCCGCCGCCGAGATGTCAGGCACGATGGCGATGGGCAGGTGAAGCGGACGCAAGTTGATCGAGCCCGTTCGCGGGCTCGATCAACCGGCGGTTTCCGAACAGGAGGAAGCGACCATGATTTCTCTGAAGAGCCTGGCTGTGATGCTGGCACTCTCGATGTGTGTCGCCACGGCCTACGCGGAAGGAACGGACAAGAAAGCGCTGACGCTGGACTTGGCGAAAAAGGTGATCGCCGCGGCCGAGGCCGACGCAAGGAGCAAGAACGCGCCGGGCGGGACCATCGCCGTCGTGGATGACGGCGGCCACCTGGTCGCGTTCGCTCGGCTCGACAACACTTTTTCCGCGAGCGCCAACATCTCCATCGGAAAGGCGCGGACGTCGGCCATGTTCAAGAAGCCGACGAAGGTGTTCGAGGACATCGTCAACAAGGGGCGCACCACGATGGTGGCCTTGAGTGACTTCACGCCTCTGCAGGGCGGGGTGCCGCTCGTGGTGGACGGGCAGGTAGTCGGCGCGATCGGTGTGAGCGGCGCGGCGAGCGCGCAGCAGGATGAAGAGATCGCCGTGGCCGGCGCCGAAGCGGTGAAGTCTCCGGGAACGAAGTAATAAGAAGCGCGGGCTCGATGAGCCGGCGAATGCATAGAAGGAGCACACGACCATGAGATACCTGATCAACATGACTCTGGCGCTCGGCTTGGCGACCTTCGTCGCCGTCGGACCGGCGCATGCCCAAGTGATCGATAAGAAAGCGCTGACCCTCGAAGGCGCCAAGAACATCGCCGCCGCGGCTGAAGCGGAGGCCAAGCGGAAAAACGCCACGGTGGTCATCGCCGTTGTGGACGACGGCGGCCATCTGCTTGTGCTCGAGCGGCTCAACAACACCCAGGTCGCCAGCGTCGAGGTCGCCATCGGCAAGGCGCGGACGGCGGCCATCTTCCGGCGGCCTACCAAGGACTTCGAGGAGCAGATCCGCAACGGCCGCAC
>CAYLLY010000038.1:14691-19998 GCA_964384595.1 uncultured Nitrospirales bacterium
GACGAAAAGATGATGCACGCGAGCCGCAACTACATGGTGCACGCCAGCCATCGCGATGCGCCGGGCGTGGCGGAGATCCACGAGCTCGATACGGACATCGTGTACGTGCTGGAAGGAACCGCCACGCTGGTGACCGGCGGGACCGCAGTGGACGTCAAGACCATTGCGCCGAACGAATTGCGGGGCACCTCGATTCAGAACGGCGAAGCCCGGCGTCTTGTCGCGGGCGACGTGGTCATCATTCCCAACGGAGTTCCGCATTGGTTCCAGAACGTGCAGGGGCCGTTCAACTATTACGTGGTAAAGGTCCGGTAAAGGGAGTTTTGCGATGAAGAAATCGACTCTGACCCCATTTTTCTTCGCCGTCGTGCTGGCCGCCGGTCTATCCGGCGTCGCCGTCCAAGCCGCGCCGGATGCGCCGGCCGGCCGGCCCGAGGCGGTGCTTGACCTGGCGACCGACGAAGGCGCCCGGCTCGTCAAGGGACAGTGGCGGTACAGCGACACCCAAATTGTCGAGGTAGACTTCCGCGGTCCCGGTCCGGACAGGCAGCCGACGGGCACGCCGATCATGACGTACGACTTCACGCCGCACGCCGGCGGGGCCGACTTCGATGATTCACGGTGGGAGGCGATCGCACCCACGACATTGGACAAGCGCCGCTCGACCGGCCGGCTCTGCTTCAACTGGTACCGGATCGCCGTCACCGTTCCGGAGCGTATCGGCAACTTCGATCCGACGGACGCCACGGTCGTGTTCGAGACCTCGGTGGACGACTACGCGGAGATCTGGGTGGACGGCGAGCTGGCGCGGGGTCTCGGGCAGAGCGGCGGCTCCGTCGTCAGTGGCTGGAACGCGCCGAACCGTCTCGTGGTCGGCCGGAACGTGAAGCCGGGCCAAAAAATTCAACTGGCCGTGTTCGGCATCAACGGCCCGCTCTCGAATCCGCCGACGAACTTCATCTTCATGCGTTATGCCCGGCTGGAGTTCTACAAGGGGCCCACGGGCCCGATCGCCGCTCCCCCGCGCGAGGTCAATGTCGAAGTCGTAAGGCTCGATCCGCGGTTCGATGCCATCGTTCCGCCCAACCCGAAGGTCTATAAGCTCGCAGAAAATTTCACCTGGGTCGAGGGACCGGTGTGGAATCGGGAAGGGCAGTACCTGCTCTTCTCCGACATTCCCAAGAACGCCGTCTATAAATGGAAGGAAGGCGAGGGCGTCAGCCTGTTTCTGAACCCCAGCGGGTACAGCGGTACGGAACCGTTCGAAGGTATGGAGCCCGGCTCGAACGGATTGACCTTTGATGCCACGGGCCGGCTGGTGCTGGCCCAGCACGGCGACCGGCGGATCGCGAGGCTGGAGCCGGACGGGCGAAAAGTCGCGCTGGGCGACCGGTACGAGGGCAAGCGCATCAACAGTCCCAACGATCTGGTGTTCAAGTCCAACGGAGATCTCTACTTCACGGACCCGCCGTTCGGTTTGCCGGGAGCCTTCGACGATCCGCAGAAATTGCCGTTCCAAGGAGTCTACCGTCTCTCGAAGGACGGTACACTCACGCTCGTGATCAAAGACATCAAAGCGCCCAACGGGGTCGCGTTCTCGCCCGATGAGAAGACGCTCTACGTCTCGGACGTGGATCCCAAGCGCGCCGCCTGGCTCGCGTATGACGTGAAGGATGACGGGACCGTGACCAACGGACGCGTGTTCTTCGATGCCACTCGCTGGAGGAAAGATCCGTTCTTCGGACCGGACGGGATGAAGATCGACAAGCAGGGGAACCTCTTCGGGGCGCGACCGGGCGGCGTCAGCGTCTTCGCGCCGGACGGCACGCACCTCGGCAGCATCGAGACCGGCCGGCCCACGTCGAACCTGGCCTGGGGGGACGATGGCTCGACCCTGTACATCACCGGCGGCACGTCGGTGTATCGGATCAGGCTGAGCACGAAAGGAGCAGGATTCTAATGGCACACTCCAACCATTACGACGTCATCATCATCGGGACCGGCGCCGGAGGCGGTACGCTCGCGTACCATCTCGCGTCCTCGGGTAAACGCATTTTGCTTCTGGAGCGAGGCAACTATCTGCCGCGCGAAAAAGACAACTGGGATTCCCGAGCCGTTTTCATCGACAGCAAGTACAAGGCCAAGGTCGGCTGGAAGGACAAGGACGGGAACGTCTTTCATCCCGGCATTCACTACTACGTCGGCGGGAACACGAAGGTCTACGGAGCGGTGCTGCTGCGCTTCCGCAAGCAGGACTTCGGCGAGATCAAGCACCACGGCGGCGTCTCGCCGGCATGGCCGATCACCTACGAGGAACTGGAGCCCTATTACACGAAGGCCGAGCACCTCTATCAGGTGCACGGGCTTCGCGGAGAAGATCCGACGGAGCCGCCGGCCAGCGCCCCCTACCGCTATAAGCCGGTCAGCCACGAGCCGCGCATCCAGGAACTGCACGACGATCTGGTCCGGATCGGCCGGCGCCCGTTCCATCTGCCGGTCGGAGTGAGGCTCGATGAACAGCATCGGGGAAAGAGCGCGTGCATCCGGTGCAGCACCTGCGACGGGTTTCCCTGTCTGGTAAACGCCAAGTCCGATGCGCAGGTGACCTGCGTGGACCCGGCGTTGGAGCACGCGAATGTCACACTCGTCACCAATGCCTTGGTGACCAGGCTAGAGGCGAGTGGCAGTGGGCGAGAGGTGACAGGAGTCGTCGTCGAGCGGAACGGACAGCAAGAAACTTACAAGGGCAGCATCGTGGTCGTCTCAGCCGGCGCGATCAATTCCGCGGCCCTCCTGCTGCGGTCGGTAAACGACAAACACCCCAACGGTCTGGCCAACTCGTCGGACGTCGTCGGCCGGCACTACATGTGCCACAACAATTCCGCCATGCTCGCGCTGTCAAAACGGCCGAATCCCACGGCCTTCCAGAAGACCCTGGGAGTGAACGATTTCTATTTCCGGTCCGACGACTGGGAGTATCCCCTGGGCCACATCCAGATGCTCGGCAAGTCCGATCTCGAAACCCTGCGGTCGGGCGCCCCGCCCTTCGCACCGGGGCTGGCTCTTGACGTGATGGCCAAGCACTCGATTGATTTCTGGCTGACTTCGGAAGACCTGCCGGATCCCAACAATCGAGTGATGGTGGATAAGAAAGGCGACATCGCGCTCCACTACACGGAGAACAACCTGGAGGGGCACAACCGTCTCGTCGCCAAGCTCAAGGGCATGCTCGGGGAAATCGGTTGCGACAGTCACCTGGTCCCCTGCAACTTCTATCTCGGCAAAAAGATTCCCATCGCCGGCACGGCGCATCAATGCGGCACGGTCCGGTTCGGGCGCGACCCCAAGACATCGGCGCTCGACGTGAATTGCAAGGCGCACGATCTGGACAACCTCTACGTGGTGGACGCGAGCTTCTTCGCGTCGAGCTCGGGCGTCAATCCCTCGCTGACGATCATCGCCAACGCGATGCGGGTTGGGGACCATCTGCTGGAGCGGATAAAATGAAGAGACCGCAGCCGTTTCTCTTCCTGTGGATTTTCGTCTCGCTGCTGCTATGCGTCCCGGCCCTGCACGCGCAACAGACCCCGCTCGTCCAGGCTGTGGGGGCTATCGGTATGACCGTCAGCGACATGGACCGCTCGGTGGAGTTCTACTCGAAAGTGCTGTCCTTCAAGAAAATCAGCGACGTCGAGGTGGACGGGCCTGAGTACGACCGGCTCTGGGGCCTGTTCGGCCTGCGGGCGCGGGTCGTCCGGATGCAGCTCGGCGGACAGACTCTGGAGCTGATCCAGTTCCTGGCGCCGCCGGATGTCCGGCCCATCCCCGCGCCCTCGTACAGCAACGACCTCTGGTTCCAGCACGTGGCGATCATCGTGCGCGACATGGACGAGGCCTGGGCGCATCTCCGCAAACATCGCGTTCGGCAGATTTCGCCGCGCCCGCAGACGATTCCCCAATCGAATGCCGCCGCGGCAGGGATTAAAGCGCTCAAATTTCGCGATCCAGACGGGCACAACCTGGAACTGTTGTGGTTCCCGGAAGGCAAAGGGAATCCTGTGTGGCATCGGTCAACCGCCGATTTATTTCTAGGCATTGACCACACGGCCATGACGGTACGGAGCACCGACAACAGCCTCAAATTCTACCGAGACGCACTTGGGATGGCTCTCGGTGGAAGCAGCCTGAATGTCGGGACCGAGCAGGAGCATCTGGACAGCCTGCCAGGAGCCAGGGCCCGGGTCACCGGCGTGAGACCGACCGCGGGACCGCCCGGCGTCGAATTTCTGGAGTACGAGTTGCCTGCGGCCGGGCGGGCTATGCCGGCGGATGCGCGTCCCACCGATCTCCTGCACTGGCAGGTCACTCTGGTGGTCGGCGATGCGGAAGCGGTGGCAAAGCTCCTGCGCGCGAACTACATGTTCGTGTCGGCTGGCGTGGTGACCTTGCGGGACGGCGCGCTGGGCTTTAAGAAGGGCGTCCTCGTCCGCGACCCCGACGGGCACGTCATGCAGGTCGTCGAACCGTAGCGGCGATAGCCTTCGAGGCGGATTCCGATGACCTGCCGGGCCTTCACCGAGGCGGCCACCGACTATCTGGAAGCGAACTTGCGCTTCACGCTCTGGTTGCACTATGAGATGCACCTCGGCACGTGCAGGGGGTGCCGCACCTACCTCCGTCAGATGAAGCAGACGGTCCGCGTTCTCGGCCGTCTTCCGGCATCGCCGGCTCCGCCCGCGGTTCGGGAAGTTCTGCTGCGGCGGTTCCGGGCCCAATTCCCCCTGTAATGTTCGGCCCCATGGGGAGACTACCCCACGAGAGCCAAGACCCGACTTGACACAGAGGGACCAGAACATGGGCGAGGGTGCGAGCATCGCGGCAGCCATGCCGAGCATAACTGAGGACACCATGCCGGCCGGCAAGTCTGCATCGGGGCGTCTCAAGCCGGTCATCGCGACGGCGTTGCTGCTGCTGGCAGCCGCCGCGGTCTATGGACTGGCAGGGGCGGTGGACCTCGGCGAGGCCTTCAGGCCGGAGCGGCTGGCGGCGGCGCTGGACTCATTCGGTTCGTTGGCACCGGTCGTACTCATTCTCTGCATGGCCGCGGCCGTTGTGATTCCGCCGATTCCGAGCATCCCGCTTGATTTGGCCGCGGGGGCCGTGTTCGGGCCGTTCCTCGGGGCGGTGTACGCGATCATCGGCGCGGAGATCGGCGCGATCGTAAGTTTCCTCATCGGCCGGGCGGTCGGGCGGGAGACGATGTCCCGGCTGCTCAAGACCGATCTCGTCTTCTGCCAGAAGTGCACC
>CAYLLY010000039.1:0-19387 GCA_964384595.1 uncultured Nitrospirales bacterium
CGATCACCAGGGCCCGGCGGGTCCGCTCGGCCGACATCTGGCGGCTCATCGCGTCGAGGATGTCCTTCGGCGGCTTGATCTCCTGAATCTCCACGGTGGTAATCTTCACGCCCCATCGGCTTGTGACCTGATCCATCTTCGATTGCAGGGTATGGTTGATCTGCTCGCGCTTGGCCAGCACGTCGTCCAAGGCGATATCCCCAATCACCGCCCGGAGGGTTGTGACGGCGATGCCGCCGGCCGCGGCGCTGAAGTCCTGCACCTGGACGACGCTGGCGGTCGGGTCCACGACTTTCCGGTAGATCAGGAGATCCACCGAGATGGAGGCGTTGTCCTTCGTGATGCAGGCCTGATGAGGGATCGGCGTGACCATCTCGCGGAGATCCACCCAGTAGGGCTTGTCGATGACCGGAATCAGAAAGACGACCCCCGGCCCTTTCGGCTCGTCCAGCACATTGCCCAGTCGAAAGACCACGAGCCGTTCGTACGCGGGAACGACCTTGAGCATCATGAAGATGAAAATCACCCCGACAACCACTGCGATGATCATTCCGATCTCCATAAACGCCTCCTTATTTGATCTTCGAGCCCGGCGGGACGTCTTCTATGGTGGTGAGGAGGGCCGACACGTCGTCGTCGCCGGCCGCCAGGACCATGCCCTGCGACTCGACGCCCATCAGTTTGGCAGGCTTCAAATTCGCCACGATGACGACGCGCTTGCCGATCAGGTCCTCCGGCGCGTACTTCGTGGCGATGCCCGCCACGACCTGGCGCTGCTCGGTCCCGATATCCACGTGCAGCTTGAGGAGCTTGGTGGACTTCGGCACGCGCTCCGCCGCCACGACCTTGCCGGTGCGCAGCGAGACTTTTCTGAAGTCGTCGATCGTGATCTGGTCCGTTGACGAGGGGACGGACTGCTGGTCTTGGGTCACGGGCTTGTCTCCTTGCGTTTTGGCCGTCGTCTCGATGCGGGGAAACAGAGGCTGTCCCTTCGCGATCCTGGTGCCGGGCTTCAGGTAGCCCCAGTTCAGCTCGTCGGCATTCGGGTTGGACAGGTCCGCCGTAAGGCCGAGCTGCCTGACCATCTCCTGGGCGGTCTGCGGCATGAAGGGATAGAGCGCCAGGCTGAGGATGCGCAGCGTCTCCGCGCCGTGATACAGCACGGTATCGAGGCGCGCCTTGTCCTCGGTTTTCTTCGCCAGGGTCCAGGGCGCGCTCTTATCGATGTACTGATTGCCGAGCTGGACCAGCTCCCAGACGGCTTCGAGCGCCCGGTTGAATTCCAGGTTCGTGACGTGCCGTTCGGCCGATGCGAACAGGCCGTTGATCGTCTTGCGGAGCCGGATCTCCATCTCGGTGTCGGCGGCGCGCGTGTGGGCCGGCACCGTGCCCTGCGCGAACCGCTCGATCAGGGTCAGGCTGCGGTTCAAAAGGTTGCCGAGGTCGTTGGCGAGCTCGCTGTTGATGCGGCCGATCATCGCGTCCCTGGAGAAGTCGCCGTCCTGGCCGAAGGGCACCTCGCGCAACAGGAAGTAGCGGAACGCGTCCACGCCGAACTCGTCCACGATGGCGTTCGGGTCCACCACGTTCCCGCGGCTCTTGGACATCTTTTCGCCCCCTACGGTCCACCAGCCGTGGGCGAAGATGGTCGTCGGCAGGGCGCGTCCCCAGGCCATCAGGATCGTGGACCAGTAGACGGCGTGCGTCGTCAGAATGTCCTTGCCGACCAGATGCAGGACGGTGCGGTCGGCGGCCGTTTCCGTTGAATGGGTCGTCCAGTATTGGTCGAACGAGGGCTTCGGCGTGAGATAGTCCAGCGCCGAGATGTAGTTCACGAGGGCGTCGAACCAGACGTAGGTGACATAGTCGGCGTCGAAGGGCAGCTCGATGCCCCACGACAGGCGGGATTTGGGCCGCGAGATGGACAGGTCTTCCAGAGACTTCCTGAGGAAGCCCAGCACTTCGTTGCATCTGGATTCCGGTTGGATGAAGTCGGGGTGATCCTGAATGTAAGTGGTGAGCCGCTCCTGATAGTTGCTCATCCGGAAGAAGTAATTGCTCTCGCTGAGCCGTTCGACCGGCCGCTTGCAGTCGGGGCAGAGGCCGCCCACGACGTCCTTCTCCGTCCAGAAGCGCTCGTCGAAGGTGCAGTACCAGCCGGTGTAGTCGGCGCGATAGATCAAGTCCTTGTCGTACAGCGACTGGAGCGTCTTCTGGACGTAGGCCTTGTGCCTGGCGTCGGTGGTGCGGATGAAGGCGTCGTTGGAGATGTTCAGCCGTTTCCAGAGATTCTGAAATTGCGGCGCAAGCCGATCGCAGTAGGCCGTTGGATCCACGCCGGCTTTCTGCGCGGCCTGCTGGACTTTCTGCCCGTGCTCATCGAGGCCGGTGAGGAAGAAGACGTCGTGGCCCCACTGTCGGTGGTAGCGCGCCAGCACGTCGGCCGCGATGGTCGTGTAGGCATGGCCGATGTGGGGAACGTCGTTGACGTAATAGATGGGCGTCGTGATGTAGAACGTCTTGAGCACGGAGCCTCCGAAACGTCAGGCGGCCCTGGTCTGAAGCGCGGCCTGCAGGCGGAGGAGCAGCCCCTCCAGCATCATCTGCTTGTTGAGGTTGCGCTCCAGGCCGCGATGCATGGACTTGACGTAGGCGGCGAGGTCCAGGATCGTCTCGATCGTGAGCTTGGCCGCGAGCGCGTCCAGCTGGGCCAGGCAGTCCGAGTTCACCAGGCGTGAGCGGTCACCGCCGACCTTCACGATGACCAGGTCCCGGAACCAGGCGGCCAGCCAGCCTAGCGCCGCTTCCGCCTGGTCGGATTTGCCGACCGACTCGCAGACCGACAGGAGCCCCCCGGCGCTCTCCATCGAGTCCGGGCTCACGAGTCTGAGGTACTCGGCGCGCTCCGCGCGCAGCGCCTCAGGCTCGGCATCGAGCGCCAGGCCGAGCCGGCCGCCCGAGATGACGGCGAGGAACCGCGCGTCCTTCTCCGAGAGGCCGCGGCGCCGGCGCACGGCCTCTTCCACCACGTCGAGGGCCAGGGGCGCGAACCGGATCTCCTGGCAGCGCGACCGGATAGTGGGCAGCAAGGCTTCGGGCCGCGAAGACACGAGCACGATCAGGCTGTCCGGCGGCGGCTCCTCGACCGTCTTGAGGAGGGCGTTGGCCGCTTCGCGTCTCAGCAGATCGGCATTGTCCAGGATCACGATCTTCTGCCGGCCGATGAGCGGGCGGTAGATGAACCGGGACTCGATCTCGCGTGTGTGGTCGGTCTCGCCTTTTTCGCCCGTCGCCGCCAGGATCGTCACGTCGGGGTGGCTGCCGGCCTCGATCTGACGGCAGGACCGGCAGACGCCGCAGGCGTCGGGAGGGTTCGGAGCCGGCGAGGCCTCGCAGTTCACGGCCTGCGCCAGCACACGGGCCGTCAGGAGCTTGCCGATCCCCTCCTCGCCGTGAAACAGCAGCGCGTGGGCCAGCCGCTCGCTCCGAAGCGCCGATTGCAGGAACCGCTTCGGCCGCGCGTGGCCGATGATTACGTCAAACGGCATGGCGCTCGACCCGGGTCAGGCCGCTTTTCCGGGCCCGCAGGCGGGTCTGGACGATGCGGTTGATCGCGCGCGCCACGTCGCCCTCGGTGGCGGTCCCGTCCACCATGTGCATGCGGCGGGGATTCTGTCTGGTGATGCGGAGGTAGCCGCGCCGCACGGCTTCGTGAAAGGATGTGTGCTCGCGGTCGAGCCTGTCCAAACCGCCCGCGCGTCGCTTGCGGGCGAGGCCGACCGCGACGGAGACGTCCAGGAGGATGGCGAGGTCCGGCGATAATCCCGAGGTGGCGAAGCGGTTCAGACCGGCTACCGCGACGGGGCCGAGCCCGCGCCCGTAGCCCTGATAGGCCATGGTCGCGTCGGCGAAACGGTCGCAGAGCACCACGGCGCCTTTTTCCAGCGCCGGCCGCACCCGGTCCGCCAGGTGCTGGGCGCGGCTGGCCAGGTACAGCAGCAGCTCGCAGCGCGCGTCCATGCCGCGGTTTTTCGGGTGCAGCAGGAGGGTCCGGATCTGTTCGCTGATCGGGGCGCCGCCTGGTTCGCGCGTCTCGACGACGAGGTATCCGAGCGCCCGGAGACGGCGGGCGAGCCCTCGGAGTTGCGTGGTCTTCCCGCAGCCTTCGATCCCCTCGAAGCTCAGAAAAAACCCTCGCTTGAGACCACCACGCGGCACGGCCGGATCACCTCGCTCCGAGAGTGAAAAATCGACGGGCCGATCATAGTCCAACTTATTGAGAAATAGCAATCTTCCGCTTGCGCGGTCGAGTGAAACTTTGTATGATGACAGGCTTGGGAGAAGGCTCGTACAGGCATGCTGAAAGTCTCGCTGAAACGCTACTTTATCACCGGACTCCTGGTCGTGGTTCCGATCTGGGGGACGGTGCTGGTCTTGAAGACCCTGTTCGTCACCCTCGACGGCATTCTCGGTGATATTCCGGAGAAGTATCTGACGCAGCGCTACGTGCCGGGCGTCGGCATCCTGGTGCTGTTCCTCCTGATCATCCTGGCGGGCCTGCTGGCGACGAACATCATGGGCCGGCGGGTCGTGGCAATGTGGGAGGATTGGCTGCAGCGGGTGCCGCTGGTGCGCGGGATTTACACGACCATCAAGTCGATGATGGACGTGCTGTCCTTCCAGGAAAAGACCGGGGGGAGCCGGAAATACAGCCGTGTCGTGATGATCGAGTTTCCCCGCAAGGGCCAGTACGCTCTCGCGCTGGTAACCGGCGTCACGCCGGGGGAAGTGCAGGACATCAGCCCGGACCGGGTGATCAACGTGTACGTGCCGACCTCGCCGAATCCTACCTCCGGCTACCTGCTGTTCGTCCCGGAGAGCGAGTTGATTCCGGTCAGCATGAGCGTGGACGAGGCGATGAAGATGATGTTCTCCGGCGGGATGTACACGCCGCCGGTGCCGGAGGCGGTCGGCGCGGGCGCCGTCCGGAAGGGATGAGGCGGCTTGCGGCCATCGTGCTGGCGGCGGGGCAGGGCATCCGCATGCGGTCCAAGCTTGCCAAGGTGCTGCACCCCGTGTGCGGGCGTCCCATGGCGCTCTACGCCGTCGATCTGGCCGAGACGCTCGCCAAAGGCCGCGTCGCGGTGGTGGTCGGGCACCAGGCGGAGAAGGCGAAGGACCTGCTGGCCGACCGGAAGATCGACCTGGTGGTGCAGGCGCGCCGGCTCGGGACCGGCCATGCCGTCGCGCAGGCGCAATCCGTGTTCCAGGGCCGGGGCGGGAACGCGTGGAGCGGCCTGCGGTTCGTGATTCTCAGCGGAGACACCCCCCTGCTGACCATGACGACGGTGCAGGCGCTGCTCGCGACGCACGAACGCGAGCGCGCAACGGTGAGCATGTTGACGGCGCACCTCGACCGGCCCGCCGGCTACGGGCGGATCGTACGGGGCCGGGACGGGTCGGTGTGGAAGATCATCGAGGACAGAGATGCCTCGCCGTCGGAGCGACGGCTGACCGAAGTCAACGCGGGTACCTACGTGGTCGAAGGTGAGTTTCTCTTCCCGGCGCTGGCCGCGCTCAAGCCCGCGAACGCGCAGAAGGAGTACTACCTGACCGATATCGTGGAGGCGGCGATCCGGCAGGGGAAGAAGGTGGCGGCCTGCATCGCCTCCAATCCCATCGAGGCGCTGGGCATCAATACACGGGCCGAGCTGGCCGAGGCGGAACGGGTGCTCCGCGACCGCGTGCGGCAGCGCCTGATGGACGTGGGCGTGACGTTCCTGGCTCCGGAGACGAGCTTCGTGGATGCGGGCGTGAAGATTGGGCGCGACTCCGTCATTCATCCGCATACCACGCTGGAGGGCCGGACGGCCGTCGGCGAAGACTGCGTGGTCCGTTCCCACAGCCGGCTCGTGGAGAGCGTGCTCGGCGACGGCGTCACGGTCTTGGACGGCTGCGTGATCGAAGACAGCCGGCTGGAGGACGGGTGCAGCGTCGGCCCGTTCGCGCACCTGCGGCCCGGCACGATCGTCAGACGCAACGCCAGGGTGGGCAATTTCGTGGAACTGAAGAAGGCGGACCTCGGCGAGGGGTCCAAGGCCAATCATCTCAGCTACCTGGGCGACGCGCGGATCGGCAAGCGGGTGAACGTCGGGGCCGGCACCATCACGTGCAACTATGACGGGATCAACAAGCACCAGACGGTGATCGACGACGATGTGTTCATCGGGAGCGACGTGTCGCTGGTCGCGCCGGTGAAGGTGGGCAAGGGCGCCATGATCGGGGCGGGGTCGGTCGTCACGCAGGACGTGGCCGCGGACGCCCTCGCGCTCGGTCGCGCCCGGCAGGTGGTCAAGCCGGGCTGGGTCAAGGGCTGGCGGGAGAAGATGAAAAAAGGGAAGCGCTGAGGCGGCCATGTGCGGCATTGTCGGATACGTCGGAAATCAGGAGGCCGTTCCCCTGCTGCTGGAGGGGCTGAAGAAGCTTGAATACCGGGGCTACGATTCGGCCGGCATCGCCGTACTGCAAAACGGCAAGATCGAGGTCCGCCGCAGCGTCGGCAAGCTGGCGAATCTGGAGAAAGCCTTGAACGGTACCGGTCTGAACGGGACCGTCGGGATCGGCCACACCCGCTGGGCGACGCACGGCAAACCGTCCGAGCAGAACGCCCACCCGCACCGTTCCGGTTCCTGTGTGCTGGTCCACAACGGCATCATAGAAAATTATCGGTCGCTCAAGCGGCAACTGCAGAAAGACGGTTTCCAGTTCGAATCGGAAACGGACACGGAAGTCGTCGCGCACCTGATTGAGAAGCGCATCAAATCAGGCATGGAACTCACAGAGGCGGTGCGAGATGCCGTGCGGAAGATTCGTGGAAGCTACGCGATCGTGGTGATGCGCGAGCAGGAGCCGGACCTGCTGGTGGCGGCGCGTTCCGGCTGTCCGTTGGTGGTCGGGCAGGCTGGCAAGGCGACGTTCGTTGCTTCGGATGTCATGGCGATGCTGGCGCATACACGGGATGTGATGTACCTGGAAGAGAGAGACGTTGCTGCCATAACGTCAACCAACGTCACGGTTTGGAATGGGAAGGTTGAGGTTGAGCGTCATTGGACCACAGTAACTTGGGACGCGGCCGCGGCCGAAAAGGGCGGATATCTGCACTTTATGCTCAAGGAGATCCACGAGCAGCCCCAGACGATCCTCGACACGATGCGGGGCCAGTACACGTTCGAAGAAGGCGAGGCGGACCTGCCGGACATCGGGTTGACGCCGGAGCAGTTTGCGGCAGTCGGGCGTATCTGGATCGTGGCCTGCGGCACGTCCTGGCATGCGGCGCTCGTCGGGAAATATTTGCTGGAAGAGATGATCCGGACGCCGGTGCAAGTGGATATCGGCTCGGAGTTCCGCTATCGCGATCCCCTCGTCAAGAAGGATGATCTGTTCATCACGATCTCGCAATCAGGCGAAACGGCCGACACGCTCGCGGCGGCGCGCGAAGCCAGGAGTAAGGGGGCGAGGGTGGTCTCGATCGTCAACGTGGTGGGGAGCACGCTCGCGCGCGAGTCGGACGGCGTGCTCTACACGCACGCGGGGCCGGAGATTAGCGTAGCCTCGACCAAGGCGTTCACGGCGCAGCTCACGGCCTTGTATCTGCTGGCCCTGCACCTCGCACGTGTGCGGGGAGTGCTCAACGAGAACGACGGGATGGTCTGGCTAGATAGCATTAGGAGACTGCCGCATCGGGTCGAGGACATTCTGAATCAGGAGGCGGAGATCGTCGCCATTGCCAAGCGCTATCACAAGAAACGGAACTTCCTGTACCTGGGGCGCGGCATCAATTACCCGATCGCGCTGGAGGGCGCGTTGAAGCTCAAGGAGATTTCCTACATCCACGCCGAGGGCTACGCGGCCGGCGAGATGAAGCACGGCCCGATCGCGCTGATCGACAAGGACATGCCGGTGGTGGTGCTGGCGCCGCGCGATCGCCTGTACAAGAAGACCGTGAGCAACCTGATGGAAGTGAAGGCCCGCAATGCCCCGGTGATCGCCTTCGTGAGTGAGGGGGAGCGGGACCTCGGCCAGATCGCAGATGCGGTGTTTACTATCCCCAAGGTACCGGAGTTGTTGAGTCCGATTCCCTTTGCGGTCGCGCTGCAATTGCTGGCCTACCACATCGCGGTCTTGCGGGGGACCGACGTGGACCAGCCGCGGAACCTGGCCAAGAGCGTGACGGTGGAATAATGGAAATCAGCAAGGAGCAGGTCGAGCATGTCGCCAGGCTGGCGCGGTTGGAGGTCAGCGAAGAGGAGAAGACGACTTTCGCCCGGCAGCTCAGCGGAATCCTGACGCACATGGATCAGCTCAAAGAAGTGGAGACCGCCGGCGTCGAGCCGACCGCGACCGTGCTCCCGACCGACAACGTGTTTCGCGAGGAT
Organism: uncultured Nitrospirales bacterium; assembly: GCA_964384595.1. Taxonomy (GTDB): domain Bacteria; phylum Nitrospirota; class Nitrospiria; order Nitrospirales; family NS-4; genus SCTG01. The sequence goes on from CAYLLY010000039.1 coordinate 8,436, forward strand.
GAGGTGAGGCCCTCGCTGACGCAGGAGCGGGCGCTGGCCAACGCGCCGGACCAGGCGGACGGATTTTTCAGAGTACCGAAGATACTAGAGGACCGTTAAACGTTAAGCGTTAATCGTTAAACGGAGGAAGAAAATTCCAGGTTCGATTGGGTTCACGTATAACGTATAACGATTAGCGAATAACGAGGGTTCACACGATGTTTCGACAAATGCTGCGATCGAAGATCCACCGGGCGACGGTCACCGACGCCTGCCTGGAGTATGAGGGGAGCCTGACCGTGGATGAGGCTCTGCTGGAGGCGGCCGGCATCCTGCCGTACGAGGCCGTGGTCATCTCCAACCTCAACAACGGGGAGCGGTTCACGACCTACGTCATTCCCGGCGAGCGGGGCGGCGGCGCCATCTCGCTGAACGGCCCCACGGCCCGCAAGGGCGCCATCGGGGACAAGATCATCGTCTTCTGCTACGAGTTCTACAACGAAGACGAGATCAAGCGGCACGAGCCCCGGATCATCAAAGTGGACGAGAAGAACAGGATGGTCTCCTGATGTCGCTCCGGAAGCTGACGCTCTTCGAGCTCAGGGACAAGTTCACCAAGGGGGAGATCTCCGCCGTCGAGATCGTCAAGGCCTATTGCCAGCGCATCACCGTCGCCGAATCCAAGGTTAAGGCCTACATCACGACGGCCAGGAAAGACGCGCTGATGAAGGAGGCCGACGACCTCGACTACAGGCTGCGCGGCTGGCGGAAGACCACGCCCCTGATGGCCATGCCGATCGCGGTCAAGGACAACATCTGCACGGAAGGCGTCAAGACGACTTGCGGCTCCCGCATGCTGGAGGGTTTCGTGCCGCCCTACGATGCGACGGTGGTCTCCCGCCTGAAGGAGCTGGGCTACTTCCTGATCGGCAAAACGAACCTGGACGAGTTTGCAATGGGCTCCTCGACCGAAAATTCGGCGTTCGGCCCGACGCGGAATCCCTGGAACCTGGCCTGCATTCCAGGCGGGTCCAGCGGGGGCTCGGCCGCGGCCGTGGCCGCCGATCTCTGCGTGGCGGCGTTGGGCTCGGACACCGGCGGCTCGATCCGGCAGCCGGCGGCCTGCTGCGGCGTGGTGGGGCTCAAGCCCACCTACGGCCGCGTGTCGCGCTACGGGCTGGTCGCCTTCGCCTCGTCGCTGGACCAGATCGGCCCGATCACGAAGGACGTGCGGGACGCGGCCCTGATGCTGCAAATCATCGCGGGGCACGATCCCCTGGACTCCACGTCGGCCGACGTGCCGGTACCCGACTACCAGAAGGCGCTCAAGTTCAACCTGCGGGGGATGAAGGTCGGCGTGCCGCTGGAGTTCTTCGCCGAAGGGCTGGATCCCGAAGTGGAGGTCGCGGTGCGGACGGCGATCATCCAGATGCAGGAGCTCAAGGCCGAGATCAGGGAGATCTCGCTCCCGATGACGAAGTACGCCATCGCGACGTACTACCTGATCGCCACGGCGGAGGCGTCCTCCAATCTCGCCCGGTATGACGGCGTGAAGTACGGGTACCGGGCTGCGAAGGAGAAGGGCCTCCTGGAGACGTACATGAAGACCCGGCAGGAGGGCTTCGGCGCGGAAGTGAAGCGCCGCATCATGCTGGGGACCTACGCGCTGTCGGCCGGCTACTACGATGCCTACTACGGCAAGGCGCAGGCCGTCCGTACGCTGATCAAGCGCGATTTCGACGAGGCGTTCAAGGAGGTCGATGTGATCGTGACGCCCACGATGCCGACGCCGGCCTTCAAGCTCGGCGAGAAGCTGCAGGATCCGCTGCAGATGTACCTGTCGGACATCTACACGATCTCGGTGAATCTGGCCGGGGTGCCGGCGATCGTGGTGCCCTGCGGGCTCAGCAGCGGGAAGCTGCCCATCGGCCTGCAGGTCATCGGGCGTCCGTTCGAGGAGGAGAAGATCCTCCGCGCGGCGCACGCTTACGAGCAGGCGACGGACTGGCACATGAGGAAGCCTCCGCTGTAAGAGGCTTCCCCGTTAATCGTTAAACGTTAATCGGAGTTGTCTCGAGTCAACGATTAACGAATAACGTATAACGTTTAACGTAGCGACGGGAGGACGCATATGTTGATGGAGATTGCAGCAGGGATCGTGGCGGTGGTGGCGGTGGTGCTCGTGGCCGTCTTGGTGCCGATGCTGGTTCAGCTCCGCAAGACGGCCGAGGAATCGGAACGGCTCTTACGGCGCATGAACGAGGACCTGCCGGTCCTGTTCCGGGAAGCGACGCAGGCGGCTCAGAACATGAACCAGGTGGCGACCGAGATGCGGGAAGCTGCGACCCGCGCGCGGGTGCTGGGCGAGGCGATGGGCGAGGTCGGGCAGACGATCAACCAGGTGCACGGGCTCTTCCGTGGAGGGGCCGGCACGCTGCTGACGAACGTCGGCAGTCTGCTGGCAGGATTTCGGGCGGCATATGGAGTGTTCACACAGAAGGCGGAGTCACATCAACAAGGAGGTCCTTCAAATGGCGGCTGAAGACAACGGATTTTCGTCAGGAGCGGTTGCGTTCGCGTTTCTAGCCGGGGCCATCATCGGCGTCGGCGCGGCTTTATTGTTGGCGCCCCAGTCAGGGGCGGAGACCAGGAAGCTGCTTAAGAACTATGCAGAGAAGGCCGAGGAGGAAGCGCTGGAGAAGGCTAAGGAGGCCAAGGCGACCATCGAGAAGGCTGTCGAACAGGGCAAGCAGTTCATCAATGAGAAGAAGACGGTCCTGACGGCGGCATTCGAGGCCGGCAAAGAAGCCATGAGAAAGGAACGCGCCTAACTGAACCATGGCGTATGAAGTCGTCATCGGGCTGGAGGTGCACGCGCAGCTCCTGACCGCATCCAAGATGTTCTGCGGCTGCGGCACGGCGTTCGGCGCCGCGCCCAATACCCAGACGTGCCCGGTGTGCCTCGGCATGCCGGGCGTCCTGCCGGTCATCAACCGCAAGGCGGTCGAGTTCGCCGTCCGCACGGGGCTCGCGCTGCACTGCACCATCGCGCCGATGAACCGGTTTGCCCGCAAGCACTACTTTTATCCGGACCTGCCGAAGAACTACCAGATCTCGCAGTACGAGCTGCCGATCTGCGAGCACGGGTGGCTGGAGATCGGGCAGAACGGGACGGCCAAGTGCATCCGCATTCGGCGGGCGCATCTGGAGGAGGACGCGGGCAAGAACCTCCACACCGGGATCGCTGGGGCGTCGCACGTGGACCTGAACCGGGCCGGCACGCCGCTGCTCGAGATCGTCACCGAGCCGGACATGGGCTCGCCGGATGAGGCGGTCGCCTACCTCAAGACGCTGCGCGACATCCTGGTCTACCTGGGGGTCTGCGACGGGAACATGGAGGAGGGGAGCCTGCGGTGCGAGCCGAACCTCTCGCTGCGGCCGGCTGGCTCGAAGGAGCTTGGCACCAAGGTCGAGCTCAAGAACATCAACTCCTTCAAGTTCGTAAAGGCCGCGATGGAGTACGAGATCAAGCGGCAGGCGAAGGTCCTGGACGAAGGCGGGAAGGTCGTTCAGGAGACGCGGCTCTGGGATACGGAGAAGGGCGAGACCGCGGTGATGCGGAGCAAGGAAGAGGCGCACGACTACCGCTACTTCCCGGACCCCGACTTGGTGCCGCTGCGGATCACGGAGGAGATGGTCGAGGAGATACGGAAATCCCTGCCGGAACTGTCGGACGCCATGCACAAGAGTTTCGTCAATGAATTCGGCCTGACTGAATATACAGCCGGTGTTTTAACGGCCGATCCGGTTGTCGCGAAGTATTTCGTGGCGTCGGTAACAGCCGCCTGCGCGAGCGGAGCGTCGAAGACCGACATCAGCAAAGACATCGCCAATTGGATCACCGTTGACCTGCCGGGCTTTACCAAGGAATTCTGGAAAAGCGTCCCCGCCGGCGAGCTCGGAGCGCTTTCGGAGTTGAAGCGTAAAGGCGAGATCAGTGGGCCGATTGCCAAGGCGGTGCTTGAAGAGATGTGCAAGACCGGCAAGGGCGCCGCCGAGATCATCAAGGCCAAGGGGCTTGTGCAGGTGTCGGACGAGGGCGCGCTGGAGAAGATCATCGACGAGGTGATGGCCAAGAACCCGCAGCAGGTGTCGCAGTACCGGAGCGGCAAGGAGGCGGTGTTCGGGTTCTTCGTGGGGCAGGTGATGAAGGCCTCCGGCGGCAAGGCCAACCCGGCCAAGGTGAATGAGTTGCTCAAGAGGAAACTAGCGGGATGAGATTTCATTCCCCTCGCCCCTTGAGGGAGAGGGTTAGGGTGAGGGGTTGGATGAACGAAGCAGCGCGGGTCCTGTCACCGCATCACCCGGACGTGCTCAGGCCGTTTCGCCCTACAAGGCACGCAGACCGGGCTGTACGGCCCTCCGCTCCGCCCGGGTCCCATGCGGCGCCACCCCTTCATCAATATTCCCTTGAGGACTGAAGCATGAGCGGGATTGCGGCGATCAGGGCGCGGGAGATTCGAGTGGCGGATGACCTTAAGGCCTGAATGAATATTGCCGCGATCCGGGAGGCAGTTCAGGCCAATCGAGTTCGGATCACGGATCATGCTGACGAAGAAGCGCAAGCAGACAAGCTTACATTTGATGAAATCACCCGCTCGGTTCTTGGGGGCGAAGTTATTGAAGACTATCCGACGAGCAAGCCGTATCCGAGTTGCTTGATCTATGGTCCGACGTCCGGAGGCGATCCCGTGCATACTGTGTGGGCGTATAATGAGCGAACTCAAGGAGCTGTGCTGATTACGGTGTACCGCCCCGATCCTGATCGGTGGATCAACTGGCGGCAGAGGAGGAAGTCTCCATGATGCCATTCGAGAAATGTCCGGTTTGTGGTGGTGAACTGATTGAGAAAGAGGTCGAAAAGCTTCTGCGAGGCGGTGTCCATACTGCCGTTCTGAAGGTGCATGCAGAGATCTGCCTTCGCTGCGGAGAGCGTCTGTATTCCAAAGAAACAGTTAAGCGATTTGAAGAGATCCGGTCCAAACTCGAACGACAGGAAACGGCGGGTTTTCAACCTTTGGGACAATCGTTCCAGGTGGTGTGATCGTTGTGACGGGCTGATTATGAATTGCGATCTATGCGGATCCCCTATGACGGAACAGTCGGTTACCTATACGCTCCAGCTCGGCGATAAGTTAGTCGTCGTTGAACATGTCCCGGCACGGGTGTGCTCTCAGTGCGGGGAGCGGCTTTATGCGCCGGAGACGGTCGAGCGGTTACAAAAGACGGTGTGGGGACAGAAAAAGCCGTCGCGTGTGGTGGAAACTCAAGTCTTCGACTATGCGGCGCAGGGCTGAACGGAAAAGTTTGGGGAAACTAGCGGGTTCTTAGGCGGGTGACACCGCATGGGCGCCCAGGCGCAGCGTGGGGCGTACAGCCGGGTTCCGGGACTTCGACGGCGAAACGCCCAGCTGCGCTGGGCTATGCGGGGGCAGGACCCGCCAGTACGGGGATGGAAATCGAATGAGCGGGATTGCGGAGATTAGGGCGCGGGAGATTCTGGACTCGCGGGGGAACCCGACGATCGAGGTGGACGTCGCGCTGGAATCCGGCGCGCGCGGGTGGGCGGCGGTGCCATCCGGCGCGTCCACCGGCACGCGCGAGGCCCTCGAACTGCGCGACGGCGACAAGAAACGCTATCTCGGCAAGGGCGTCCGGAATGCCGTCGCCAACGTGCAGAAAGTCCTGGCGCCCTCGCTGCTGGGACGGGATGCGGCGGATCAGGCCGGGATCGACCGGAAAATGATCGAACTGGACGGCACGCCTAACAAGGGCAAACTGGGCGCGAACGCCATCCTGGGGGTGTCGCTCGCTGTGGCCAAGGCCGCGGCCGATGAGGCCGGACTATCGCTCTACCGCTACCTCGGAGGCGCGAACGCGCACGAGCTGCCTGTTCCCTTGATGAACGTGATCAACGGTGGCGCGCACGCGGACAACAACCTGGACCTTCAGGAGTTCATGATCGTGCCGGTCGGCGCGCCCACGTTTGCGGAGGCCCTGCGGATGGCCGCCGAGGTCTTTCACACCCTCAAGGCCCTGCTGAAGAAGAAGGGCCTCAGCACCGCCGTGGGGGACGAAGGCGGCTTCGCGCCGAACCTCCGCTCGAACGAAGAAGCCCTGGCGCTCATCGTGCAGGCCATCGAAACGGCGGGCTACAAGCCGGGCCAGGATGTGGCCCTGGCGCTGGACCCCGCGGCCAGCGAGTTCTACGAAAACGGGCGGTACGTGATGAAGGGCGAAGCCCAGGCGCAACGTTCCAGCGAGGACATGATAAAATATTATGAGGGCCTCGTCCGCCGCTATCCGATCGTGTCGATCGAGGACGGGCTGAGCGAGCAGGACTGGAAGGGCTGGAAGATGCTGACCGAGCGGTTGGGACAGCGGATGCAGCTCGTCGGGGACGACATCTTCGTGACCAATCCGGAGATCTTCGCGAAGGGGATCGCGGAGGGGCTCGGCAACTCGATCCTCATCAAGCTGAACCAGATCGGGACGCTCACCGAGACGCTGGAGACGATCGAGATGGCGAAACGCGCCGGCTACACGGCTGTCGTGTCGCACCGGTCGGGGGAGACCGAAGACGTCACGATCGCGGACGTGGCCGTGGGCGTCAATGCCGGCCAGATCAAAACGGGCTCGCTGTCGCGAACCGACCGGACGGCCAAGTACAACCGGCTGCTGCGGATCGAGGAGGAACTGGAGGACGCCGCGCGTTATCGGGGCCGCGCGGTCTTTGCGGGAAAGGCGGGAGGATGAGGACGAGGCCGAACCAGCGGCGGACGACCCTCAAGGCCAGGCAGAAACGGCGTTGGACGGTCTATCTGGTCGGCGGACTTCTCCTGATGAGCTACTTCACCTATGAATTTTTCTTCGACACCATGGGCTACATGAAGTACCTCAATATGAAACGGACCCAGGGGCAGATCGCCGAGGAGATCAAGGCGATCGAGGAAGAGAACGCCCGCCTGAAAAAGAACATCGAGGCGGTCAAGCACGACCCCGCCACGCTGGAAGGCCTGGCCCGCGACCGGCTCGGTCTGGTGAAGGAAGGCGAAACGGTCTTCCTGATCCCGCCCGGCAAGAAGGAGCGCCCGTGAGCGTGGCCGTGCCACAGCCTGGAATATTCATGAACGCTTCTACTGCAACCGCGGATACGCTGCTGCGACGGGCGGGCTCGCCGCTCAGTCCCTCGACGTACTGTTTCAAGTACGCCTCGGTCCCTTGCGGCTCCACGCGCCCGTCTCGCGACGCGTCTGCGCGGTTTCGTGACGAACCGTCATGAATATTCCAGGCTACCGCTCCGGTTTCGTCGCGCTGGTGGGCCGGCCGAACGTGGGGAAGTCGACGCTCCTGAACCGCATCCTCGGCGAGAAAGTCGCCATCATCTCGGACAAGCCGCAGACGACCCGGACCCGGATCCTCGGCGTCAAGCATCTGCCCGGTGCCCAGATGGTGTTCCTCGACACGCCGGGCATCCACAAGCCCAAGTTCGAGCTCAACAAGCGCATGGTCGAGGTGGCCCTGCACGTGCTGGATGAGGTGGACCTGGCCTTCTTCATGGTCGAGGCCATGGAGTCGCCGGGGCCCGGCGACCGGTTCGTGCTCGAGCGGCTCAAGGAGCGGGACGTGCCGGTGGTCCTCGTCGTCAACAAGGTGGACCTGGTCAAGAAACTGCGCCTGCTGCCGCTGATCGACGAATACAGCCGGATGCACGCGTTCGCCGAGATCGTGCCCGTCTCGGCCAAGACCGGCGACGGCGTGGATCGCCTGCTGGATCTGGCCCTGGCCCGCATGCCGGAAGGGTCGGCCTACTTTGCGGAGGATGTGGTGACGGATCAGCCGATGCGCGTGCTCGCGGCGGAGATCATTCGGGAGAAGCTCCTCCAGAAGACGCGCGACGAGCTGCCGTTCGCCGTGGCGGTCGCCATCGAGTCCTTCAAGGAGGAAGGGAAGCTCGCCAGGATCAGCGCGACCATCTATGTGGAAAAGGACTCTCAGAAGGCCATCGTGATCGGCAAGCATGGCGAGATCCTGAAGGCGGTGGGCACCCATGCCCGCATCGACATGGAAAACCTCTTCGGCATGAAGGTGTTCCTCGAGCTCTGGGTGAAGGTGAAGGAGGCGTGGCGGCAGGACGAGCGCATGCTCGTGGAGCTGGGGTATTGATGGAGCGGATCGACGCCAAGAGCCGGTTCGACGTGATCCTGGACTCCGTGGGCCGCCTGCTGCGCCGCGGCGCCATCGGCAACCTGGAGCGCATGGTCTCCAAGATGCATCCGGCCGACGTCGCCAAGGTCCTGCACCACCTGAACACCGCGCAGGAGAAGCGGACGGTCTTCGAACTCATCAAGCTCGACGGCGGCAAGGCCCAGGTGTTGAGCGAGATGGACGAAGGGGACATCGGCGAAACCCTGGCGGACGTCCCCGCGGCCGATATCGCCATGCTGATCAGGGACCTGCCGGACGACGACCAGGCCTACGTCCTGACCTGCCTGCCTGAGGAACGCTCCCAGGAGATCCTCAAGCTGATGAAGCCGGAGGACTCGGCGGAGGTCAAGGACCTCCTGCAATACGAGCCCAAGACCGCCGGCGCCATCATGACGACGGAATATTTTTCCCTGCCGGAGTACACGACGGCGGAAGAGGCGATCCGCAAGCTCCAGGGGGCCAAGGACACTGGCAACGTATTCTACGTCTACGTCACCGACAAGGACGAGAAGCTTTTGGGCGTGCTCTCGCTGCGCCAGCTCCTGCAGGTGGCTCCGCATACCCGCCTCGGGACCATGATCAAGCGGGAGGTCATCAGCGTCGCCACCGACACCGATCAGGAGGAGGTGGCCAAGCTGGTGGCCCGGTACAACCTGCTCGCGATCCCCGTCGTGGACAAGGACAATACGCTCGTCGGGATCATCACCGTGGACGACGTGGTGGACATCATCCATGACGCCGCCACCGAGGATATGTTGAAGATGTCCGGGACGAAGAGCGAGGAGGAAGAGGCGCTCCTGCACTCGCCGGTGATCAAGTCGCTCCGTCTCCGGGTCCCGTGGCTCTTGACCAACCTGATCGGGAGCATGGTGTCGGGCGTGATTCTCTGGTTTTTCCGGCACACGATCCAGGAGGTGGTGGCCCTGGTGACGTTCATCCCGGTCATCGCCGCCATGGGGGGGAACGTCGGGTTGCAGTCCTCGACCCTGATCATCCGCGGATTGGCGACGGGGGAGATCGAATTGTCGGATGTGAGAAAGGTCTTCCTGCGGCAGGTGACGATCGGGTTTCTCATCAGTCTGCTCTGCGGCGTCGTGGCGCTGGCGGCGGCCGCCGTCATGCACATCAATCTGACGCTGGGGCTCGTCGTCGGCGTGGCCATGGTGTGCGCGCTGGTCGTGTCCACGGCCATGGCCACGATCATGCCGGTCGTCCTGAAGCGCTACGGCGTCGATCCGGCCGTCGCCGCCGGCCCCTTCGTGACCACGGCGAATGACATCACGGGGATCGCGATCTATCTCACCCTGGCCACGGCCGTCCTCGCGCACTTGAAGTAGGAATCGGAAGAGGATGCCCCTCCTCAAGACTCCCGCCGTCGTGCTCAAAAGCCGCAAGTGGGGGGATGCCGACCGGATCGTCACCTTCTTCACCCTGCGATACGGCAAGGTCCGGGGGGTTGCCCGGGGGGCCCGGCGGATGAAGAGCCGTTTCGGCAGCGCCCTGGAGCCCTTCGTCCACTGTGACCTCGTGCTGTTTGAGAAGCCGGGCGATACCCTGTATCGCGTCTCCCAGACCGACATCCGCCACGCCTTTCCTGCCATCCGGGCCTCGCTCGAGGCGATCACCGGCGCGGCCCGGCTCGCCAACCTGGCGGGGGCGGTGACGGCCGACGGCGACGCGGTGCCGCGCGTGTTCCATGCGGTGCTGGAAGGCTTGCGGGCGGTCGAGGCCAGTGGCGATCCCGCGCTCACGGCGGCCCTCTACGAGTTGGAGATTCTACGGTTCGCGGGCTACCTGCCGCACCTGGATCGGTGCAATGCCTGCCAGGTGAGGGCCAACGGCGGGACCTGGTTTTTCTCGCCGCGCGCGGGCGGGACGGTCTGTTCGGTCTGCGTCCGGCGGGAGCCCGTGCGGTGTCCGGCCGTGTCGCCGGCGTGCCTGGCGTTTTTCCGCCAGGCGCTCCGCATGGATCTGTCCCGCTTGCCCCGCCTCAAGCCCACGGCGGCCATTCGCAACGAATTGTACGAGGTCATCGAGCTCTATGTGGAGTGCGTGGCCGGCCGGCGCATGCCGCGAACGCGGTGGCTATTCGCGGCGGAGAGGCCGGCGGCGTACCGGCGTGGCGCCCGTGCCAATTATGCACCCCCTCCTTTGTAAGGAGGGGAACGGGGAGGTAGAGTTCGTCAGGCTCTACCCCACCTTGCCTCCCCTTACAAAGGGGAGGGGGGCTGATGAGAGGTAGCATGAGCGCAGAGCATGTCGGCTACGGCGGCGTGATCGCCCGGTTCACCGGCAAGGCGTTTGTGGCCGCAGGCTTCGTTCTGGGGATTTACGGGCTGACGGAGAAGCAGGAGGCGATCCTGCAGACGGCGCTCGGTCTGCTGGTGACGGGCGTGCTGGCGTCCGCCTACGGGGCGTACCATTGGATCAGGAATAGGGGCGTGACGGCCGATCAAGACAGAACGAACAAGCCATGAGTGACGCCGTCGAACCCAAGGACATGGATTGGACCGAGAACGGGGTCCTCGGCATCGAATGGAGCGACGGCCACAAGGGCGTCTACCCGATCCGCTACCTCCGCCAGCATTGCCCCTGCGCCGCCTGCACGGACGAATGGACGGGCGAGCTCAGGATCAAGCCGGACAGCATCCCCATGTTCATCGCGGTCCAGGACATCGAACCGGTCGGACGGTACGCGTTGCGGT
>CAYLLY010000040.1:0-18431 GCA_964384595.1 uncultured Nitrospirales bacterium
GCAATCTCATTACCAACATCGGCTATACCGAGCTGCGGGACCTGACCGACATGGATAACTGGCTGAGCCTGCAGGTGAAGGTGCGGCGGGCTACGGTAAAAGGGCTCCAGCGGTGCTACGCGGACGCGAAGCCCAAGAAGCTCGCCGCGCTCGTCAACAGCGACGGCTGGCTGGAGCTCTTCTGCAACCAGCGCCGCGCCGACAAACTCGCCAAGGCCAAAATGAGCGACAAGGTCGAAGTCCGCGTGCCGAAATGAAGAAACCATTCACCACGATCGCCGCTGGGGTTTTCGCCCTGATTGCTCTGTTGCATATTTTCCGGCTGGCCTTCGGCTGGGAAGTCACGTTTCAGGGAAGCGTCATTCCCCTGTGGGTGAGCTGGTTGGGGGTTGTTATCGCCGGCGGCCTGGCAGTCATGGTCTGGCGTGAATCAAGGTAGGAGCGGCTATGTCGCAAACAGAGGAGGACAAAACATGACCCGAAGATGGCACGCATCTGGAATGAGCGGGTTCGTGCTGGCGATAGCGCTGATCTTCACGGCAGGCACCTCACCCGCCGTTGAGCAAACCGAGCCGGGCAAAATGGAAATGTTTGAGCAGATGAAAAACGAGATGCGCCAACTGGAGGACAAGCTGGAGCAGGAACGACGCGCGCTTCAGGACAAGTGCAAGCAAGACATGCGCGCCATGCAGGACCGGCATCACAGCGAAAAGGAAGCCTTGCGGCAGAAATACATGGGCAGCAAGAAATGAAATAGCCTTATGGTTGCGCTGAAGACCTTGCTTTTCACGATCCTGGTCCCCGGGACGGTGACGGTCCTCATTCCATATCTGTTGCTTTCCTCAGATGTCCGGCAGTGGTTCCCAGTGAAATTTGGTGTCGTCCGGTTCTTGGGGCCGGTGTCGATGCTAGTGGGCATACTTATCTACCTCTGGTGCGCCTGGGACTTCACGTTCACCGGCAGAGGTACGCCGGCGCCGATTGATCCACCAAAAGAACTTGTTGTGAAAGGGCTCTATCGCTATATCAGAAATCCAATGTACGTCGGAGTTCTGCTTATCTTGCTGGGCGAAGCGCTTCTGTTCGAATCTGTGATTGTGCTCCTCTACGCACTCCTGTTACTCTCCGCCGCCCACCTGTTCGTAGTCTTCTACGAGGAGCCGACGCTGGCGCGAATGTTCGGGGCGTCGTATGAGCGGTACCGCCAATCCGTCCGGCGATGGCTTCCACGCGTTCTGATGAAAGAGAAAGACTAACACCATGCCGTTGCTGATGATTCCACGGGCACGCCGATCATGCTGGGGACGCCGGCCAGGCCGATGGCGGAAGCCCTCCGAACGGCTTGACACAATGTGGTCATATGGTATACTTATTCATGACCACATCGAGGTGAACTGACCATGCGCACCGTCAACGTCGCGAAACTTAAAGCCAAGCTGAGTGAATATCTCCGCGCCGCCAAGACCGGCGAGACCATCCGCATTCTCGATCGCCGCCATGAAGTCGCGACGCTCACCGGCATCTCCATTCCGGAAGGAGTACGCGTTGCGCACGCCCTGGTTAAGCAAGGCATTGCTGAGTGGCATGGAGGAAAACCGCTCGTCAAGCCACTGAAACCCAGAAAGGGGCCCGCGATGATCGCCGACGCCGTGTTGGAAGATCGCGGGTGATTCTTTACCTCGATACGTCCAGCCTACTCAAGCTCTACCTGGACGAACCGGGAACCAAAGAAGTTCAGTCGAGACTGGACCGCGCAGATGTCGTGGCAACGTCCATCATCGCCTATCCTGAAGCACACGCTGCTTTGGCCAGACGCCATAGGGAAGGATCCCTTACAAGGCACGAATTCACGGCTGTTCTGGAAGAGTTTCGCGACACCTGGTACCGCTTTCTTGCAGTGATCCTCTCGACACCCGTCTATGTAAGGGCTGGTAACTTGACCGTCACATACGGTCTTCGCGGAATGGATGGAATTCACCTTGCCTCATGTGTTGAACTACTGAAGGATGGTGACCGAGTTGAGTTTCTCTCCCATGACCTCAAGCTGACGCGCGCCGCTGCCAGGGAATTAAAAAAGCAGAAGCGATAATCTGCTTGCAACAACCTGCAAGGCCCGCGCAGGGGAGTGAGAGGCTTTTCCCCTACCACCTTCTCGTCTCCCCATGCTTCAGCGCCCAGATCCGGCTCGGGTCGAGGCCCAGGCGCTTCACCTCGGCTTCCAAGCGCTGGAGCGGCTCTTCGAGCGGCTCCTCGGTGAGGTCGAAGGTGCCCCAGTGGATCGCGACGAATCGGCGTCCCTTCACATCTGCGAACACCTGAAGCGCCTCTTCCGGGGTGAGGTGGGTCATCTTCATGATGGCCGGCGGCATGTATGCGCCGATCGGAATGGCAGCGAAGTCGAAAGGGCCGAGGCGGCTGCCGATCTCCTTGAAGACATCGTAGTAGCCGGTGTCGCCGGCGAAGAACAGTCGCTTCGCGCGGCCCGCCACGGCCCAGCCGCTCCACAGCCGCTGGTTGCGATCCCAGGGCGTCCTGGACGAAAAGTGCTGCGCGGGTACGCACGTGATCGTGAGCCCCTTCATGGCGCGATTGTCCCACCAGTCGAATTCTTCGACATTCGTAATTCCCAGGTCGACGAACCAAGCCTTGAGGCCCAAGGGCACGAGAAACAAAGGCTGGTGCGTCGCCGCCAGCCGGGTGATCGTGGGCACATCCAGATGGTCATAGTGGTCGTGGGAAATGAGTACCAGATCAATGGGGGGCAGATCCTCGAATTGAATCCCCGGAGGCATCACCCGCCGGGGGCCGGCGAATGAGACCGGGCTGGCCCGGTCGGACCACTGCGGATCGGTGAGGATGGTGATCCCGTCGAGCTGGATGAGCAGCGTGGAGTGTCCGACCCACGTGACCGTCGGCTCCGTCCGGTTCGCCTTCAGCCATTGCAAATCGCCCGTCGCCAGCGGAAACTGGACGGATCGGGGATGGAAAGTCGTGGCCCAGGCGCGGGACGAGAGGTACTTGATCCGGTTCCACAGGCTCGGGGTCGAGAAGGCCGGATTCGCGTTCCGGAACCCCCGCTCGAACTTGTGGGCCTGGACCCCCTGTTTGCGGCCTTCCGCACCTCCGCAGCCCGCTTGGGCGCCAAGGAGGAGCGCCACCGCCAGCAATGCCGCCGGGAAAGAAAAACCGGGTTTCACGATCCGATAGTATACGAGAACCTTTGGAGCGAAGCACCAAAGCAAACCGCATGATCCGGGAAATCCTTCTATGGATGCTCGTGATAGTCGGCGTCCTGCCGCTGGTGAATCTGATCATCGGCGTGCACCCGCCGAGGTTTTCAACCGACGATGGCCCCGGGCGCTATGGATTGCGGTACGAACCGGTGTCGTTTCGGACATCCGACGGCTTGACGTTGCGCGGCTGGTTCATTCCGGCCGCCCGTACGGCATCGGGCGTGAAGAAGCAGCCGGCCGGCTGCGCCACCGTCCTGGTCGGGCACGGGTATCCGTTCGACAAGGCGAACATCCTGGGGCACGCGGTGTTCCTGCACGAAGAGTTCAATCTGCTCGTGATGGATTTCCGGTACTTCGGGGAAAGCGAGGGGGCCTACACGACGGTCGGCATCCATGAAAAGCGGGATGTGACGGCGGCCGTGACCTACGTCAAAACCCGACGCGAGGTGGACCCCACGCGCATCGGCGCGATGGGCTTCTCGCTGAGCGCGGCGACCTTCATCCTGGCGCGGCATCCCGAGGTCAAGGCCATCGTGGCGGACAGCCCGTATGCCTCGCTCGAGCAGGTGATTGCGCGCCAGTTTTTCATCTTCCCCGGTCCCACGAAGTGGCCTTTGGTGGCGCTGACCCGGCTCTATGCGAAAGTGCTCCTGGGCATCGACGTGCGGGAAGCGGCCCCGGCCGAGGCAGTCCGGCAACTGAAAGTTCCGCTGTTCCTTATCCATGGCGGCGCCGACTCGCAGATTCCCGCTGCCCACTCCAGGCAGATCGCCGCCAACGCGGACCCGGCGACGACCGAGCTGTGGGTCGTACCGCACGCCGACCACGGACACGCTCATGCCCTCGAAGAGCACCAGTACGAGACGCGAGTCCGCCAGTTTTTCCGCCGGCATCTGTGCGTCGACGCAGGCCCGGCGGCCCCGACAGGCTTGAGTGATCGGCTTGACGCGACGAGACCGGGGCGGTAAAGTCCCTCCACGGTTTTTTACTAGCTTATGCCTCTGCTGACCATCCCATCAGGCACGCCGATCATGCTGGGGACGCCGGCCAGGCCGATGGCGGAAGATTTACTCCAGTCGATCGGCACGATGCTGTTGAACGTGGCCGGCGTGCGGGAAGCCCACCTGCCCCAGTGCTTCGCCATGGACGTCATGGAACGGCCCGCGCAGGTACTGGTGGTGGTCATCGAGCCTGACGTGTCTTCTGAGGATGTCATGGATGAAGTTTTGCTCGGCTTGACCGCCGTCCTGCCGGACGAAATCCAACTGGACGTATGGTCCATGGACTCCCGGCATTCGCTGCTGGCCTCGGTCCAGGCCACAAACTGCCGCTTGATGTGACATTGAACAATGCGCGTGCGGATAATCCTCCTCGTCTGCTCTTTCCTTTTCGCCTCGTTGGTCCTTGCCCAAGACAACGCGATCGTGCCGGGCGACAATCTTGTCGTAGAAGGCATCCCGCCGGTGCCGGCGTCGCTCGCTGAGGCGGTGGGCCGCTACACCGAGTTCCGCCGGGCGGCCTTCCTGAGCTGGCATCCCGCCAGGCGCGAGATGCTTATCCGCACGCGCTTCGCCGAGACCACACAGATCCATCGGGTGCAGACGCCCGGTGGGGACCGCGCCCAACTGACCTTTTTCGCCGATGCGGTCCGCGGCGCGTCGTACCCGCCGAAAGGCGGGGACTGGTTCGTGTTCGCCAAGGACAGCGGCGGCAACGAATTCTATCAGCTCTATCGCTACGATATGGGAACCGGCGCCAGCACCCTTCTGACCGACGGGAAGTCGCGGAACAGCAATGCCGTCTGGTCAAGCGGCGGCGATCGGCTGGCGTACAGTTCGACCCGCCGCAACGGCAAGGACCAGGACCTCTACGTTGTGAACCCCGCCGACCCGAACAGCGACCGGCTGCTTGCCCGGCTGGACGGCAGCGGGTGGAGAGCGCTGGACTGGTCGCCGGAAGACCGTTCGCTGCTTGCGCTCGAGTTTGTCTCGATCAACGAGAGCTACCTGTGGCTGTTTGACGCGGCCACCGGTGCGCGCACCCTGCTCACACCGAAGGGCGGCCCCGAGCCGGTGTCCTACGGCGGCGGCCGGTTCAGCAAGGACGGCAAGGGCCTGTACGTCACGACGGACCGGGAGTCGGAATTCCACCGGCTCGCGCACGTCGAGCTCGCCACGATGCAACACGCCTACCTCTCGGACGCCATCGCGTGGGGTGTCGAGGACTTCGCCCTTTCGCGCGACGGCAAGTGGCTGGCCTTCGTGACCAATGAAGACGGCGTCAGCATCCTGCGCGTCCTGGACACCGCCGCGGGCCGGGAGCAGCCCGTGCCGAAGCTCCCCACCGGCCTGATCTCCGGCCTTCAGTGGCATGACAACGGCGCCGACCTCGGCTTCACCGTCGAGACCGTCCGCTCACCGGCCGACGCGCACTCCTTCAACATTGAAACGGGCAGGCTGGAGCGCTGGACTTCCAGCGAGACAGGCGGGCTGCGGACCGACAATTTTCCGGAACCTGAACTGGTCCGCTGGACAAGCTTCGACGGACGCGCGATCTCCGGCTTTCTCTATCGGCCGCCGGCGCGGTTCGCCGGCAAGCGCCCTGTCGCCATGAGCATCCACGGCGGGCCGGAAAGCCAGGCCCGCCCGCACTTCCTGTCCCGGCACAACTACTGGCTGAACGAGCTCGGCGTGGCTCTCCTGTACCCGAACGTCCGCGGATCGGCCGGCTACGGCAAGACCTTTCTCAAGCTCGACAACGGCCGGCTCCGGGACGACGCCTACAAGGACATCGGCGCGCTGCTCGACTGGATCACGACCAGACCGGAGCTAGACGCCGGTCGCGTGATGGTCTTCGGGACGAGCTACGGCGGGCACATGGCGCTCGCGGTGGGGACCCGCTACAGCGACCGGATCCGCTGCCTGCTGGACATCGTCGGCATCTCGAACATCGTCACGTTTCTGGAGAACACGGAAAGCTACCGGCGCGACCTGCGCCGCGCGGAGTATGGAGACGAGCGCGATCCGGAGATACGCGCGTTCCTCGAGCGTATCGCGCCCGTGAACAACGCGGACAAGCTGAAGAAGCCGCTCTTCGTCGTCCAGGGGAAGAACGACCCGCGCGTGCCGCCGAGCGAGGCGGAGCAGATGGTCGCGACGGCCAGGAAGAACGGCACGCCGGTATGGTACCTGATGGCCAGGGACGAGGGACACGGCTTCTCAAAGAAGAAAAACGCGGATTTCCTCTTTTACGCCGCGGTCCTCTTCATGCAGGAATATTTGTTGAAGTAACCCTCACAATAGCTTTCGTCACGATGCCCGCCATCTGCCGCAGTTCCTTCATGGTCGTGCTCAGCGGCGGCATGAGGACGATGATGTTGCCGAGGGGACGGATGAGCAGGCCCAGCGTTCGCGCCTCATCGGCGACGCGCATGCCGACGCGCTCGGCAGGCAGGTAGGGCTCCTTCGTCGCGCGGTTCCTCACCAGCTCGATCCCCACGATCAAGCCGATCTGCCGGATGTCCCCGACGTGCAGATGCTCACGGAGCGGCTTCAGCAGGCGGTCGAGCGCCGCGATCTTCGGCCGGAGCCGATCGAGCGTCCGTTCCTTCTCGAAAATATCCAGGTTCGCCCGGGCGACCGCGCAGCCCAGGGGATTGCCGGTGTAGCTGTGCCCGTGAAAGAAGGTTTTGAACTCCTCGTAGCGCCCGAGAAACGCCCGGTAAATATTCTCCGTGGTCAACGTCGCGGCCAGCGGCAGGTAGCCTCCGGTCAGTCCCTTGCTGACGGCCATGAGGTCCGGCGTGATCCCCTCGTGCTCGCAGGCAAACATCCGGCCGGTCCGGCCGAAGCCCGTCGCCACCTCGTCGGCGATCATCAGCACGCGGTAGCGAGTGCAGAGCTTGCGGAGGCGGGTCAGGTAGCCGGGCGGCATCGTGATCATCCCGCCGGCCGCCAGCAGCATCGGCTCGACGATCAGCGCCGCGATCTCGTCATGGTGCCGTTTGAGCACATCCTCGACGGAATCCGCGCAGGCCACTTGGCATCGGGGAAACGTCAGTCCCATCGGGCAGCGGTAGCAGTAGGGGGCATGCGCTTCGAAGGACGGGCGCAGCAGCGGCTTGAACCGCTCGTGAAAAAGCGGGATGCCGCCCACGCCGACCGCGCCCAGCGTGTCGCCGTGGTAGGCCTGCCCCAGGTGCAGGAATTTCGTCTTGGACCTGTCGGGGCCACCGCGCAGCCGCCAGTACTGGAAGGCCATTTTGAGAGCCACTTCGACGGCGGTCGATCCGTTGTCCGAATAGAACACCCGCGAGAGCCCGCGCGGCGCGATACCCACCAGTCGCTTCGCCAACTCGATGGCCGGGACGTTCGAGAGGCCCAACAGCGTCGAGTGCGCGATGCGCTTCAGTTGAGCGGTCAGCGCCCGGTCCAGCGCCCCCTTGCGATGGCCGTGGAGATTGACCCAGATCGAGGACACGCCGTCCAGGTAGCGGCGGCCGTCAGTGTCTTCGAGGTAGGCCCCTTGGCCTCGTTCGATGATCAGGGGAGCGGTCGCGACCCAGTCCCGCTGCTGGGTAAAGGGGTGCCAGAGGTATCGGCGATCCTCGGCCTGAAGCCTCTGGGTGCGGGCCTTGCGCGACATGAAGGATGGGCCATTATAGGGAGGGGAATCGGCTTTGACAATCCACCGAAAAATGATTATAATCAGCGAGCTTAGGCGTTCAAGGAATCCCCATTTTGCAGGCACATATCCGCAACTTTTCCATCATTGCGCACATAGACCACGGGAAGTCGACTCTCGCAGATCGGTTGCTCGAATACACCGGCGCCATCACCCCCAGGGAATCGCGCGAGCAGATCCTGGATGCGATGGACCTGGAACGTGAGCGCGGGATCACCATCAAGGCCCACACGGTCACGGTCCGGTACAAAGCCGAGGACGGCAACGAGTACTTGCTGAACCTGATCGACACACCGGGCCATGTGGACTTCACCTATGAGGTGTCGCGCAGCCTGGCCGCCTGCGAGGGGGCGCTGCTCCTGGTGGACGCCTCGCAGGGCGTCGAGGCCCAGACCATCGCGAACGCGCACCTGGCGGTCGACAACCACCTCACCATCATCCCGGTCGTCAACAAGGTGGACCTGGCCAGCGCCGACGTCGAAGGCACCAAGCGGCAAATCGAGGACGTGATCGGCCTGGACGCACACGATGCGATCCCGACGAGCGCCAAGGCGGGGCGCGGTACGAGGGACGTCCTCGAAGCGATCGTGCGCCGCATTCCTCCCCCGGCGGGCGACCCGCAGGGGCCGCTCAAAGCGCTCGTCTTCGATACCTGGTTCGACAACTACCAGGGCGTGACGGTCCTGGCGCGGGTGGGGGACGGCGCGATCGTCCCGGGCATGAAGGTCCGCATGATGGGGACCGATCAGGTGTTCGAAGTCCTCGAGGTGGGGGTCTTCAACCCAAAGCGCATCAAGCAGGACCGGCTCGACACGGGCGAGGTCGGCTACGTCGTGGCCGGCATCAAACGCATCGGCGACACGCGCATCGGCGACACGATCACCGAGGCCGACCGGCCGACGGCGACCCCGTATCCGGGTTACAAGGAAGCCAAGCCCATGGTCTTCTGCGGCCTCTACCCGACGGACAGCGATCTGTTCGAGGACTTGCGCGACGCGCTAGAAAAACTGCGCTTGAACGATTCCAGCTTCGTCTATGAACCCGAAACCTCGCTGGCGCTGGGCTTCGGCTTCCGCTGCGGGTTTTTGGGCCTGCTCCACATGGAGATCATCCAGGAGCGCCTGGAGCGGGAGTACGGGCTGGACCTGATCAGCACGACGCCCACCGTCGTGTACCGGGTGACGACGACCACGGGCGAGGTGTTGCACATCGACAACCCGACCAAGCTGCCGCAGCCCAACCATATCGAACGGTTCGAGGAACCGTTCATCAAGGCCACGATCATCACGCCGGAGGCCTACGTCGGAAATCTGTTATCGCTCTGCCAGGAGCGCCGGGGCACGCAGATAAGCCTGACGTACCTGAGTCCCACGCGGGTCATGCTGGTGTACGAGATGCCGCTGAACGAGATCGTGCTGGACTTCTACGACCGCCTGAAGTCCAAGACGCAGGGGTATGCCTCGCTGGACTATGAGATCATCGGCTACCAGCCGGCGGAGCTGGTCAGGGTGGACCTGCTGTTGAACGGGGAGAGCGTAGACGCGCTTTCGTTCATCGTCCACCGCGACAAGGCCGTCACCCGCGGCCGCCAGGTGGCCGAGAAGATGAAGGAGTTCATTCCGCGCCAGATGTTCGAGGTGGCGATCCAGGCCGCCATCGGCAGCAAGATCATCGCCCGGGAAACCGTCGGCGCCATGAAGAAGAACGTGACCGCGAAATGCTACGGCGGCGACATCACCCGCAAAAGGAAGCTATGGGAGAAGCAGAAGGAAGGCAAGAAAAGGATGAAGCAGGTCGGCCGGGTGGAAGTGCCCCAGGAGGCCTTCCTGGCCCTGTTGAAGGTGACGGACTAGCCGTCCCGTCGATCGAGCCGGCCCCGCTCCTCACCGCGACCACGGAAGGGGAGACGCGCGCGTCCGCCCGGAGCAAACCGCTCTGGCGGGAGTACGCCGAGGCGATCGCCATCGCCATCGTCCTCGCCCTGTTCATCCGGACGTTCGTCGTGCAGGCGTTCAAGATTCCCTCGGGCTCGATGATCCCGACGCTGCTGATCGGGGATCACCTCCTGGTCAATAAAATGTCGTATGGCTTACAGTGGCCGCGGGATTGCAGGATCACCTTGGCATTCAGGATGGATCCCATTCCCGGGTTGACCTGCTACACCTCGAGCACTTTCATTCCACTGGGGGAACCGCAACGCGGCGATGTCATTGTGTTCAGATTCCCGGACGATGAAGACAAAGATTTTATCAAGCGCGTGGTGGGCATGCCCGGCGATACGGTGGAGCTTCGCAACAAGCGCGTCTGGATCAACGGGGAGCTTCTGCCCGAGCCGTACGTTCAGCACGCGGACCCCAATATACAGGGACACCCACGCGACAATCTCCGCCCGCTGACGGTCCCGCTGGAGTCCTACTTCGTGATGGGCGACAATCGTGATCATAGTATGGATAGCCGGTTCTGGGGATTCGTCAAGCTCCGGAAGATCAAAGGCAAGGCCTTCTTCATTTACGCGTCGTTTAAGGAGCAAGGGCTGGGGTTGCGGTGGGAACGCCTCGGAAAGGCCATCCGATGAAGGCCGCCGCGCTCCGCGCCTACCTCAAGAAATTCCGGCACGGGAAAGTCCTGGTCGTGGGCGACCTGATCCTGGATCAATACATCTGGGGACAGGTCAACCGGATCTCCCCCGAGGCGCCCGTTCCGGTCGTGACCGTGTCGTCGGAGTCGCTCCAGTTGGGCGGGGCGGCCAACGTGTCGAATAACATCCGCTCGCTCGGCGGACGGGTCGACCTGTGCGGGGTGGTCGGCGCGGACGACGGCAGCCGGCAATTTCTGCAGGTCCTGGAGCGCCAGGGCATCGGGCGCGACGGTATCCTGGCCGACCGGGATCGCCCCACGACGAGGAAGACGCGGGTCGTGGCGCACAACCAGCAACTGGTCCGGTTCGACACCGAAAATGCCGAAGCCATCAGCGGCGTGCTGGAGGCGCGGATCAGCCGCTACGTGGCGGCCTGCATCCGCTCGGCCTCGGCGCTCGTCGTCTCGGACTACGCCAAAGGCGTGGTGACGCCCCGGGTCATGGCCGACCTCACGGACCTGGCCACCCGGCACGGCATCCCGGTCATCGTTGATCCCAAGGTCGCGCACATCGGCCGGTACAAGGGCGCCACGGTCATCACGCCGAATCACCTCGAAGCCGTCCAGGCCGCGGGACTGCACGGCGACGACGAGGCGACCCTGTTGGAGGCCGGACGCCAATTGCACCAGCGCCTGGGCTGCCAGGCCGTCCTGATCACGCGGGGCGAGCGGGGCATGAGCCTGGTTGAAGGCGGCGGGAAGGTGACGCACATCCCGACCGTCGCGAGACAGGTCTTTGACGTGACCGGCGCGGGGGACACCGTGGTCGCCACGCTGGCGCTGGCGCTGTCCGCCGGCGCGTCCATGCGTCAGGCCGCGATCCTGGCCAATCAGGCCGCCGGCATCGTCGTCGGGATGGTGGGGACGGGCACGGTCACCGCCGCCCAACTCGAGGAGGCGCTGCTCCATGGTTGAGGCCGCCGGGCAGACCCGCGCCACCGTGACCGTGGTGATTCCGGCCCGGTACGCCTCCAGCCGGTTTCCGGGCAAGCCGCTGGCCCGGCTGGGAGACAAACCCATGATCCAGCAGGTCTACGAGCGGGCCCGCGCGGCGCGCGGCGTGAATCGGGTCGTCGTGGCGACGGACGACGCCCGCATTCGTGAGTGCGTCGCGGGATTCGGCGGCGAGGCGATCGTCACGGGGAGTGATCTCCGGTCCGGCTCGGACCGCGTCGCAGCCGTCGCCGGTGAGATTCCGGCGGACGCCTATGTCAACCTGCAGGGCGATGAAATTCCGCTGGACCCCGGGTTTCTGGAAGACCTGATCCTGCCGTTCGTCGCATCGGACGCGGCGGTCGGAACTCTCAAGCAGGCCATCACGGAGGAGCGCGATCTGCTGAACCCGAACGTCGTCAAGGTCGTCACGGACGGCAACGGTGACGCGCTCTACTTCTCGCGCAGCCCCATTCCGCACCTCAGGGACCGCCGCGCAGGAGACAGCGGCCTTGTGCCGGGCCTGCATTGGAAGCACCTCGGCATCTATATCTACCGCGCCGCGGCGCTGGCCCGCTTCGCCAAGCTGCCGTCCGGGACCCTGGAGGTAACCGAGCAATTGGAACAACTCCGGCTGTTGGAAGCCGGGATCCGGATACGGGTCTGGGAAACCAAGCACGTCTCGTTGCGTGTGGACACCCCAGAAGACTTGGAGCGGGCTGAACATATTCTTACGGGAGGAAAGCCGGCATGGCGAAATTCATCTTTGTGACCGGGGGCGTCGTGTCGTCGTTGGGGAAGGGCCTGGCCTCGGCGTCGATCGGGAACCTCCTGGAAAGCCGGGGGGCCCGCCTGACCTTCCTGAAAATTGATCCGTATATCAATGTTGATCCCGGTACGATGAACCCCTACCAGCACGGGGAGGTCTACGTCACGGAAGACGGCGCGGAGACCGACCTCGATTTGGGGCACTACGAGCGTTTCACCTCCGTGACCGTCGGGCGGCGCAACAATTTCACGACGGGGCGCATCTACTACGACGTGATCATGAAGGAGCGTCGCGGGGATTACCTGGGCGGGACGGTCCAGGTGGTCCCGCACATTACGGACGAGATCAAGCGCTCCATCCGCGCGCTGGCGGACGGGGTGGATATCGTGATTTGCGAGATCGGGGGGACGGTCGGCGACATCGAGAGCCTGCCGTTTTTGGAAGCCATCCGCCAGCTGCCGTACGACGTGGGGCGCGACAACGTCCTGTATGTCCATGTCACGCTGGTGCCCTATCTCGGCACCGCGGGCGAGATCAAAACCAAGCCGACCCAGCACAGCGTCAACAAGCTGCGTGAGATCGGGATCCAGCCCCACATCCTCCTGTGCCGGACGGACCGGTATCTGCCCCCCGAGCTCAAAGAGAAGATCGCGCTCTTCTGCAACCTGCAGAGGGATGAAGTGATCACGGCGAAAGACGTGGAGACTCCCTATGAAGTCCCCTTGGTCTTTCACAAGGAGGGGCTGGACAATCTGATCGTGAACCACTTGCACTTGCAGCTCAAAGAACCCGATCTCCGCCAGTGGGACAGCCTGGTCCAGCGGATCAAGCGCCCCCAGCATGAGGTCACCATCGCCCTGGTCGGCAAGTACGTCGGCCTGAAGGAGTCCTACAAGAGCCTGACCGAAGCGCTCGTGCATGGGGGTATCGACTCCGAGACGCGGCCGAACATCCAGTGGGTCGAGTCCGACGACATCGAACGGCGCGGCCCCGATCGCGTGCTGGCCGGCGTGGACGGCGTCATCGTGCCGGGCGGCTTCGGCAACCGGGGGATCGAAGGAAAGATCCAGGCCATCCGCCACGCACGGGAAAAGCAGGTGCCGTTCCTGGGCCTCTGCCTCGGCATGCAATGCGCCGTCATCGAGTTCGCCCGCAACGTTGCCGGGCTGAAGGACGCCAACAGCTCTGAATTCATTCCGGAAGGGCCGACCTCCGTCATTGATCTCATGTCCGACCAGCGGGCGGTGGAGGACAAGGGCGGCACCATGCGGTTGGGCTCCTATCCCTGCGTGCTGGAAAAGGGCTCACGGGCGCACGAGGCCTACGGCGCCACGGAGATCCAGGAACGCCACCGCCACCGCTACGAGTTCAACAACGCCTATCGAGATCACCTGAGCAAGCACGGATTGGTTCTCAGCGGGCTCTCGCCCGACGGCCGGCTGGTGGAGATCGTGGAACTGCAACAGCATCCCTGGTTCCTGGCCACACAGTTCCATCCCGAGTTCAATTCTCGCCCGCGCCGGCCGCATCCCCTGTTCAAGGGGTTCATCCAGGCCGCGCTCCGGCGCAAGGTCGGGGGGTGACCCGGCCCATGCAGACGGTCGAGATCGCCGGGTTCACGGTCGGGGAGGGGCGGCCCCATCTCGTCATCGCCGGGCCCTGCGTGATCGAAGACGCCGGCCTGGTCATGGAAACGGCCAAAGAACTGAAGCGTATCACCGGAGAATTAAAGCTTCCCTTTATCTTGAAATCTTCCTATGACAAGGCCAACCGGAGCTCGGGCCAATCGTTTCGCGGGCCGGGGATCAAGGAAGGGCTGCACATCCTCGACCGCGTGCGTGACCAGGTAGGCGTGCCTATTCTGTCGGACGTCCATTCGGCCGAGGAAGCGATGGAGGCGGGGAAAGTCCTGGACGTCCTCCAAATCCCGGCCTTCCTGTGCCGGCAAACCGACCTCCTGGTCGCGGCGGCCCGGACGGGCAAGGTCGTCAACGTGAAGAAGGGCCAGTTTCTAGCCCCCTGGGACATGGCCAACGTCGTTCAGAAAATCGAGGAGGCGGGCAACCGGCGAATCCTCTTGACCGAGCGGGGCGCCTCCTTCGGCTACAACAACCTCGTCACGGACTTTCGCGCGCTCCCGATCATGCGGCGCCTCGGCTATCCGGTCATTTTCGACGCGACCCACAGCGTCCAACTGCCGGGCGGGGCGGGCATGCGCTCCTCCGGGCAACGGGAGTTCATCGCGCCGCTCGCCCGCGGCGCCGTCGCAGTCGGCTGCGAGGGAGTCTTCATGGAAGTTCATCCGAACCCCGACAACGCCCTGTCGGACGGGCCCAACATGGTCCCGCTGGCCGAGGTGCGCGGCTTGCTGGAGCAGCTCGTGCGCGTGGCGGCGGCGATCGGGCGTATTCCTGTGTGATCACCCTTTCCACCCAAACTCACGAGCACGCGCCTGCGCCCGCGCAAACCGGCCTGCTGGCGCATTTGCCGAACGCCATCACGGTCAGCCGAATTCTATTGATTCCCGTCTTCGTCCTGGTCTTTCTGGAACCGACACCCTATCGATCCATTGTGGCCGCGGCCGTCTTTGGGCTGGCGGCGCTGACCGACGCCGTGGACGGCTACGTCGCCAGGCGGTGGGGGCAGGTCACCCGACTGGGCAAGCTCCTCGACCCGATCGCCGACAAGCTGCTGGTGTTGACCGCGCTCTTCCTCCTCGTGGACTTCGACCGGGTGGACGCCTGGATCGCCATCGTGCTGGCCGGCCGCGAGCTGGCCGTCACCGGGATGAGGGGCGTGGCCGCCCGCGAGGGCATCATCCTGGCCGCCGAGGCAACGGGCAAGGTCAAAATGGGCGCCCAAGTCGTGGCCATTCTCTTCCTGATTCTGGATGAGGCCGTGCCGGCTTCGTTGAACTTTCACTATTGGGGCACGATTATCCTTCTGGTCTCCCTGGTGCTCTCCTTGATTTCCGCCGCCCAATACGTCCGGCAGTTCGCCCTCCAGATACTTCCACGGGGCGGCTCTCGCACAGGTGGTTCCTGATGGCGACGGCCCTGGCGCTCGCTGTGGTTCTCGGTTACGTCCTGGGCGCGATCCCGGTCGGCATCTTTGCCGGTCGAGCGTTTGCCAATATCGATCCCCGTGAGGCTGGCAGCCGGAATATCGGGTTCACCAACGTCCTCAGAGTGGCCGGAAAAGCCGCGGGGATCGTCACGCTGATTGGAGACTTGGGAAAAGGCGCCTTGGCGGTCCACCTGGCCGGCGTCCTGGCAGGACCTGCCGCCGGTGACGTGATCCTGGCGGCTGGAGCCGCAGCCATCTTGGGCCATATGTTCCCGGTCTTCTTGGGATTCAAAGGGGGAAAAGGGGTGGCGACAGCGTTGGGCGTGCTGCTGGCGGCGGCCCCCTCAATTGGAGGAAGCCTGGTGGCCGTGTGGCTGACTTCCGCGGCCATCTGGAGGATGTCCTCGCTGGCGGCCCTGATCGCGTTCGGAAGCCTGCCGCTCTGGGTGTGGCTGTTTCATCCGACCCTGTCGATGGCGGCACTCTCGACGGGGATCATGATTGCGATCGTGTTCCGGCACCGTGAAAACATCAGCCGGCTGAAAGCGGGGACCGAGTCGAAGTTCGGGCAGCGGGCTTCTGTTGAGAACATGGGGCTTTCAACCAGGAATAATAGTTAACATAATCACGCTTATCCGACATTACGTATGAGTCTCTTCCAATCAACCCGACGCACCATTTCAATCAGTCTGGACGGTGCGAAAGAGGCCGTCATGGCCGTCGCGGAACGTGTCACCCGACGGGTCCAGGTCACGAAACTGCAACTCCAGGCCGAGGACGCCGAGGCGCGTCTCAGGCAGGCCTATGAATCCCTGGGACAGTGCCTGTATGTCGCGCATACCGCCCATTCCCCTGACGCCATGAAGATCGATGCCGCCCTGCCGCTCTGCGAAAGCATCCGGGCGGAGCAGCGTGCCCTGCAGGCGATCCGCGACCGACTGGCGTCCCGGTATGACGACGTTCTCATCGTCCCCTTGATCCGCCTCCAGGAGGATCTGCAGGCAGGCGGCGGCACCATCGAGCGCGTCACCATCACCCCGAACGCCCAGGCCGACGGCAAACCGCTCGGCAACGTGCTGCTTCCCGAGAGCGTCCGGATCGTGCTGGTCAGGCGGAACGACGCGCTCCTCTTCCCCGCCGCCCAGTTGATTCTGCGGGCCGGCGACCAGGTCACCGTCATTGGAAACCGATCCGCGTTTCCAGACGCCCTGCAATCGCTCCTCGCATGAGTAGCCCTCAGGTGTACTTTTTCGGAATCCTTTGTTAGGATAAGAATGGGCGCCCGGAGGGCATGTCTGGCTGAAAGGAGCGTACGATGAAGGTTCGGGACCATCAGAGGCATCAGCGGATGTGGGGATGGGTGGTGTTGTCGGGCCTCCTCCTGTTCGACCCCTTCCCCGGCATCGGCCGCGCAGCGGAAGAACCCGCCGGACTCCGTCTGCTCGAGGAGATCCAGGGGGTCCTCATCACCCTCGCCGATCGGGTCAAGCCGGCGGTGGTCAACATCGCGCCGGTGTCGGCCTCCGTCAAATCAGGCGAAACCCCGCGGGACCGCGGTCCGAACAACCCCGGCACCGGCTCCGGCGTGATCGTGGACAAGGAAGGCTTGATCGTCACCAACAATCATGTCGTCGGCGATGCGAAGGAAGTGGAGGTCCGGCTGTCCGACAAGACCAAGTTCGTCGGCCAGGTGATCGGCCGCGATCCCGACACCGACCTCGCCATCATCAAGATCACTCCCACCGGCGGGCTTCCCACGGTGCCCTTCGGCGACTCCTCAAAAGTCCGCGTCGGCCAGTGGGTCATGGCCGTCGGCAATCCCTTTTCCCTCGACCGGACCGTGACGTTGGGCGTCGTGAGCGGCCTGGAGCGCGATGCCGTCAGGCTGTCCCGGTATGAGGCGTTCATCCAGACCGATGCGTCGATCAATCCGGGCAACAGCGGCGGCCCCCTGTTCAACATCAACGGCGAAGTGATCGGCATCAATACCGCCATCATCAACTATGCGCAGGGCATCGGATTCGCGATTCCCTCCAACATGGTGCAACAGGTCGTCGGCCAGTTGCGTGCACGGGGCAAGGTGATCCGTGGCTGGCTGGGCGTCGGGATCCAGGAAGTGACGACGGAACTGGCCGCCAAGTTCGGCATCAAGGAAAACGACGGCGTGCTGGTCAACGATGTCTTTGAGAGTGAACCGGCCGCGCGGGCCGGCCTGAAACCCGGCGACATCATCGCCAAAGTGGACGGGCGCCGGGTGGAAACACCGGCCGGCCTGTCGCGCGCCGTGGCCGGCCTGACGCCCGGCACCAAGATTGAACTCGACGTCATCCGGAACGGCGAGCGCCGCACCGTCACCGTCGATCTGGGTGAGCGCAAGGAGGACGTCGTCGTCGCGGCGATACCGTCCCCTCCCCCCCAGCCGGAGGTCAAGCTCGGACTCAACGTGCAGGACCTCACGCCGGAACTGGCCGACAAGTTCAAGATCAAGGACCAAAAAGGGGTGCTGGTGAGCAAGGTGGATCCCGGAAGCGTCGCCCAGGAACAAGGCTTGCGCGAAGGAGATCTGATCAAGGAAGTCAACCGCCAGACCGTCGCGTCGGTTGAAGAGTTCAAGGCCGCGGTGGGCCAGACGAAGAAAGGCGAGTCCGTGCTCCTGCGCTTGGTCCGGGAGAACCGCGCGTTCTACTCCGTGCTGAATCCCAGGGAAAAATAGCCGCGTCGAGAACCGCTCAGTGCGCGGCGGCGCTCTTGGCGGTCTTGTGCTCCTCGAGCACCTTGGCCAGTAGCTCGCGGGGCACTTCCTCATAGGTGGCAAAGTCCATGGAGTAGGTCGCCCGCCCGCCCGTCAGTGAATTGAGGACAGGCGCGTACTTCAGCATTTCCGCCAGCGGCACCGCCGCCTTGATGATGGTGCCGTGGGCCTTTGGCACCGTGTCCTGAATCCGCCCCCGCTTACTGTTCAAGTCCCCGATCACCGCCCCCATGAACTCATCCGGTGTGCTGACTTCCACCGTCATGATCGGCTCGAGCAGCACCGGCGCGGCCTGCTCCATGGCCTTTTTGAACCCCATGGACGCCGCGATCTTGAACGCCATTTCGGACGAATCCAC
>CAYLLY010000041.1:0-6712 GCA_964384595.1 uncultured Nitrospirales bacterium
ACTCGTAGCCCGGCGCGGTCACGATCTCGAACCAGCCCCGCGAGCTCATGTCCTCTGTCTGGAACACGTCGAAGACCGGGCAGACCGAGTTGCACTTGCCGCAAGTCGCGCAGGGTTTGGAGAGCCGCACGTAGTCGATGTTCTCCGTGAAAGGGGTGTCGCTGATCTTCACGCCCGGGTTCAGGACGCGCGCCGGGTCGAAGGCCGACTTGACCTGCGTAAACAGCGCGTACAGCTCCTCGCCGAAGTACTTGCGGACGAACTCCGCCCGCACGCGCCCGTCCCCATGCTCGCCGCAGATGGACCCCTTGAAGCGCGTGACGACGGCCTGGTGAATCTCGTGGTAGCCCGCGACCATCGCCTCAAAATCGCGCTTGTCGTTGACGTCCAGCAGGGGGACGATGTGGGCGTTGCCGTTGCCGATGTGGCCGAAGATGGCCACGTTCACGTCCTGGCCCTTGAAGAACGCCGAGAGGTACTGCACCAGTTCCGCGATGCGGTCGGCCGGCACGACGACGTCATCCACGTAATTGATCGGCTTCTTCTTGGCGTCGTAACGGTAGAGCGTCGGATAGAGCGCGTTCCGGGCCTTCCAGAGCTGCTCCTGGTGTTCCTTCTCCACCGCCACAGTCGGGTCCTCGCAGAGACGGTACTTCCGGCAAATCGCCCTGACCCGATCCAAAATCTCACGAATGGGGACAGATTTAAAATCTGTCCCCCCTCCGTCGAACTCGGCCAGCAGCGTCGCAGCCGCATCGGCCGGCACGCCGTGAGCCGAGCGATTGATCAGGTTGAGCGTGTTGGCGTCCATCACTTCGAGCGCCATCGGCGTCAGCGGCAGGAGATCGAAGACGGCCTGCCCGACTTCTTCGAGATGTCGGAAATGGATGAGCGCGGTCGCCGTGGTCTGTGGCCGTTCCACGAGCTTGAGCGTCGCCTCGCTGATGACCCCCAGCGTCCCCTCGCTTCCCACGAACAGCTTGGGCAGATCCACGATCCCCTGATCCAGGCCGTCCACGAGCCCGAACAGGTTGTAGCCGGTGCTGTTCTTGGAGACATTGGGCTTCTTGCTCCGGATGAGGTCGGCGTGCTTTCTGACGAGTGCGACCGTCTCGCCCAACGCCGGATGGCTCTTGAGCAGCGCGTCGGTGGCCGGATCGCCGTCGGCCAGGGCTTCGGCCGTCAGCCAGGCGCCGCCGGCAAGATGCGCACGAATGGCGTGCACGTTGTCCTTCACCGAGCCGTACCGGAGGGTGTGCGGGCCGGCCGAATTGTTCGAGAGCATCCCGCCGAGCTTGCACATGTCCCGGCTGGAGGGATCGGGCCCGAACATCAGACCGTGGGGCTCGAGCTTCTTGTTGAACTCGGTGAGGTTCAGCCCCGGCTGGACCCGCACCCACCGCTCTTCGACGTTCAGTTCGAGGATCCGGTTCATCCGGCCGCACTCGAGGATGATCCCCTCGCCTACGGCCGAGCCGGTCAGGTTGGTGCCCGCCGCCCGCGGCGTGATCGGCACGCCCGACGACATGGCGTAGGCCACCGTCGCGGCAATGTCTTCTTCGGTCTCGGCCTGGACGACCGCCTTGGGCACCACCTTGTAGATGCTGGCGTCCACCGAGTACGCCGTGATGGTGGGAAAGTCGTCCTTGACCTTGTCGGCACCGAGCTTGCGCCGCAGATCGTTGCCGATGGAGCGGGACTTTTCAGGCAGGATGAGTGCAGGCGCCTCGGGCGTCACTTTTTCGCCTCGGGCAGGCTCTTGGCGCACCGGATCCCCGCCGAGGTGGACCGAGCGGCGGGATCACGTTTCTCCCGCGCCGTCACCCGCAGGCCGGTGGCCAGATGCAGCCAGCTGCCCCCGCGCACGACTTTTTCCGTTCCTTTATCGGGGCCGGCCGGGTTTTTCTTGGGACTGACGGCGTAGTACCGCTCGTCGTACCAGTCCTGCACCCACTCCCGCGCGTTCCCCGCCATGTCCTGCGCGCCATAGGGGCTTGCGCCCTTCTCCAGCGACCCCACCTCGGTCAGCAGGCTATAGCCGGCCCAGATGCAGCACTTGTCGAAGTTGGCCAAGCTCAGGGTCGCGCGATCATTGCCCCAGGGATAGCGCCGCCCGTCGATCCCGCGGGCCGCCTTTTCCCATTCCGCCTCGGTGGGCAGCCGCTTTCCTTTTGCTTTGCAGTACTCGGCGGCGTCGTCCCACGTGACCCCGATCACCGGCTTCTTCTCGTGCTTCGCCTGCGAGCCCTCGTCCCAGTGATCAGGGGCCTGCCGCTTGTTCGTCTTCAGGAACTCGGCATAGTCGGTCGTCGTCACCTCGTGGCGGTCAATGAAGAAGGCGTCCAGAAGCACGACATGCGGAGGGGTCTCGCGGGTGAAGCTCTCCTCGGGACACTGGGGGCACAGTTGCATGGCGGCGGCGATGTCCTCTTCCGTGCTTCCCATCCGAAACTCGCCGGCGGGGACCGGGACCATCCCCGCGGGGGCGTTCTTCGCCAGCTTGTCGATCGCCTCCTGGAATTTGCGGGCGGCCTCCTGGCGCTTGCGCGCCTGTTCCCGCTCAACCTGAAGCGCAGCCAGCATCTGGCTCACCTCGGCCTTTTCCGGCGCGTCGGGAGCGGCCTTCAGGAACGCCTTCAAGGCGGCCTCCGCCTCGTCGAAGTGGCTGAGCCTCTTGTGAGCCGCGCCCAGGAGGTAGAGCAGGGGTGGATACTGGGCGGAGAACTCCTGGGCCTTCGTCAGGGCGTCAATGACCTGCTTCCACTCGCCCAGCCGGGCGTGACTGTCGGCCTTTTCCAGCAGGCCCCGGAACGCCGGATCGAAGTCCTTGAGCTTGGGATCGGGGGGGAGCACCTGCCCCAACGCCAGGGAGAGCGTCAGGCTGACGATGATCGCCGGAATGACCCAGGCTGTCGTACGGTTCACAGGTGCTCTCAGGATGAGGTTCTTCGCTCAAGGCACCGCGCGCTTGGCGAGCAGGGCGTGGGCTTCCAGGGCCATCTCGACGATCCGTTCCTCGGAAAGCCCCAGGGAGTAATAGTGGCGGTAGTGCCCCTCGATGGCTTCGGGGTAGCCTTTCTCCGGCAGCATGTCCTCCCGAATCGTCTTGACGCGGTCGAGGACGTGCTTCACCAGGTCGGGGCTGATCTCCACGCCCTGCTCCCGCAGAGCCTTGGTGTGCTTGGCCAGCACGGTCTCAACGGCGGCGGCGCCGCTGTGCTTGCCGAACACGAACCGATGCTCGCCCCCGACCAGTTCCTCGGCGATGAACTGGTAGATGGCGGGATGAATCGCGATCGCGGCCGTGTGGATGCCGGACTCGTGCTTGAACACACCCTCCCCCACGATCGGCTCGTGCGGCTGGAGCGAAATGCCGGAATACAGCTCGATCTTGCGGCGCAGCTCGGTCAGCAGGTCGTACCGGAACCCCGGGATCGTCACGCCGTACAGCATCTTGAGCACCATGACGAACTCATGGAGGGGCGTGTTGCCGGCGCGCTCGCCGATGCCGTTGACCGTGACCCCCGCATACAGGGCCCCGTGGCTGATGGCGCGAACCGTGTTGATCGCGCCCAGGCCGAAATCGTTGTGAAAGTGCGCCGTCATGGGCACGTCGCCGAGGACTTTCACCAGCCGGGGGATGTAGTGGTCCACCGCCTCGGGCGTGAACACCCCGCAGGTGTCCGAGAAGCACATCCGGGTGCCGCCGGCCGCGACGCAGGCCCTGGCCCAGATTTCTCCATAGTCCACGTCAGACCGCGACGCGTCCTCGGCTGCGAACTCGACGCGCGAGAATCCCCGCTCGCGGGCATAGCGGACGGCGCCGGTGATCAGATCGAGGTTTTGCTCGCGGTAGTACTCCACCGGGCGGTCCAGCCACTGGCTCTCGGCCTGCCCCGCGCGGCGGAGCAGCGTTTTGCCCAGTTTGTACTTGAGATGCAGGTCAGACAGGGTCGAGAGCACCAGCACGCTGACATCGTCCGGCTTGGCGCCGACGGCCGTCACGGTGTCCACGACCGCATCGATGTCCGCCTTGAGGCTCCGGCACATGGCCAGGACTTCGATGTCTTGCCGGATCTCGCCCCGGCGCTGGGCCTGCACGATCACCTGCAAGGCCTGGCGGTCGGATTCGGAGACCGCCGGGAAGGCCGGGTCAATGACGTGGACGCCGACCTCGGACAGCAGTTTGGCCAGTTCGAGTTTCTGGCCGGGCGAGAAGGCCACGCCCGGCATCTGCTCTCCGTCCCGCAGCGTATCGTCGTAGATACGGATCCTGCCCGGGTCCGGAAATTTCAACTGTTGGGTGAAGCGCGTCGGCGGGATCGCCAGTGTCTCGATGGGCTCTTTGAGCTCCATAGGCTCGATTGTAACCGCTTCCTCCCCCCTACCTCAAGCTGTCTCTTTGAACTGCACGTCGCGGTAGGAGGCAAGCGCTCCCGCCAGGCGGGCTTTCAACTCCAGCCGTTTGGGCTTACCGGTCGTGGTATAGGGCACGTCCCGGCCGAACAGGATGACCTTGGGATGCTTGAAAAACGGGAGCCGCCCACGGCAGAACTCCAGGAGCGCGGCCTCGGTCGGCGGGTTCTTCTCATCGCGCGGGACGACGTAGGCGGCAATCTCTTCGCCGTAATAGCGGTTCTCGAACGGCACGGCCATGGCGAATTTCACGCCGGGATGGCCCTTCAGTACATCGTCGATCTCCAGCGGCGAGATGTTCACGCCCCCTCGGATGATCAGCTCCTTGATCCGTCCGGAGATGAAGAGAAACGGCCGGCCCTTCTCGTCGCGAATGTAGAAGCCCTCGTCACCCGACCGGAACCGGCCCCACTGAAACGCGCCCTCGTTCGCGTCAGGACGCTTGAAATAGCCCGCGCAGACCGTTCGCCCGCGGATGCAAATCTCCCCGCGGGCCGACTCCGGGACTTCCCGCCCGTGATCGTCTAGGATCGCCATTTCGTTATGCCGGATGGGGAGTCCGATGGACGGAAAATCGTACTCCGTCAGCCAGCGGCGATGCTGGTCCGCGGAAAGATCGTTCGGCAGGAAGCACGAATAGCAGGTGGTTTCCGACAAGCCGTAGCCGTGGCGGATGGGAAAGCGGAACCGGTCTTCGAAGCGGGCCGCCGTCTCCTTCAGCAAGGGGCCCGCCCCGCAGATCACCCCGCGGAAATGTTCTAATCGATACGGTTGCAGGTCTTCGTTCGCCTCCAGCAGGAACTCGAGCAGCGTCGGCACGACGCTGACGCAGGTCACCCCTTCTCCATGGATTCTCCGCCAGAACGCGCTCGTCTTGAACTTCCGGGTCAGCACGACGCCGCCTCCGCAATAGAACGGCGTCACCAGCGTGACCACCGCGCCGTTCACATGGTGGATTGGCAGCACGCACATCAGCCGATCGTCCGGCCCGAAACCGTGCCAGTCGGCGATGCCGTCGGCGTCCACCAGGAGATTCCGGGCCGTGAGCACGACCCCCTTGGGCGGTCCGGTGGTGCCGGAGGTATAGACGATGAGCGCCTCATCCTCCAGGCTCCCTCCACGGATATCCGTCGCAGGCCCGGCCTCCGCCAGGTCCTCGCTCAGGAGGCGGCCGTACCGGCCGTCCTCTCCCACCACGACCAGCTCGCGCAGACGGGGGAGATCACCCAGGAGGCTCCGGATCTCCTCGACGTGATCCTGCCAGCAGAACACCACCGAGGCTTCGGAATGCTCCATGATGTACCGTTTCTTCTCGGTTTGCTCCTCCACGTTGATCGGCACGACGGCAACGCCGAGCGCCCAGGCCGCGAAGTACACGAGCACGGTCTGGTCGTGGTTGAACAGGACGGTGGCAATGCGGTCTCCGCGGCGCAGCCCCAAGCGGTCACGCATGACGGTGACCACCCGCTCTACCCGATCTCCGAACTCGGCGTAGCTGTAGCCGCGGTGTGTCCCGCGATCGTCGTCGTGGAAACTCAGGAAGGTCCGGCCGGCGGACCGCGGGTCGCTCACGCGCGCGTGCAGGAACCCGCCGAAGGAACTCCAGGGCAGGCTGAACGGGGGCCCGCCCATCTCCCGGGCCTTCAGGATGCGGTCATAATCGGTGGAGGCCGTCATGTTCGTCGTTCGAGGGGCACATACGCCTGCGGCGGCGGCCCGGTATAGAGGGCGCGGGGCCGGATCAGCCGGTTGTGGTCCTGCTGCTCGATCACATGCGCGCACCAGCCGGCGATGCGCGAGCAGACGAAGACGGGCGTGTAGAGATCTCGCGGGATCCCCATCAGGAGGTAGGCGACGGCCGTGTAGAAGTCCAGGTTGGGATAGAGCTGCTTCTCCTCCCGCATGATCCGATCGATGATGCTCGCGATGTCGTACCACCGCGTGTCGCCACACGCCCGGCTCAGGGCCTCGGCATGGCGCTGGATGATGTCCGAGCGCGCGTCGCCGTGGCGCAACACGCGGTGGCCGAAGCCCATGACCCGCCGCTTCTGCGCCAGCGCGTCGCGCACCCAACGCTCGGCGCGGTCGCGGCTCTTGATCTCCAGCAACATGGCTGCCACCGCCTCATTGGCCCCGCCGTGGAGCGGACCTTTGAGCGCCGCGATGGCGGCGGTCACGGCGGCGTGGAGATCGGTCAGCGTGGATGCGGCCACACGCGCGGCGAAGGTGGAGGCGTTGAACTCATGCTCGGCATACAGAATGAGCGAGACATCAAGCACGCGCGCCATCGCTTTCG
>CAYLLY010000041.1:6812-17425 GCA_964384595.1 uncultured Nitrospirales bacterium
CGGTCGGTCAGCAGGTAGAGCAGGGTTTCCGCGAAAGTCATTGGGGGCTCGGGCTGGACCTGGCGCTTGGCGTGAGCCAGGCGATGCGAACTGGCGATGATGATGGGAATCTGGGCCAGCAGGCGGACGGACTTGCGGAGGGCGGCCTCGCGGGAATTGTCGGCGGCCTCCGGATCAGTCATCCCCAGCAGCGACACGCCGGTTCTCAGGATATCCATCGGGCGCGCGCTCGGGGGCACGACGCCGATGAAGGCCTCCACGGGACCCGGCAAGGGCCATTGCGCGCGCAACTGAGCTGAGAAGTCGTCCAATTCCTTACGGGCAGGCAGCTTGCCGAAGAGAAGCAGGCACGCGACTTCCTCGAACGTGGCCTGCTCCGCCAGGTCGCCGATCGCATAGCCGCGGTAGCGCAGGCCGGCTTCCCCCTCATCCACCTGGCAGAGGGCCGACTCGCCCGCGATCACGCCTTCCAGGCCGGGGCTGTAGAGTTTATCGTCCACGAAGATCCTTGTCGCGTTTCTCGTACTCCGCGTATTGCAGCAGATCGTAGAGTTGCTGCCGCGTGAGCATCCTGTCCAGCGATTTCTGCTGGGTCCCGAGGGTTTTCAACTCGTCCAGCATCGCCTCGACGGCCTTGGATGCGATCCGAAGCGCCGTGACCGGAAACAGCACGAGCCGATACCCGAGCGCGTCGAACTCCTGAACCGTCAGATACGGCGTCTTCCCGAACTCCGTCATGTTGGCGACGAGCGGCACTTTCACGCCTATCCTCAACAGACCTTGCGCGAACGCACGGAACTCTTCGGCAGACTCCAACGCCTCGGGGAAAACGGCATCGGCCCCCGCATCCACATAGGCCTGAGCGCGCTTGAGGGCCCCGTCCAGACCTTCGACTGCCCGCGCGTCGGTGCGGGCCACGATCAGAAAGTCGGGATCGCGTCGCGCCGCCGCCGCCGCGCCGATCTTCCGCGCCATCTCGGTGACGGACACCACGCGTTTGCCGGGCAGGTGCCCGCATTTCTTCGGGCTTTCCTGATCCTCCAGGTGAACCCCGGCCAGCCCCGCCTGCTCGAACTCCCGCACCGTCCGCATCACGTTCAGAGGTTCTCCATAGCCGGTATCCGCATCGGCCAGCGCGGGGACCGCCACGGCGTTCGCGATCGTTCGCGCATCGGATACAACCTCGGTCATGGACAGCAGCCCGATATCGGGCAGCCCCCGCGCGGCCGCGAGGCTCGCGCCGGAGACGTACACCGCCTCGAACCCGGCGCGCTCGACTTGGATCGCCGTCAGCGCGTTGAACGCGCCGGGCATGACAACCGTCCCTCGGGCGATCAGTTCCCGCAGGCGGCGGGACTTGGTCGGGCTGCGCTTATCCATGGCGCGAAACCTTCAACAGCGGCATCAGCTTTCCGACGTCCTCCAGTGATTCCAGCCGCCACACCATGTCAATCACCTGGCCGGCCCGGGCGCGGGCAAACAGCCCCGCCGCCAGGCTCCTGAACTTCTCTTCGATCTCCCGATCCGACAGCGGGTGTCGGGGATGTCCCAAGGGATAGTCTACCTGCTTCACGTATTCATTCCCGCTCGCCGTGCGGACCGTCACCCGCGTGGGCATGGCCTTCGGGTACCAGCCGATGAATTCGTCCTGCTCGACCACGCGGACTTTTTGCATGAGGGCCCGCAGCTTCGGATCGGACAGCCGCTTGGGCTCGAAGGACCCTACGGTCACCGTCCCGTCAAGCAAGGCCGCCGCGACGCAATAGGGCATGCTGTGGTCGGCCGTCTCGCGCGTTGACGGGCGCCACTTCTCCGGGTCGCGACCGATGATCTCGATCGCCACGTCGTAACTGCCCACTTCAATCTCGGTGATACCGGCGAGCGCGGTACGCCCCTCTTTGTTGAGCAGCTCCTCGCGGACCACCAGCGCCGCCTCCACCGCCGATTGGGCATGGTACTCCACCGGATAGTGCTTGATGCAGGTGTCCAGGATCTTGAACGCGGGGGACTGGCTCCCCTCAGAAGGGGGACAGGCACCGCTGCGCGGAGCCAGTCCCCGGGGCGCCTGTCCCCCTTCCCCGCCGAACGCCGGCAGATCCAACGGACCGGACACGAGTTCCATGAAGCCTTTCGTTCCCTCAAAGATCGGCGCGGGGCCGGTCATGCCCTGTCTGGCCAGCGTCGCCGCGAACACGCCGTTCCGCGCGGCATTCGCGAAAGCGCAGGCCTTCCACATCGAGAGGTCCCCGACGCGTGTCTGCCGCAGGGCCACGTTGGCGACGCCGGCCAGATTGACCGCCTGGACGGTCTGCTCGACCGACAGCTTGAAGACCTTGGCGGCGGCCAGGGCGCTCGAGAGCGGGCCGTACGTGACGTGGTCCCAGCCGCGCGGCCGCAGCGCCGCGGCGTCGCACAGGCGGCACTGGACCTCATAGGCGACCGCGGCAGCCAGGATGACCCGCTTGCCGGAAGCGCGGACGGCCTCACCGACGGCAAGGATCGCCGCAAGATTGTCGGACGGGTGCGCGGGTTCTTTGGAAAGATAGGTGTCGTTGAAGTCCAGATAGCGGACCAATGTCCCGTTGGTGAAGGCCGCCAGATCCGGCAGGGTCCTGTGCGCGGTCCCCCAGAGCGTCGCGCCGTTCGGGACGGAGACCGACCGGCCGATCCGGCGGGCAATCCGGCAGGGC
This sequence comes from uncultured Nitrospirales bacterium, assembly GCA_964384595.1. Taxonomy (GTDB): domain Bacteria; phylum Nitrospirota; class Nitrospiria; order Nitrospirales; family NS-4; genus SCTG01. Next base: position 9,503 of record CAYLLY010000041.1, read on the forward strand.
TCGGCGTTCCACGCGCCGAAGGCGCAGGCCAGACTGTCCAGGACGCGCCGCTTGACCTCGTGCACGACATCCGCATGCAGGTGATCGTAGCAGAGCGACTGCGTGTACTCTGCGAGGCGATCGGCAATCACGGCAACGCCCCCATCTGATCTTAGTAAATTTTACCACATCCGCGATGGCGGGAACGCAAGGAGTTTGTTACCATGAGACATGGGGGACGACCGCCAGACCCTTGAGGTGGACGTGCTGTTCGTGGGGGGCGGCCCCGCCAACCTCGCCGGGGCCCTGCACCTCGCCCGCCTTGTCGAGCGCCATAACGCGCGCGTCACTGTCGGCGGGATTCCCGACCCACCCCTCGCCCCCCGGATCGCCCTGATCGAGAAAGGGCGCGATGTGGGCGCCCATGCCCTCTCCGGCGCCCTCTTCAATCCCATCGCCGTGGAAGAGCTCATGCCGGACTATCGCGATCGCGGCTTTCCCTTCTCACTGCGAGTCGCCCGGCACGGCTTGCACTACCTGACGACCACCGGCGATCTCCGCTTGCCGGATTCCCTGGTCCCGCCGGCGTATCGCCAGGACGGCTGCTATGTGGGCTCCCTGCAGAAGTTGAACCTCTGGCTGGCCGAGTTGGTGGAGGCCGCCGGCGTTTATGTCTTCAACAATACCTGTGGCATCGAGATCCTGTACGACGGCGACCGTGTCTGCGGCGTGCGAACCGGCGACAAGGGGCTGGAAGCCGGCGGCGGCCGGAAGCCCAACTACGAGCCCGGCACGCGGATTCGCGCCAAGGTCACAGTGTTCGGTGAAGGCCCCCACGGCACCCTGGCGGAGGATCTCATCCACAAGTTCAAGTTGCGGGCGAGGCGGGATCCGCAATCCTACGCCCTCGGCGTGAAGGAGTTGATTCGCGTCAAACACGCCGGATCGCCCGGCCTGGCCCTTCACACGATCGGCTACCCCCTCGGCCCTCGTGTCTTCGGCGGCGGTTTCTGCTACGGCCTTGCCGAGGACCTCTTCGCCGTCGGCATGGTATGCGGGCTGGACTGGGAGGACCCGCAACTCGACGTGCAGGAGCAACTGCAACGGTTCAAGCAGCATCCCTTCATCCGGCAGTTCATCAAAGGCGGCGAGGTGGTTGCCTACGGCGCCAAGACGCTGCCGGAAGGCGGCTACTTCGCCGTGCCGCGACCTTACACGGACGGGGCTCTGCTCGTGGGGGATTCGGCCGGATTCCTCAACGTCCCGTACATGAAAGGCATCCACTATGCGATGAAGAGCGGGATGCTCGCGGCCGAAACCATTCTGGAGGCCTTGGTACGCAATGTCGGGTCGGCTGCTGCGCTCTGCGCCTACGAAACGCGCCTGAACGCTTCTTACGTCATGCAGGACCTGTACCGCGTGCGCAACTTCAGGCGGGCTTTCGTCTGGGGAAGGCTCCCCGGCCTCCTGCTTGGAGGCGCAACAATGTGGACGGGGCTCGGTCCGACCAGGCCGGGCGGGGTCCCGCCCGACTATCGCCACCTGAAACCGCTTGAGGAAGCCGCCGCCGGCCGCCGGCGCGGGGAGCCGGCCGCGCATGATCCCGGCCTCGTCGTGGACAAGCTCACCGACGTCTATTATTCGGGCACCCAGCACCGCGAGGACCAGCCGTCGCACATCCGCATTCTGGACCCCGGCCGGTGCCTCAGCGAGTGCATTCCCCGTTTCGGTGATGCGCCCTGCACGCATTTTTGCCCGGCGAAGGTCTACGAGTTGGTGAGCGACGGGGCCGGCCGCCGCATCCAGGTCAACTTCGCCAACTGCGTGCACTGCAAGACCTGCGTGATCAAGGATCCGCTGGACGTCTTGACTGATGACAACGTTCAGAACATTATCTGGCGCGCTCCCGCCGAGGGAGGGCCGCGCTACCAGGGGCTGTAAGTTCATCGCGGAGGAGTCCATCATGGCGAATCAGTATGTAACGGTGACCGTTGCCGAGCGTATCGCCGTTGTCACCTTGAACAACCCACCGTCGAATCTCCTCGGCACGCCGGTCCTGCAGGAACTGGATCAGCTCTTCGGGCAGTTGGAGGCCGACGACGCGATCCGGGTGATCATCCTGACCGCCGCCGGCAAGTTCTTTTGTCCGGGCGCCGACATCAAGGAGCTCGCCCAGCTCAGCACCGTCCATCAGGGAGCGGAGTTGTCCGGCCGGGGACAGGCCCTGCTCAACCGGATCGAACGGTTCGACAAGCCGGTCATCGCGGCAATCAACGGCGCCTGTCTCGGCGGCGGCCTGGAAATGGCGATGGCCTGTCACATGCGCGTGGCGGCGGCAGGCGCGCCGCTCGGCTTGCCGGAGATCAAGCTCGGCCTCATTCCCGGATTCGGGGGCACCCAGCGGCTCCCCCGCATCATCGGTCCGTCAAAAGCCGCCGAGTTGATCCTCACAGGGGAGACCATCACGGCGGAGGAGGCGCTGACTCTGGGATTGGTCAATCGGGTCGTCCCCGCCCCGGAGGTCCAGCCGAAGGCCCGGAAACTGGCGGGGATGATCACGGCCAAGGGCCGTCTGGCGACCCAGGCGGCGTTGCGGGCGATCCGGACCGGCCTCGACAGCCCGCTGGCCGAAGGGCTTGCCCGCGAGGCCGAGCTGTTCGGGGAGTTGTGCGAGACGCCCGACAAAAAGGAAGGCACGACGGCCTTCCTGGAAAAGCGCCCGCCGAAATTCCAAGACCGGTAAGATGAAGATCGTCGTCTGCGTCAAGCAGGTTCCCGCCACCGAGTCCAAACTCCGGATCGCGGCGGGCGGCATCGACATTGACCGTTCCGACCTGAGCTTCGTCGTCAATCCCTACGACGAGTTCGCCGTCGAAGAGGCCATCCAGATCAAAGAGCGGTTGGGAACCGGCGAGGTGACCGTCCTCTCCCTGCGCCCGCACACCGCGCAGAAAGTCGAAGAGGCTTTGCGGACCTGCCTGGCGATGGGCGCCGACAAGGCCGTGCTGCTGAGCGATCCCGCCTTCGAGGGCGGGGACAGTCTCGCCACGGCGACGGTTCTCGCCGCCGCTCTCCGACGGCTGCCCTTCGATCTCCTGCTGTTCGGCAAGCAGGCGGTGGACGACGACGGCGGTTCCGTCGGCATCCAGGTGGCCGAACTGTTGGGGATTCCCCATGTCGCGGTCGTGAACAAGCTGGCGCTGAACCCGGAGGCTCGCACCGCCCTGGCCCACCGGCAGATCGAGGGCGGGATCGAAGTTGTTGAGACGCCCTTGCCGGCGCTGATCACGTGCCAGAAGGGCCTCAACGAACCGCGCTACCCTTCGCTCCCCGGCATCATGAAGGCCAAGCAGAAGCCGCTGGAAGCCTGGAACCGGGACACGCTGGGCCTTGTCCCTGAGATGATCGGTGCTGCGGGAGCCAGGCTCACAATGGTCCGTCTGGAACCACCCCCGCCCCGGCCGGCCGGTCGCATCATCCCGGGTGATCCGCCTTCGGCCGTGAAGGAACTGGTGCGATTGTTACGTGAAGAGGCGAAAGTGATATGAGTTTTAAAAACTGACTATGTCGCAGCCAATACTCGTCTTCTGCGAACAGCGCGACGGTCGGCTCAAGAAAGTCGGACTGGAGGCCCTGGGCGAGTCCTGCCGCCTGGCGGAAATGCCGGGAAGCGCCGTGGTCGCGGTCGTCATCGGTTCACAAGTGGCGCCGCTGGCCGTCGAGATCGCCGCCCACGGCGCCTCGAAGGTGCTGATTGCCGAGGACCCGTCTCTCGCCCACTACGCCTCGGAAGCCTATACCGCCATCCTAGCCGAGGCCGCTGCGCGCCTCCAGCCCCTTGCGGTGTTCATGGGCGCGACCGCGATGGGCAAAGACCTCGCCCCCAAGCTGGCGGCCCGGCTCAAGTCCTCACTCGCCCAGGACTGCGTGGCTTTGAAGATGGAAGCCGACGGGTCCTTGCTCGCCACGCGCCCGATCTATGGCGGCAAGCTGCGGGCCGTCGTGAAGGCCACCACCCCCGAGCTCCAGGTCGTGACCCTCCGGCCCAACGTCTTCGCCGCGCTGGAGCCGAAGCCGGGGCGCGATGTTCCCGTCGAAACGCTAGCCATCGTCATGGACTCGACCCGACCGGTTGCGACGGTCCGTGAGGTGCAGGAAACGGCGGGCGGCAAGAAAGACCTGACCGAGGCCGCCGTCATCGTTTCAGGTGGGCGCGGGCTCAAGGGGCCGGAGAACTTCAAGCTGATCGAGGAACTCGCCGCCGCGCTGGGGGCCGCCGTGGGCGCGTCGCGCGCGGCCGTGGACGCGGGCTGGAAGCCGCACAGCTATCAGGTCGGGTTGACCGGGAAGACCGTCTCGCCTCAACTGTATATCGCCTGCGGGATCTCGGGCGCCATTCAGCACCAGGCGGGCATGTCCTCCGCCCGCGCCATCGTGGCGATCAACACCAACCCCAACGCGCCGATCTTCAGGCTGGCCACCTACGGGATCGTCGGCGACCTGTTCGAGGTCGTGCCCTTGTTGATGGAAGAAGTGAAGAAACTGAAGGCGGGCGGTTAAGTCCCGGCGTCCTTGTTCCGTCGCCGGTGTTCGGCGATGGCCTCGATCAGTTCGGGGATGCCGTCGCCTTTGATCGCGACGGTGCGGATTACCTTGGCCACCCACTCCGACAGGTCCCGGACCGTCGAATCCGCGCTCTCGCGATCGCCCTTGTTCACGACGACGATGTGCGACACCTCCAGCAGGCCCGCCTTCATCGCCTGGACCTCGTCGCCTAAGCCCGGCGCCACGACCGCCACGACTGTCTGCGCCACGTTCGTGACATCCACCTCGTCTTGCCCGACGCCGACGGTCTCGACCAGGATCACCTCGTAACCGGCGGCTTCGAGCACCCGCACCGCCTCGTGGGTGGCGCGCGCGAGCCCGCCGTGCCGGCCGCGGGTGGCCATGCTGCGGATGAAGACGCCGTCATCGAGCGCATGGTCCTGCATCCGGATGCGATCCCCAAGGATCGCCCCGCCCGTGATCGGGCTGGTCGCGTCCACCGCCACGATCCCGACCTTCCGGCCCTGCCGGCGATAGGCCGTCGCAAGCTGGTCGATCAGCGTGCTCTTGCCGGCCCCCGGGTAGCCCGTGATGCCGATCACGTCGGCTCGCCGGGTGGAAGCCTCAAGCCGTTGCAGCGCCGCAGACCCGGCCGGATCCCGGTTCTCCAGCAGCGTGATCAGGCGAGAGACCGCGCGAATGTCCCCGGCCTTGACGCGTTCGGCCAACTCGGAAGGGGAAATTGGGGTCAGTTCCAAGGGGACAGTCCCCATTTTTGCCTCAAAAATGGGGACTGTCCCCATTTTCTCTTCGTGGTTCAAACCAGACATCCGTGACTTTAAAGGAGGGCGTCTTGGCGAATTCAGCGCGCACCGGCATCCCGATGCGCACCTCCTCCGGCGCCATGCCCTTGAGGCGCGAGAGGAACAACGTATCAGCGCCGTCGAACTCCACCAGGATCAGCGTGAAGGGCGTCTCTTTGAGAAAAGCCTCGCCGCCGTAATGGCAGGTCGTATAGGTGTGAATCCGGCCGGTCAGCGGCAGCTCGTGCCAGGCCGTCGGCGCGCCGCATTCCATGCAATGGGACCGCGGGGTGGCAACGGTGTACCCGCATCCCGTGCAGCGCGAGCCCAGCAGCTTGCCCTTGCCGAGCCCGACGAAGAACGGCGAGTCCTCGGCGTAGCTGTGGCGGTAATCGATTTCATAGTGGTCGTGGATGATGAGCGGGTCCATTTACGCAGCTTCCAGGATCGACACGGTGATATACGTTCCCGTGCCGGCGTGGCTGTGGATCAGACCGCGTCTGGGATTCAATACTTGAAGTTTGTCGCTGCCCAAATGCTTGCCGATGGTCCCCTGCAACTGCCAGAAGGCGAAGACCGCCTGCATCAACCCCGTGGCGCCGACCGGATGCCCGCAGGCCAAAAGCCCGCCGGACGGATTCACCGGCAGGCGCCCTTGCTTGGGCAGCTCCAGGCCGTAGTCGATCCCCGGCATAAACGGCACGCCGCTCTCCACGAACCGCCCGCCCTCGCCGTACCTGCAGAGACCCAGATCCTCATAGGTCTGGATCTCCGAGGAGGTATAGGCGTCGTGCAGCTCGACGAAGCTGAGATCCTCGAACGGGCTCCGGACGCCGGCCATCCGGTAGGCCAGCTTCGCCGCCATCCGCCCGCCCCGGAAGGAATGGACGCCGGGATACTTGAGCCGGGCATAGTCCGACTCCTGCTCGTGCGGCAGGAGCAGGACTTTCCCGTGCGGCCGGTCGGCCATCCGCATGGCGTCCGAGCCGGAGCCGACCCCGGTGATTTTCACGGGCCGGTCACAGACCTTCGCGGCCACGTCCTCGGAGGCCAGCACACACACCGCCGCGCCGTCCGACATCGTGCAGATGTCCTCCATCGTCAGCGGCGTGGCCACCATCGGCGATTCGCGCACCTGCTTGATCGTGAGCCGCTTGGCCTTCTGGGCATACAGGTTGTACACAGCGTTGGCGTGGTTCTTGACGGACACCATCGCCATCTGCTCGACCGTGGTCCCGAACTCGTGCATGTGGCGCCGCACCATCATCGCGTAATAGCCGGTGTAGAACCCGCCCACCGGGAAGTCGAAGTTGGTGTCGGAGGCCAGCGCGATGAACTCGTTGCCCTTCCAGGTATTGACGCGCGACATCGTCTCGAAGCCGAAAGCCACGCAGCAGTTCATCCGGCCGGACGCGATCGCTTCCCAGGCGGACTGGAAGCAGAGGCCTCCGGTGGCCCCGCCGCCTTCGATCCGCTTGGACGGCTTGGGGCACAGTCCCAGATAGTCCTGCACCATGCTGGCGGCCTTCAGTTGGCGCGTGAAGTGGTCGGAGAAATACGAGCCGACCGCGCCGTCGATCAGGTCCTTCGAAAACCGGGGCACGTCGCGCAGGGCGTAGTCGTACGCTTCCTTGACCATCAGCCGGAAGTCCTTGTCCGGATGGGCCTTGGCGAACTTGGTGACCCCGCCGCTGATCATGTAGACCGGTTTCATGATCGAAGCCCCTTCACGAAGTCCACGATCTCCGTCATGGGCGTGCCCGGAGGAAACAACGCTTTGACGCCGGCCTTCTGGAGCCGGGGCCGGTCGTCATCCGGGACAATGCCGCCGCCGAACACAACGATGTCCTCCGCGCCTTTTTCCTTGAGCAGCTCGAGGACGCGCGGGAGGAGGTAATTGTGCGCGCCGGACAGGACACTGAGGCCGATGGCATCCACGTCCTCCTGGACCGCCGTGTTCGCCACCTGCTCCGGCGTCTGGTGCAGGCCGGTGTAGATGACCTCCACGCCGGCGTCGCGCAACGCCCGCGCGACCAGCTTGACGCCCCGATCATGCCCGTCCAGTCCGACCTTCCCCAGCAGCACCCGGATCGGCTTCGCCGCCACGGTCATAATGTTCTCCTTACTGCGCGGGTCCTGTCACCGGGCGTCCGGCCGTCTCGGACCGGCCTACGCTGGTGCGGCCCCGCAGAACTGCGCTCCGGCCTCAAGTCCTGCGCCGGTCCGGACAACCCGGCGCCACCCGCAAGATTTCCGGATCTTGGCGGCCGCGCGCAGGGATGTGCCCCAACCGCGCGACTCTGGGAGCGCCTTTTCCACTTGATCATCCATGACCAGAAGGCGCGGCCAGCGGAGAGCGAGGGGCGCACCCAAGCAGGCCGCTCTGAGGGCCGCGAGCAGGGTCCGCTCTTCATCTTCATGCCTTAACCTCTTCTAAAAAGTACTTTCCTTCGACGTCCTTCTTCACGTATCCCATCTGCACTTTGGGATCATGCTCGAACACCAGCAGCCACTGCTCCTCGAACGCCCGATCCAGCACCCATCGCTTGGTCTCAAGCGTCTGCACCGGGTACAGGTCATAGCCCATGATGTACGG
>CAYLLY010000042.1:0-17250 GCA_964384595.1 uncultured Nitrospirales bacterium
TCGCCAGGGCTTGCTTGAAGGTCTCGAGGAACTGCGCGGCGGCCGCCCCGTCCACTACCCGGTGATCGCAGGACATCGTCACCTTCACCCGCTGCCCCACCTCCACGCGTCCATCCCGGACGACGGGGACCTCCCGCACGGACCCCACGGCCAGCACCGCCGCCGCCGGCGGCAGGATCACCGCGCTGAAGCTCTCCACGTCGAACTTGCCCAGGTTGGAGATCAGGAACGTCGCGCCGGTATATTCCTCCGGCGACAGATCCCGGTCCTTCGCCCGGGCCACCAGCGCCCGTTCCGCCTCGGCAATCTGGACAAGGGTTTTTTCGCCGCAATCGCGCAGGACCGGCACGATCAGGCCGTCCTCGAGCGCCACGGCAATCCCGATGTCGATGCGGGAGAACACTTTGATGGTCTCGCCGGCGAACGCCGCATTGATGCCGGGATGCTGTTTCAGCGCCCGCGCAGCCGCGGCGATGATCAGGTGGTTGATCGAGACCGGCACACGCGCGGGCGGCTTCTTGGACTCCTCCACCACCCGGAGGCCTTCCGCCATATCCACTTCGATGGTCACGTAGAAATGGGGAACGGGCGCCTTGCTCTGGGTCGTCATCCTGACGATGGCCTTGCGCATCTGCGTGAGGAGAATTTCCCGCACGGCGGGCTGGTCCTCCCCGGTCAGGAACGGTTCGAGATCCCGCTCGACAATCCTCCCGCCGGGGCCGCTCCCCTGGACGCTCCGCAGATCGATGCCGCGCTCGCGTGCCAGCGTCCGCACCCGTGGCGACGCCGGGGCCTCGCCCTCCGCCACCGGCTCAGCAGGGGCAGCAGCGGTCTTGGGACGTTCGGCGGGCCTGGAAGGCGACGGCGATGGACTCATGATCTCTTGGATGTCCTCCTCCGGCTCACCGATGACGCCGATCAGGGCGCCCGACGGCACGGTCGTCCCTTCGGGGACCAGGATTTTGCGGAGCGTGCCCGAGGCGAAGGCCTCGAGATCCATGACGGCCTTGTCGGTCTCGATCTCCGCGAGCACGTCGCCGCTCTCCACGCGCTCGCCTTCGGCTTTGCGCCACTTCACGACGACGCCTTCCTCCATCGAGTCCGTCAGCTTCGGCATGATCACGCGGCTGGCCATGGCGTTATTTCCGGTACAGCGCCTGATGGACCGCGGCCACCACCCGGTCCGCGTCCGGAACCGCGGCATCTTCGAGGTTGCGCGCATAGGGCATCGGCACGTCCCGGCCGGTCACGCGGAGGATCGGACCGTCCAGGTGATCAAACACGCGCTGATAGAGACTCTCGGCGATCTGTGCGCCGAGCCCGGCAACGGGCCAGCCCTCTTCGACGATGACCACTTTGCCGGTCTTCCTGGCCGACGCGGCGAGGGTGGTCAGGTCCAGCGGTCTCAGTGTGCGCGGATCGACGACTTCCGCCTGGATCCCTTCCTGGGCCAGCTTCGCGGCCGCGTCCAGCGCGACCAGCAGCATCTTCGAATAGGCGATGAGCGTCACATCCGTCCCGGGGCGCTTGACCTCGGCGACTCCGAGCGGGATCGTGTAGTCCCCGTCGCCTACCTCTCCCTGAGTCGGATACAGCAACTGCGCCTCGATGAACACGACGGGGTTCTCGTCCCGGATCGCGCTCTTGATGAGCCCTTTGGCGTCGTATGGCGTGGCGGGCGCGACCACTTTCAGACCCGGCACATGGCAGAACCAGGCTTCCAGGCTCTGTGAATGCTGCGCGCCCAGTTGGTGCGCCGCCGAGCCCGGCCCCCGGATGACGAGGGGCACGCTGAGCTGCCCGCCCGACATGTAGCGGACCTTCGCCGCGTTGTTGACGATCTGGTCCATGGCCAGGATGGCGAAGTTGAACGTCATAACCTCCACCACCGGACGGAGCCCCGCCATCGCCGCGCCGATCGCGAGGCCCGTGAAGCCCAATTCCGTGATCGGCGTGTCCACGACGCGGCGCGGGCCGAACTCCTCCAGGAAGCCCTTGCTGACCTTGAACGCGCCCTGGTAATAAGCCACGTCTTCGCCGATGAGGAAGACCCGGTCGTCCCGGCGCATCTCCTCGCGCAAGGCCTGGTTCAATGCTTCCCGGTACGTCGCCTTCATTTTATGTGTATACGTCCTCCTCCAGGTCCTTTTCAGTAGGGAACGGGCTGGCGTCGGCAAACTCCACCGCCTCGCGGACGATTTGGGCGACTTCCTGTTCAATCCGCTTGAAGTCGTCGTCGCCCGCCTGGCGCTCGCTCAGAAGGCGGGTTTTCAGCAACAGCAGCGGATCGCGTTTCTTCGCCTCATCCACTTCGGCTTTCGTGCGGTAGTGGCCGTGGGACGGATCGGCCATCGAATGGCCCAGGAACCGGTAGGTCAGCGCCTCCAGGAAGTATGGGCGCCGCTTCGTTCTCACATGGTCGACCGCCATGCTCACCGCCTCACGGACGGCCAGCACGTCCATGCCGTCCACCCGTCTGGCTTCAATGCCGTGCGCTGAAGCCGTCTGGGCGACATCGCTGTAGAGCGCAACCGCGCGCTCGACCGGCGTGCCCATGCCGTAGCGGTTATTCTCGCAGAGGAACAGGACCGGCAGGTCCCAAAGCGCGGCCAGGTTCAACGTCTCATGGCAGGCGCCGCTCGGCACGGCCCCCTCGCCGAAGAAGCACAGGACCACCTGATCGCCGCCGCGGTACTTCACCGCGAAGGCCGCGCCGGCGGCCAGCGGCAGATGCCCCCCGACGATCGCGTAGCCCCCCATGAACCGGCGCTCCGCATCGACCAGGTGCATCGAGCCCCCCTTCCCCTTGCACAGGCCGGTGGCTCGCCCGAAGAGCTCGGCCATGACGCGCTTGGGGGCCGAACCCCTGGCGAGACAATGGCCATGATCGCGGTAGGCGGAAAAGAGGTAGTCATCCGGCCGGAGCGCGTCCACGGCGCCCACGGCCACGGCTTCCTCGCCGATGTAGAGATGGCAGAAGCCGCCGATCTTGCCGAGCGCATACATCTCGGCGCAGCGCTCCTCGAAGCGCCGGACCAGGAGCATCTGCGTGTAGAGCTTGAGAAGATGCGCCCGTTCCATGAGCGCATTGTAACAGAAAAATGGGGACAGTCCCCTTTAAGCGAGGGGGACTGTCCCCATTTTTCAGGCTTTCCCGGTGTACTTGGCGATGATGGCCTCTTGCACCGGCTTGGGGCAGGGCTGGTATTCCTTGAAGTCCATCGTGAAGGTGGCGCGGCCCTGGGTCTTCGAGCGCACGACCGTCGCGTAGCCGAACATGGTCGCCAGCGGCACCGACGCCTCCACGACCGAGGCCGTCGCGCGGGTGTTCATCCCGACGATGTGCCCGCGCCGGGAATTGAGATCGCCGATGACGTCGCCCGTGTATTCGTTGGGTGTCACCACTTCCACCCGCATGATCGGTTCCAGCAGGACGGGCTTGGCTCTCAGAATGGCGTCCTTAAAGGCCATGTTGCCGGCGATCTTGAAGGCCATCTCGTTGGAGTCCACTTCGTGGTAGGACCCGTCAACGAGGTGCACTTCCACGTCCAGCAGGGGGAACCCGGCCAGGGGCCCCATGGCCATGCCTTCTTCCACGCCTTTTTGGATCGGGCCGATGTATTCCTTCGGAATGGCGCCGCCTCGAATATCGTTCTCAAAGACCAGCCCGGTTCCCGGTTCGCCCGGCTTGACGGTCATCTCGGCATGCCCGTATTGCCCGCGGCCGCCGGACTGCTTGATGTGCTTGCCCACCCCTTCCGCCTCGACGGTAATGGCTTCCCGATAGGAGACCTCGGGCGCGCCGGTATTGGCCTCCACCTTGAACTCCCGCTTCAGGCGGTCAACGAGGATTTCGAGATGCAGTTCGCCCATGCCGGAAATGACGATCTCTCCGGTCTCCTCGTCCGATTTGACCTTGAACGTCGGGTCTTCCATGGACAGCCGGTTCAAGGCATAGCCCATCTTCTCCTGGTCCGCCTTGGTCTTGGGCTCGATCGCCATCGAGATGACGGGCTCGGGGAACTTCATCATCTCCAGCTTGATCGGCTTCTTTTCCTCGCAGAGGGTGTCGCCCGTGGTGGCCAGCTTCAGGCCCACCACAGCCGCGATCTCGCCGGCGTAGATGGCGTCGATCTCTTCGCGTTTGTCGGCGTGCATCTTGACCAGCCGGCTGGCGCGCTCGGACTTGTCCTTGTTCGCGTTGTAGAGGTTCATGCCCTGCGTCATCACGCCCGAATAGACCCGCACGAACGTCAACTGGCCGACGTGCGGATCGTTCAGCATCTTGAAGGCAATCGCGCACAGCGGTTCCTCATCGGACGCTTTCCGCTCGATTCTGGACTCGCCGTCCAGGCTGTAGCCGACCACCGGCGGGATGTCCACCGGCGACGGCAGGTAATCCACCACGGCGTCCAGGAGATGCTGCACGCCCTTGTTCTTGAACGCCGACCCGGTCAGGACCGGATTGATTTTAATCGCGATGGTCCCGATCCGGATGCAGTGCCGGATCTCATCTTCAGTCAGATCCTTGCCGTTCAGGTACTTGTCCATCACCGTATCGTCGAACTCGGCGACCGACTCGATCAGCTTCTCGCGGTAGTCCTTCGCTTGCTGGACCATGTCCGCGGGAATGTCGCCGACGTCGTACTTGGCGCCCTTGGTCTCATCCTTGAAAGTAATCGCCTTCATGGCGACCAGGTCGATGTGCCCCTTGAACTCGCCCTCCCGGCCGATCGGCAACTGGAGCGCGACCGGGCGCGCTCCGAGCCGGTCCACGATGCTCTTGACGCTCATGTAGAAATCCGCCCCCATCCGGTCCATCTTGTTGATGAACACGATGCGGGGCACCTTGTAGCGATCAGCCTGCCGCCAGACGGTTTCCGATTGCGGTTCCACGCCCTGCACCGCGTCAAACACCGCCACGGCGCCGTCCAGGACCCGTAACGAGCGCTCGACCTCGATCGTGAAATCCACGTGGCCCGGGGTGTCGATGATGTTGATCCGATGCTTCCGCCACTCGCAGGTCGTGGCCGCCGACGTGATCGTGATCCCCCGCTCCCGCTCCTGTTCCATGTAATCCATGACGGTCGCCCCGTCGTGGACTTCGCCCATCTTATGCGCCACGCCCGTGTAAAACAGGATGCGCTCGGTCGTGGTGGTCTTGCCGGCATCGATGTGCGCCATGATGCCGATATTCCTGATTTTCTTCAGTTCATGTGATCGAGGCATATCTTCTCCACTGAGTCTTCGTACGAATTACCGAGGCGCCTGTGCGCTCTCTGCATTACCCTGAAACTGCCACGGACACGGTGTAAGCGTGGGCCGGGAATATAGGAAGAAAGGCAGGAGTCGTCTCGGCCGATACTTAGCGGGATATTTTAACGGATTAGGCCGTGGGCGTCAAGGGTGAGGCACCCACATGGTCCCGGCGCCCCCCACGCTCTCGACGAGATCCGACACAGGCATGGCGAACCGCCCGACGATCGGATCGAGGACCACAGCGTCGTCACCGTGAATTTCCGCCAGCACCACGTAGCGCGCCCCGGCCTTCCTCTGGCGGCCTTCCAGAAACTCGCGGGTCACGACGACATCAGGGCTTTCCTTGAGCAGCAGGATCATCGGGTGCCGTGCGTCAAAGATGTCCGAGGGCGTCACGCGAACCGACCGCGCCTGCAGGCCGAGCATGCGGGCGGCCGCCGAAAAATCGGCGCCGCCGGCCAGCGCCGCCTCGAAGGCGTCCGCGTCCACGGGGGCCCGCTGCCACAACGCGGCGAGCGCGTACGCGGCCGCGACGGCTCTCAATTGATCCTTCTTCGGCAGCGACTCCGGGGAGTATCTCGGCGAGGAGACAATAAAAGCCGACGCGGCGACGACGACCAGTGCCACGCCCAACCATCCGACCGGGCCGACGCTATGGCCCTTCCCTTCCGGGGCTTGATTCATAGACCTGATCTTTCATGTCCCGGTAGCGGACCATGGTGGACTTTCGGACGGGAGTGCCCGCCGGAACGCCCTGCTTGATTCGCACGCCCACCGTGAGGACTTCCTGCTGTCCCGAGCCGAGATCGGCGATCTCCCAAGCGAGCCGCTGCCCCTCGATCTGACCCGGTCTCGGCTGGGCGTCGACGAACTCAAGCTCGGGCGGGAGACTTTCGGATACCAGCACACGCCGGGCCGGGCTGGTGCCGGTATTCGTGGCAACGAGCCGATAGGAGAAGACCTTGCCCGGAATGCCTTCCTTGGCCGCCATCTGGGTCGCCACCGCCACGACGGGCCGTGCGATCACGACGAGACGTCCGGTCTCCGCGATCACCGAGCGGGCGCGCTCCGACGCCGCCGCCAGCCGGATGGAATGCCGCTTCGCGTCGGGCGCATCAGACGGCACGGCCAGCTCGGCCAGCAGCGCGATCTCTTCCTGGGGATTGAGCAGCCTGGTCACCTCCACTACCGGCTCGTCCTGCTGGCGGACTCCGTCGCGGTTCCGGTCCTCGACCACCGTGACCCCGCCACCGAGATCGCTCTGGCTCTTGAGCACGAAGCGGTCCGGGCCGTTGCCCGTGTTTCTCAGCGTGAACGGCAGCAGCACCGTCTCACGGGGGAACACCGTGCGGAACGCTTCCGCCCCCGCCATGCGGACACCCGCCACCGCTTCAACTTTGACGACCGCCGAGACGACGGACACGGTCTGCTCACCCACGGCGGATTGCAGCACGGCCCGGACGCCGAGGTCCTGGTCGGCCAGGGCGTCATCCGCGACACGAAAATCCAGCCGCACGGCAGGCCGCTCGTTCGGCGCCAGCCGCGCGAGGTCCCACGTGACCGTATTCACTTGCGGATCGACCGATGAGGCCGACGGCGCGACCTGCACGAGCCTGAGCGCGCCCGGATAGGACACGACGACACGAGCCGACCGGGCATCGGCGGACCCGATGTTCGCGAGGGACAAGGTGTACGACACGGCGTCGCCGGGCTTGACCTTCGTCCGGTCCAACGCGAACGTCCCGCGCAGCGCGGGAGCGGAGGCGACGAGCGTCGTCGGCGCGGCCTGCGATACAGCCGGGTCGGCCTTGGAGGAGACTTTGATCTCGAAGGGCTGCCCCGCGCCGTCGCTCATCTCGATCGGCAGGCGGGCCCTGAGCACGAACCGAGCCCGTTGGCTGGTGCTGAGCCGCGGCGTCTCGGTCACGGACGGTTCCTCAGCCCTGACCCTGCCGGACCCGTCAGGATCATGGAAAAAAACGGCCTGGTAGGAGGGCGGTAACGTTGAGATGAGCAGGAACGCGTCTTCGGCGTTCCCGCGATTCGTCACGCCGAACGGCACCGCGACGCTGTCCCCTGAGATGGCCACGTAGCGGCCTCCCACTTCCGTCACCTCCAGGCCCGCCACCCGCTCCACGACGAGAAACACCGACTCACCGGCGGGAGGCGCGGACAGGGGCGGACGCGCCGGAATCTTCGACGGCGGCATGCGGCCCGGCTTCGCCGGAGCCGGTTTAACGATCTCCTTCTTGGGCACAGTCTCAGGCTTAGGCTTGACGGCCGGCTTGGGTTCAGCCGGTGGCTTGGGCTCGGGCTTAGCCGCAACCTTCGGCGGAGCCTCGGGCTTGACCGCCGGCGGGGGCGGCTCGACGGGAGGCTTCACCGCCTCTCGGGGCGGCGCTTCCGGCTTGGCCACGACTTTCGGCGGAACTTCGGGTTTCACCTCTGCAGGCGGTTCAACCGGCGGCTTGGCCGCCGCTTTCGGCTCGGGCGGCGGCGCCGCCTGCTCAGGCAGCGCTTTCTTCTCCAGGGCCGCAATCTGCCGGGAGGCGTGACCGAACATGGAACTCTGCGGGAATCGAGTCTTCAGCTCACGGAATGCGGCAAGGGCTTCCTGGGTGCGGCCGGCCTTCTGGTAGGACTTTCCCAGCCAATACAGGGCCAGGTCGTTCACTCGTCCGTTCGGGAACTGCTTGAGCACATCGGTCAACGTCGCGATCGCCTGTTCGGTCTCCCCCTTCAGGTACGCCTGGTAGCCCTCGGTGAAGAGGGTGGCCTCGTCCGGTTGGGCTTCTGCGAGGGAGAACGCTCCGAAGAGTAGGAAAGCACAGACAAAAACAGCAACGACCGGGAGGACAGCCCGATTAAAAAACCCGTGAGGCACCCCGTGATTCCTCCAAGTGCGTAAGCTGATCAGGCGAGGTAATCCGTGCTTCAAAGGGGCAAACGGTAGCAGAATATCCGGAGGGTGTCAATTCAGAAGGCGGGAGAACACAAGGGGAAATCGGCGCAGGCCAAGCGGCGACCCTGGCCTGCGCCGGCTCTCTGATCGAACGCTACGCGGCCTTGGACTCGGAAAGCAGCGCGCGCCCCTTTTCCATAGCCACCTCGATCCCGGCCTTGGTGCGTTGCGCGGCGTCCACGACCTCGCTTTTGACCTTGGACGCGTAGTCCTTGATCTCCTTGCGGGTCTCCTCGCCCGACTTCGGCGCGAACAGCATGCCCGCGACGGCGCCGAGCACCGCGCCCCCCACAAACATGAACGCCATTGCCTTTGCATGTGATGCGCGATTCTCTTCCATGATCCTCCCTCCTTGCGTGTGCGTGAGCGTTAACAACCTGACTTCCTCTGCGGCAGAACCACTGCATCATGCGTACCAATTTCCTGTTTCATTATGAATCAATACGTTGGGTGTCGCTTCGCCAATTAAAAGCGGCGTTTCTCACCGTGTCTTCTCCGCAACAGTGTGGCTGAAAAGGATAGGGAGCAGCGGCTTATTCCCTCTCACCGGCTCGAACGAGCAGCTCTGCGATCTCCCGGCGGCCGGATGCGACCGCCAGGTTCAGGGCCGTCAGGCCCCGGTCATTTTTCGCGCGCACATCGGCACCGGCCTTCAGCAAGGTACGGACGACCTCGGCATGGCCCTGCGTGACCGCTATCATCATGGCGGTTCCGCCGACCGAGTTCCTCGCGTTGACATCCGCGCCCCGCGCGATCAAAGCCCGAGCGATTTCGGCGCGACCGTTCCACGCCGCCCCCATCAAAGCGGTCCCCCCTACGTGATTCCCAGCATTCACGTCGGCTCCGGCATCCAGTAACACTTTCACGGCTTCCGTCCGCCCCTTCCAGGACGCGTGATACAACGCGGTCTGGCCATGCTCGTCCCGCGCGTTCACATTGGCGCCCTGCCCCAGCAAGGCCTTGACTGCGCCGACATTGTCGTTCGACGCCGCGCTCATCAGGCGGGTGTCTATCGCAGTAGAACAGCCGGCGACCAGACACAGCGCCAGCACGAAAACCGGTGTCTGACACCATTGGGCAATGGATCTGGGCACCTTACGGCCCCAGGGCATGCGCGCCTTGAAGGATGAACGGCGCCCAGAGTCCGGGCGGAGGCACGCCGTACTTGGCCTTCAGTTCGCGGATGGATTCGAGTTGCGCTTGCCGCAGCGCCTCCGCGGGAGGCAGCGCTTGCAGCTTCCGGTAAAACGCTTTCACCTGGCGCGCGGTGACCTCATCGCCGGCAGGCCAAAGACTCATCAGCAGATTCTTCGCCCCCGCCAGCGCGAAGGCACGCCGCAGCGCGAAGACCCCTTCGCCGTTCTGCACCTTCCCTGCGCCGGTTTCGCATACCGGGAGCACCACCAGTTCCGTCCCCCACAGATTCAGGCCGGCGATTTCCAGGGCCGTCAGCAGCCCATCGTCGCCTTCCGTTGTCTTCCCCGCGAAATTCGCGCCGGCCAGGGCCAGCCCCGAGCGGCCGGGCAGATTCTCGTACCGCAGGGCTGCCGCCCCCTTCTTCCCGGAACGACCTCGCTTCGGAGAACTCTGGAACGCATCCGAATCCAGGGCGATCACCTCATCGGAGAGAAAAAATCCGTGGGTCGCCAGATGCAGGATTCGTGGGCTGTGGGAAGCTTTCACCGCACTCTCCGTCGCCAGCTTGCCGACCAGTACTGCCTTCACTCCTCCATCGGCGCCGATGACCGCGGGAATCTCCTGCCCTTCCCGCTCCGTTTCGGGAAGCGGCGAGAAGCGCGACTTGGGGGATCCGAAGGCCGGGTTCGCGACCAGGAGTAGCTCGCTGTCCGGCCGTGGCGACGCGCCTTCGGCGCCGGCCAACTCCCTGCCGCCGGCAAGGTACGCCAGTTGGTAGCGTTCCACCAACGAGCGTCCCTGCCCGTCCCGCAAAGCCGCGAAGGGAACCAGGTTCAACAGCCCGTCAGGGCTGAGCAGGATTTTGTCCGCGCTCCCGAGAGCCGGCTCCAGCGGGGCCCAGAGGCCGGCGTGCAGATCCTCGAGGGACCTCAAACCGGGCTGGAACACAGGACGGCCCCGTGGTTTCTTCACAGATGGCTTCTTCGCGGACCTGACATCGTCCGTTTTGATCGAACCACGGACGTCCTCCAAGGCGCGCCGTACCCGCTCTTCCAGCTTGCCTGCGTCGCCGAGATCGGCCAGAAACACATCCCCGGACTTGCGCAGCACGAAGGCCAGGTAGCGCCCGGATGCCTTCCATTTCCCCGCGGCGAAATCAAAATCCCGGATACGCGCAAACTCCACCAGCGCGGAATTTACCGGAAGAACCGCCGCCGCGCCTTCCACGGTGATCGTCTTGTGCTGAAGCGCCATGGCCGCCGTCGCGCTTTCGCCGGCCAGGCGCTGCTCCACTGTTTCGATCCGCCGATGCACCGCCGCGAGCGTCTCCCGGTACACATCAAAACCCATTTTGTCCGGCTTATGGCGGGCCAACCGGTCCAGCTCGCCGCGAGCCGCATCCAGCTCGTCCCACTCCTTCCGGGCCTGCTCCGGCAACCGATCCCGCATCTCCTCGCTTGCCCAGAACTCCGCGTCGATGACGCCCCCCTTGCGACGCAGCGCCAGTTCCAACCCATCATGTGCCGCGTCCCGATTCCCCTTCATGTGCTGGTGGAGCAACGAGAGGAACATGAATGCGTCTCCGGCCAAGGATCGCAAGAATGCCGGTTTCTGCATCTGTCTCTCCTGGAGCGCGAGCCCCCGCTTGAAGAGGTCGGCCGCCTCCCGATGGCGCTGCTGCGAGGCGGCGAGCCCCGCAAGCGTGAGGAGAGACTGCGCCGCCGAGGGATGGTCGGGGCCCACGGTCTTCTCCCTGATCAGTCGCACCCTGCGGGCCAGCGGCTCCGCCTTCGCGAACTCCCCGACGGCCTGATAAGCCGTCGCGAGGCTGCCGAGCGCGTCGGCCGTCCCGGGATGGTCGGGGCCCAACGCCTGCTCCTGGATCGCGAGCGCGCGGCGGAACAACGGCACCGCGCGCGCGTTCTCTCCCATGGCCTGGTACAGCCGCGCCAGATTGTAGAGTGAGGACGCCGTCGTGGGATGAGCCGGCCCGAGCGCGTCCTCGTCGATCGCCAGCGCCCGCTGCAACAACGGCTTTGCCTTTGCGTTATCCCCCGCGTCGCGATAGAGGGCGGCCAGGTTGTTGAGGTCGGTCGCCACGTTAGGATGGTTCGGCCCGACTGACAGCTCATCGATCTCCAGCGCCTGCTTCAGCAGGGACTCCGCCTTTGTGCGGTCCCCGACCTCGCGATAGAGGGCCGCCAGATTATTCATCTCGGTCGCCACGCTGGGGTGGCCGGTGCCGAGAACCTTCTCACGGATGTCCAGCGCCCGGCGGTAGAACGATTCGGCCCGTTCGGTATTCCCGAGGGCGGCGTAAAGCCCGCCGAGGTTGCTCAGGTCAGCCGCCACGGCGGGATGCTCCTGACCCAACGCTGTTTCACGGATCTCCAGCACCCGACGGTACAGCGGCTCCGCCTTCTCGTAGTTCCCGGCGGCTTCATACACCGAAGCCAGGTTGCTGAGATGCGCCGCCAGCTTGCGATGGGTCGGGCCGAGCGCCTTCTCCTGAATCCTGATCACCCGGCGATACAGGGATTCCGCCTGCGCATAGTCCCCGGTTTTTTTATAGAGCGACGCGAGCGCGCCGAGCGTGACGGCGACATCCGGATGGTCGACGCCTTTGACCTTTTCCCGGATGGCCAGCGCCCGCCGGTATGCGGGCTCGGCCTTCGCGTGGTCGCCCCTGGCTTCATACAACGCGCCGAGGCCGTTGAGGGTGGCGGCGGTCTTCAGGTGCTCGGGACCGAGCGCCTTCTCGCGGATCGCCAGGGCCCGCTGGTAGAGGGGCTCGGCCTGGGCGTCGCTCCCGCTCGCGCGATATAGTTCCGCCAGGTTGTTCAGCGTCGTCGCGACATCGGGATGCCCGGCGCCCAGCGTCTTCTCGCGGATCGCCAGCGCCTGCCGGTACAGGGGCTCGGCTTTCGCGAAGCCGCCGGTCGCGCGATACAGGTCGGCCAGATTGTTCAGGGAAGCGGCCACCTCCGGATGGCCGGGCCCGAATGCCTTCTCGCGGATCGCCAACGCCTGCTGGTGCAAGGGTTCCGCCTTGGCCGGGCTACCGGTCGCCTCAAGCAGCACGGCCAGATTGTTGAGGACAGCCGCGACAAGAGGATGCTCACGGCCGAGCGCCTCCTCGCGGATCGCCAGCGCCCGCTGATAGAGAGGTTCGGCCCAGTCGGCTTTGCCGGTCGCGTCGTACAGCGCCGCCAGGTTGTTCAGGGCGGTCGCCACATCGGGATGGCCGCCCCCCTGGGCTGTTTCCCGGATGGCCAGCGCCCGCTGGTACAATGGGCGGGACTTCGCGTAGTCGCCCGTTGCGTCATACAGCAGCGCCAGATTGTTCAGGGCGGTCGCCACATCGGGATGGCCCGGCCCGAGCGTTTTTTCGTGGAGTGCCAGCACTCGCTGGAACAGCGGCTCCGCCCTGGCGTGCTCCCCGTTCGCGCGATAGAGTTCAGCGAGGGTCGTGAGCACCGCCGCTACGTATGGATGCTCGGGCCCCAGGTCCTTCTCGTACAGCTCGGCGACCCGTTGCGCCGGAGGGATCGCCTCGGCATATTTCCCGCCTTGCTGAAGCTCCTGCACCCTCCGGTTTAATGCGACCAGCTCATTGGCTTTTTCGGAGCTTGTGGGAGGAGGAAGGTCAAGCGTCGGCCGTTTCGGCGTGAGCTTGAAATCGCAGCCCGCCGTCAGGACGAGCGCCAACACGCACACAACAAACGGGATCTTCACTCGTTTTGCGTTTCGATCTGGTGAGTCATCCACGCCTGGAACCACTGGTAGTCGCTCTGGTAGGCGAACTCGGTGGGCTGGACGGAGGCGTCCTTGGCGGCGAGCAACGCGTAGGACCGCGGCCACTGCTTCGTCCACCAGGACTTGAGCTCGTCGGGCTGGTACGGCTCCCCCTCCGCGTTGCGCACGCCGGCCGCCGTCACCACCTCGCACACGACCGGCCAGGCCCGGTCCTTGCCTAGCCCCAGCGACCGCAAATGTTCCTTGAGCAGGAAGACCACCCAGACTTCGGTGCTGTGCTTCTTGTTATGCCGGAAGTGGACCACCTGGCGGAACGGTGTGGAGTTGAGACTCTTGATCACGGAGGTGTAATCCGGCCCGCCGAGCCTCCCCGCCGCCTCGGCGATCCCCTCCAGCAACGCCGAGAGATCCAGTTCGGGCGGCGAGGAACCGGCCGCCTGCTGCGCGGGCGGCTGCGGACTGGGTCCGGGATGCGATTCCGTGAGCATCTGCAGGAAGGGGCGGAGCTCGCGCAGCCGGCTCACGGCCTGCTTGAGGACCCGCTCCGATTCAATCCAGTAGTCGGCATCACCTTTCACCATTCGCTCCTTGCCCGCCGGAGGCAGGATGGGTGGCACCCAGTACCGGAGCAGCACGAAGAGCACGTAATCGAGGTCTCCCTGCGCGCCGGCGACTTTCATAAGGGCTTCGATCCCTCCCGACTCCGGAGCCAGAAAGGCCTCGCACTGGGATTCCACTCCCAGGCGTCTGGCGGCCCGCCGCCACCAGGAGGTGAACTGGGCCCATCGGCTCGGAGTCAGCATGGAGAACCCTTATAACCCGTGTGGATGGAATCGTACTCTTCCCCCCGGTCGATTTCAAATCGGCGTCTTTCTGATAAATTTTCCCCGGACGCAACTTTTTGCCGTCCGTATCCGTAAATGGTATGATGCGCCCCTTGGATTCCCTTAGAGGGCCGCGACAAGGCGCATGGACGCTCCGATCCCGCAGAGTTCTTCGACCGTCGCTCCCGACCTCGTGGCCCGAGTCGCCAACGGGGATCAGGCGGCGTTCGAACAACTCTATGACCAGTCGAGTTCGCTGCTGTTCACCCTCGTCTCGCGGATCGTGGGGAACCAGGGGGACGCGGCGGATCTTTTGCAGGAGGTCTATCTGGAGGTCTGGCGCAAGGCCTCGAACTACGACCGCGCGCGCGGGACGCCGATGGCCTGGCTGGTCACGCTGGCCAGGAGCCGCGCCATCGACCGGCTGCGCGCGTCCGGCTCCCGGGGGAAGGGCGCGACCGCCTCGCTCGACGACACACCCGCCTCCGACCTGATCGCCTCGGGCACGGACGCGGTGGACATACTGGCGGCCCACGAGCGCCAGGCCCTCGTGGGGGCGGCCATCAAGACCCTGCCGCCGGTGCAGCGCCAGGCGATCGAGCTCGCGTACTACGAGGGGCTGACCCATGTGGAGATCTCGGAACGGCTGAACGTGCCGTTGGGCACGATCAAGACCAGAGTCCGGCTGGCCATGGAAAAGCTCCGGGACGGCCTTCAACCCTTATGGGAAGAGGATCTCGGCTTGACCGAGTAGGTGAACGCGTGGACCACGAGCAACTGGAAGAAAACCTGAGCCTGTACGCCCTCGGCACGCTGGAGCCGGATTCGGCCCGCGAGGTGGAATCGCACCTGGCGTCCGGGTGCCCGCACTGCGGCACCCTGCTCAGACAGTACCAGAGCACGGCGGCGATGCTGCCGTATGCCCTGGCGTCGACAACGCCTCCGGCCGAGCTCAAGGCCAGAGTCATGCGGGCGATCGCCGGCCAGGACACTCCGATAGACGCTCCAGTGGATGTTCCGGCGACCGAGGCGACGCTGACATTGCCTCCGGCAACGCCGGAAGCGTCCCCGGCGAAGATGAGCATCCCGCCCCCGCCGCCGGATACGGCCCCGCAACCTGCCGCATGGCAGGCCGCAACGGAGCCGCCGCAGATCCGCCGGAAGTCTTCCTCCTGGCAAGACCGGCCGGTCGGTCAGTCCCTGGCGCTTGCCGCCTCCCTCGGCACGCTGCTCCTGGGCGTCGGCGCGTATGCGGCGTACCTGTTTGTCACACTCGAAGCAGAGCGCGCATCCTATGTCGAGGACCGAATGGCACTCACCACGGCCAACCTCAAGGCGTCCGATCTCGAACGCGCGCTTGAGGAGCGTCAGCGCGACCTAGGCAAGGCGACGTCGGAGTTGAACCGCTCCATCCAGGCCCTGAGAACGACTCACGAGCTCCTGGCCAAGCACCAGGAGCAGATCGAAGTCCTCCAGGCCTCCCGTCCGGGCAAATCCACCGAGGAAATCGCGCGCATCTTTTCCTCCCCCTATGCCAGGATGGCGTCGCTGAGCGGGACCGACATGGCCAAGGACGCCTACGCCATGGTGTTCGTGGAACCGGACACCCGCCGGGGATTCTTCTACGCGAACAACCTCCCGGCGCTGCCGGCGGGCAAGACCTACCAACTCTGGATCATCACCGATACGCCGAAGCCGGTCAGCGCCGGCGTGTTCTCCCTCGATCGCGGACACAAGGGCCGCGTGATGCTCCAGAACGTTCCCGAGGTCACGAAGATCAAGCAGTTCGCCGTGAGCGTGGAGCCGGCCGGCGGCCGCCCGCAGCCGACGGGCAGCATCTATCTGGCGGGCGACTTGTAAATTTAATTCGCGTTGCGCGCGCAGCGGAAGCCGCTGTCGCTGTTGCGCGTTTCGGGGGCCTCTTCCCGGCGGTGCGTCGCCCGGACGGTGTCCGCGGAGTTCGTCCAGGACCCGCCGCGGAGGATTTTCGACGATCCGGACGACGGCCCTTGCGGATTACGCGCCGGGCCCGCCGCGTACGAGCCCGTGTCGTACCAATCGCTGACCCATTCCCACACGTTGCCGGCCATGTCCTGCGCCCCGTAGGGCGAATTTCCCGCCTCGTAATTACCGACGGGCTGGAGGGTATGGGCGCCCTGCCAGCGACGCGAAAAGTTCAGCCGCGCGAAGCTGGGCTCCTCATTGCCCCAAGGATAGAGCCTGCCGTCCGTTCCGCGGGCCGCTTTTTCCCATTCCGCCTCCGTCGGCAAGCGCCTGCCGGCCCATCGACAGTACGCGTCCGCGTCGGACCAATCCACGTTGACCACAGGTAGATCCGCGACGCCCAGCGAAAGCGCCGCGCCCACCCAGAGATCGTATTGAGGATCGACCACGTGCTGAGGCGCGCGATGCCGGGTGGCTTCCACGAACTTCAGGTACCGGGCGTTGGTAACCTCATACCGGTCGATGTAAAACGCGTCCAGATAGACGCGGTGGGGCGGGGCGTCTTCGTCCGCCTGGTTTCCCATCAGGAATTCTCCAGATGGCACCAGCACCATCGGCGCGCCGTCCCTCCCCACGATCGTCTTCTCAAGCGATGGCGGCGCGGCGGGCTTCGGCACCCGGGATTCCTGCTGCCGCTTCGCCTCCGCCACCCGCTGCTCCTCCGCCTTCCGCTCCTCCTCCGCCCGCTTCCTGGCCAGTTCGGTCTCCCGCACCCGCTCGTCCGTTTCCTTCCGTGCGATTTCCGCCTGCTCCGCCGCCGCCCGGCGCGCCGTCTCCTCCAACCGCCTGAGCTCGGCCAGCCGCGCCTCTTTCTCTGCTGCCTCCAACCCCAATGCCGCCACTCGCTGCTCCTCCGCCTTCTGCTCCTCCTCCGCCCGCTTCCTGGCCAGTTCGGCCTCCCGCACCCGCTCGTCCGTTTCCTTCCGTGCGATTTCCACCTGCTCCGCCGCCGCCCGGCGCGCCGCCTCCTCCAACCGCCTGAGCTCGGCCAGCCGCGCCTCCTGTTTCTCCACCTCACTCGACAAGACCGCCACCCGCTGTTCCTCGGCCTTCCGCTGTTCCTCGGCCTTTTGTGCATCCGACGAAGTCCGTGGCTCCACCTTCGCAGGAGAAGGACGCGGTGGGGGAGAAGAAACCGGCTGCTGCGTGAGATACCAGGCACTCGCCAACCCCACGCTCACCACAAGTCCGACAACCCCCGCCGCCCTTCGCCAGCCCGACCCCTTCCTCGCCCACGCGCCCTCTTTCGCCGGCATCCTTTTCGGCGAAGGCGCCTTCCTGCGATGCTCGAACTCCTCCAACGCCGCG